>NZ_CP093311.1:2113497-2415425 GCF_024498955.1 Thermomonas paludicola | reverse complement strand
TTCCTGGTGCTGCATTCACCCAGCGATACGCCCGGCACCAGCAACGTGGATGTCGCGATCTTCCCGCCGCGCGTCCTTGCGATGCAGGACACCTTCCGCCCGCCGTGGTTCCACCGCAATATCGCCAGCGAATTCATGGGGCTGGTGCATGGCGAATATGACGCCAAGGCCGAGGGCTTCGCGCCCGGCGGCTGCTCGCTGCACAACTGCATGACCGGGCACGGCCCGGATGCGGCGACTTTCGAGAAGGCCAGCGCCATCGACACCGGCAAGCCGGACTACATCACCGACACCATGGCGATCATGTTCGAAACGCGCGCGGTGATTCGCCCGGTGGCGCAGGCGCTGGAGGCGGCGCATCGGCAGCGCAGTTACCCGGCCTGCTGGATGGGCCTGCGCAAGCGGTTTGACCCGCGCGGTTGAGTGCCTGCGCTGCGGCGGCGCTGTCCGTGGGCTGCGAAGTGCGCCTTTATACTGGGCGGCAATGAACAAGCAATCCGCCCAGCAGATCACCGTACTGGCACGCGCGCAGCGCGCGCTGGTTGACTTCTTCCGGCTCGAAGCGGCGGGTGGCATCGTGCTGATCGTCGCGGCGGTGCTGGCGATGGTCGGTGCCAATTCGTCGCTGGCGCATGCCTATGAAGTGCTGCGCGACACCCCGCTTGGCGGCGAGGGTTGGGGCAAGTCGCTGCACTGGTGGATCAACGATGGCCTGATGGCGGTGTTCTTCCTGCTGGTCTCGCTGGAGATCAAGCGCGAAGTGGTGTCGGGCCAGCTGTCCGACCGCGACCAGTTGCTGCTGCCGGTGGTGTGCGCCTGCGCGGGGGTGGTGGCGCCGGCGCTGCTGTACGTGGGGTTGAACCACGGTGATGCCGGTGCAATGCGCGGCTGGGCCATTCCCACCGCCACCGACATTGCGTTTGCGCTGGGCGTGCTGGCGCTGCTGGGCTCGCGCGTTCCGCTGGGAATGAAGCTGCTGCTGTCGACCATCGCGGTGGCCGATGATCTGATCGCGATCCTGATCATCGCCCTGTTCTATTCGCAGGGCATGTCGTGGATGGCGCTGGGAGGCGCGGCGCTGGTGACGCTGGCGATGTTCGTGTTGAACCGGCGCAAGGTCACGCAGCTGGTGCCCTATCTGGTGCTGGGTTTGCTGCTGTGGGGCTTCGTGCTGAAGTCCGGCCTGCATGCCACCCTGGCCGGGGTGGTGACCGGGTTGATGGTTCCGCACGTGGATCCGCGCAACGCCATCGATGATGCGGTGGAGCACTCGCCGCTGGAAACGCTGGAACATGCGCTGCATCCGGCGGTGGCGTTCGTGATCCTGCCGCTGTTCGCGTTTGCCAACGCGGGGTTGCCGGTTGGCCAGCTGCGCCTGGACGATCTGCTGTCGCCGCTGCCGGCCGGCATTGCCTTGGGGCTGGTGCTGGGCAAACCGCTGGGCATTGTCGGGGCCGCATTGGCGATGCGCGCGCTCGGATTTGCGCGTTTCCCGCAGGGCATGGATCTGCGCTCGATGCTGGGGCTGGGGCTGCTCTGCGGCATCGGCTTCACCATGAGCCTGTTCATCGCCTCGCTGGCGTTTGCCGAGCAACCGGCGCATTACACCGAAGGCGTGCTGGGCGTGCTGGGCGCATCGGTGGTCGCGGCCGTGCTCGGCATGCTGTGGCTGTGGCGCGCACTGCCACGCGCGGCGTCGGCCGGCTGAGTCAGCGCGCCAGCGGCACCACCAGCAGGTCGGTTCCCACGGTTTCCAGCAGGCGTTCGGCCACGCTGCCCATCAGTCGATCCAGCAAGGCCGTGCGGCCGTGGCTGGCGATCACGGTCAGCTCGGTGCTGGCAGTTCGCGCGTGTTCGCGCAGCAGGCGCACCGGGCCGCCGGCCTGCGCCAGCGAGGCCCAGCCCGTGGCGGCATCGCCCAGCGCGTGCGCCAGGGCGTCGCGGGCTTCGCGATCGGCGGACGCCTGCAACACCGCCAGCGCGTCTGCGCGCAGACCGTCGTTGAGGGCCAGCGTCGCCAGCGGCACCGGATAGCCGTGCAGCAGGATGCGGCTGGCGGCATCGTCGAACCAGTTTGCGGCCAGCTGCAGCGCGGCCGTGGCCGCCGCCGAATAGTCGCTGGCCACGGTCACCTGCCGATAAGCGCCGCGCACGCGATCATGCACGGCCAGCACTGGCCGCCCGGCATGGCGCGCCAGCCAGCGCAGGGTGGAGCCCGGCTCCATGCGCATCACCGCGTCGCTGCGCGAGGTGCCGGTGATGATCAGTCCGCAACCTGCGTCCGCCGCCGCCGCCGCGGCAACCGGCCCGGGCGCGCCGGTCACCACCCGGATCTCCACTGCGACACCGGCATCGGCCAGTTCGCGTCGGGCGATGCGTTCGAGGTAAGCGGCAGGGGTTTCCGGCGCCGGCGCATCCTGTGGCGCGTCGGCATCGTGGTACGCGCTTGGCAGGCTGAAACTGGCTTCTTCGGACTGTGCCACCACCACCACCAGTCGCGACTGCCAGTGCCGTGCCAGCTGGATGGCTCGCGCCTGCGCGCGATCCGAGCGTGCCGACAGGTCGGTGGCAAGCAGAATGGAGGCGGGTTTTGGGCGGATTGTCATGGCTGGCCGCTGCGCGTGGGATGGGATCGAGTGTAGTGAACGCGCCGGCCACTGTCCCGCGCGGCGTTCACCAGCGCAGGCCCAGCCTGCGATACAGCCAGGACAGGATCCACGCCGGGCCGACCAGCAACGCGTGCAGGCTGGCAGCCGGCGCGGGTGCCTGGTTGTCTGCGCGCCAGCGATCGCCGATGGATTGCGCGATCCACGCCGCGATCAGCACGCCCAGCGCCAGCCGCAGCAGCGTCGGCGCCCCCACGGCGTCGTGCAGGAAGCGCGTTGCCCAGGCCATCGCCACCAGCACCGCCAGCATGCCGAAGCCGATCGCGCGCGAGGCGCGGTAATAGAACATCCAGGCGCCAAACATCGCCAGCGCCGCCCACAGCCCCGGACGGAACAGGGTGCCGGGGGTGGGAACGCACCACAGCAGGGCGATCAGGCTCCACAGCAGCAACGGCGCGGTGATGCCGTGGATGAGCAGGGTGTGCGGTCGGGAATGCTGTTTCGCAAACGCCGCGAACCAGCGATCGATGGGGCGTTCAGGGTTCGTGTTCATGCCGTCCGGCTGGTGATGCACGCACGTCGAGCATACCCCGGCACGCGTTCAATCGACGCCGATGCCGGCCAGCTTTTCCAGCGCTTCGGCGTATTTGGCGCGGGTTTTGGCGATGACCTCGGCGGGCAGCGTGGGGCCCGGCGCGGTCTTGTTCCAGTCCAGGGTTTCCAGGTAGTCGCGCACGAACTGCTTGTCGTAGCTGGGTGGGCTGGTGCCGACCTGGTATTGCTCCGCCGGCCAGTAGCGCGACGAATCCGGCGTCAGCATCTCGTCCATCACGTAGAGCTTGCCGTCGGCGTCGGTGCCGAACTCGAACTTGGTGTCGGCCAGCAGGATCCCGCGCTGCGCCGCGTAGTCGCGGGCGAAGGCGTACAGCGCCAGCGTGGCATCGCGCACCTGTTCGGCACGTTCGCGGCCCACCAGATCCACGGCGGTGGCGAAGTCGATGTTCTCGTCGTGGTCACCCACTGCCGCCTTGGTGGACGGTGTGAAAATGGGTTCTGGCAGCTGCTGGGCCTGCTGCAGCCCTGCCGGCAGGGCAATTCCGCTGATCGCGCCGCTGCGCTGGTAGTCCTTCCAGCCGCTGCCGATGATGTAGCCGCGCGCGATGCACTCCACCGGGACCGGCGTCAGCTTCTTCGTCACCACCGCGCGCCTGGCGTACAGCGCGGCGTCCACGCCGGCCGGCAGCACCGAGGCGACATCGATGCCGGTCAGGTGGTTGGCGATGATGTGGGCGGTTTTCTCGAACCAGAAGTTGCTGATCTGGCACAACATCTCACCCTTGCCGGGAATCGGATCCGGCAGCACCACGTCGAACGCGCTCAGGCGGTCGGTCGCCACCATCAGCAGGTGACCGTCGCCGAGGTCGAACACGTCGCGCACCTTGCCGCGATGGATCAGGTTCAAGCCGGGCAGGTCGGACTGGAGCAGGGTGGTGGCCATGGGCGTGCGGTGCGCGAAAAGGGCGACCAGTTTAAAGCCGGGACGGCCCGCGCGCCCTGTAAACTGGGCGGATGAAGCGTTGGTACGGACAATTCTTCGGATTCATCGCAGGCTGGCTGCTGCTCAAGCATCCGGTAGGCGGATTTCTGGGCCTGCTGGTCGGCTATGCCTTCGACCATGACGTGTTCCGCTCGTCGCGCCGCAGCCACGCCGATGATGCCGGGCAGGCCGACTCCGCCGGCAATGCCGATGTGGACTGGGCGTATCAGGTGTTCAATCTGCCCGGCGATGCCAGCAGCGCCGACATCGACCGTGCCTATCGCAAGCTGATGAGCCAGTACCACCCGGATCGGGTGGCCGGCGCCGCGCCGGAGCTGCAGGCGCTGGCGGAACACAAATCGCGCGAAATCAACGCGGCCTACGACCGCATCCAGAAATTACGGAAGAAGTGACCATGCAACCGACCGTCATCGCCCCCTCCATCCTGTCCGCCAATTTCGCCAGGCTGGGCGAGGAAGTGGACAGCGTGATCAACGCAGGCGCCGAGTGGGTGCATTTCGACGTGATGGACAACCATTACGTGCCCAACCTCACCATCGGCCCGCTGGTGTGCGAGGCGTTGCGCAAGCACGGCGTCACCGCGCCGATCGACGTGCACCTGATGGTGGAGCCGGTGGACGGCCTGATCCCGATGTTCGCCGACGCCGGCGCCAGCCACATCAGCTTTCATCCCGAGGCCAGCAGGCACGTGCATCGCAGCGTGCAGCTGATCAAGTCGCTGGGCTGCCAGGCCGGGCTGGTGTTCAATCCTGCCAGCTCGCTGGACGTGCTGGACTACCTGCTTGGCGACATCGACTACGTGCTGCTGATGTCGGTCAACCCCGGCTTCGGTGGGCAGGCATTCATTCCCTCCACGCTGGACAAGCTGCGCACGGTGCGGGCGATGATCGATGCCAGCGGCCGGCCGATCCGGCTGGAAGTGGATGGTGGCGTCAAGCCCGACAACATCGGCGCGATCGCGCAGGCGGGTGCGGACACCTTCGTCGCCGGCAGCGCGATCTTCGGAAAATCCGATTACGCCGCCGTGATCGCGGCGATGAAGCAGGCGGTGGTTGCCGCGCGTTGAACCCGGCGCGGCACGGGCGAAGCCTGGGTTTGCAGCCGCCTCGAACCTTGGTGGAGCTGCCGGTGCCGCCTCGTCCCCGCGTGCAGCGCGGCCGACCCTTGGTCGAAGGTCACCGGCCAAGGTTGCCAGTTCACCAATAACGACTGGCTGTCGTTCCTGAAGGCGCACCGGATGGTGCCGAGCATGAGCTGCTGCGGGATCAGTGTGTCAAAGCTCCAGCACGAGACCGCTACGACGCCCAAGGCCGACGGGTGCGCCAGGACGTGGCCGGCGGCCAGCTGCAATACAGCCAATATGCCCAGGACGGACGGCTGGTCTGGCAACGGGATGAAACAACCAACCAGCGCATCGCCAATGCGTATCTGGCCGGCAGCCTGCTGGCGGAGATCAGCCGCCCGCTGGCCGGCAGCACGACCACCATCCGCTACCTGCACACCGACGCCCTGGGCTCACCCATTGCCAAGACCAGTGCAACGGGCGCTATCATCGAGACCAGCGAATACGAGCCGTATGGGAGGTTGCTGAACCGAGCCAACGACAACCGCGCCGGGTATACCGGGGGCGAGTTCAACTCCGTAACGCAACACCAGCGGTGGTAAAGGGGTTCAGGCGGTTTAGCCTGAGCAACCTCACCGCCAAGTGGAGTTGCCCATGGCCGCAAGCCGCCTGAACCTGCACGAACGATATCGCATCCACGCCCTGCACGAAGCCTGTTTCAGCATCAGATCCATTGCCCTGATGCTGGAGCGTGCACCCAGTACAATTAGCCGCGAGCTTCGCCGCAACCGGACTGGCCGGCGCTACCAGCCGAATGTGGCGCATCAATTGATGCAGCAGCGCCGCCTGCGTGCCAGCCGGCGCGGACGCATCGACGCCGAGTGCATTCGACAAATCGAAGCCCTGCTGGCCGAAGACCACAGCCCCGCACAAATTGCCGGGCGCGCCGGGCTGGCCAGCCACGAGTGGATCTACCAATACATCTACGCCGACCAACGCCGAGGCGGCACGTTATTCAAACAGCTGCGCCGACGCCGTCGCAAACGCCGCAAGCGCGGTCTGCGTGACGGCCGCGGCCAGTTGCTGCATCGTCGTCATTGGTCGACGCGACCCGCCATCGTGGAAACCCGCAGCCGCATTGGCGACTGGGAGCTGGACACCATGCGCGCCGCCAGCGGCAAGGCGGTGGTCGTCACCATGACCGAACGTCGCAGCCGCCTGCATTTGCTTGCCTACTCGCCAGATGGCACCGCCGAGAACGTGCGCAATGCCATCCTGCGCCGCCTCGGCAGGTTGCGTCGGGTTGTGCACACGCTGACCTCCGATAACGGCAAGGAATTTGCCGACCATCCGTTCATCGCCTGCGCACTGAAGAGCGATTTCTACTTCGCCGATCCCTACTCGGCATGGCAGCGCGGCAGCAACGAAAACGGCAACGGCCTGGCGCGCCAATACTTGCCACGCAGCATGGACTTCAGCACCCTCACCGACGATTATCTGCGTTGGGTCGAGCAGCGCTTGTACAACCGCCCCAGAAAGATACTCGGCTTCAAAACGCCCCTCGAAGTCCTCAACGGGGAATCAATCAACACTGTTGCGAATCAGAGTTGAACTCGCCGTATTTGATTCCATCCACAAAGTGGCAAATGACAAAACTTTGGATGCCATAGGCTATCGTGATCCATCGATGTTCTACGAAAAAACGAGCGTGGCGAATTTTCTTCCCTGTGCCTGATTAGGGGAAAACAGAAAACAGGGGCACCATTTCAACAACAAGAACCGGGACACCCACCAATCAGTAGCTCCCTGATGCTTGGGTGGGTTTTCTCCGACCTGCGAAAGCAATTTGCATCCTGATCGCCCATAACGCACAAGGCCCGCAACGCAAGTTGCGGGCCTTGTCGTTTGCGGGGTTGTGATGCGCGGCTACTGATGCGCGGCGATGACCGAATCCAGCACTTGGCTCATCGTGCTCTCCGTGAAAAGGTAGCACCTGAGCAGGAAATCACTGGGTCATTACAGGTCATTACAGGATTGCCATGCCATTGGCCTTGGCCCACGCAGTGAAGGCCTCGCCCAGGAACTCCGGGCCGTTGTCGGTGCGCAGCACCTGCGGCAGCGGTCGCTCCTGGCGGATCTGTTCGAAGATGCGGACCAAGCGTTGCGAAGTGATTGAGGTATCGACTTCGATATGCACGATCTCCCGGTTGAAGTCGTCGATGATGTTGAAGGTGCGGAAGCTGCGGCCACAGGCCAGCGCATCAAGCATGAAGTCCGCTGACCAGACGGTGTCGGGATGCTCAGGCACGTACAGCGGCACGCGCTCGCGTTTGGGCAGGCGTCGGCTCGCGGCACGGCGCAGGTTGAGCTTCATGGCGCAGTACACCCGGTAGATCCGCTTGTCGTTCCAGTGCGGATGGATCTTCTCCAGGCGTTGGCAGCACTTCCCGAACCCACGGCTGGGGCGTTCCTCCACCAGCTTCGCCAACGCGGCAATCAGTTCGGCATCACGCACCGTCCAGTCCAGCGGCGGCGCATACCATGCCGAGCGCGACAGGCCGACACAGTCGCAAGACCGGCGAAGCGGGCGCCCCTGCGTCTCCACAAGGAAGCGAACCGCCTCGCGCTTCTGCGCCGGCCCTACAGTTTTTTTGCGATCAACTCCTTCATCGCCGCATTGTCGAGCGCCAGCTCGGCGTACATCCGCTTGAGCTTGGCGTTCTCGGCTTCCAGATCCTTCACCCGCCTCAGGTCCGACGCCTCCATGCCGCCGTACTTCGACTTCCATTGGTAGTAAGTGGCGGTGCTGATCCCGGCTTGGCCCGCAGACGGTGGTCGTGGGATGAATCCGTCTGGGGCTGGGGCCATTCCGTTCAAAGATGGGTTTGTGCAACAAAGCCCGTTTGCACCATTGCACCGGCTGCCGCTAAAGTTGGGCACATGAACCGGGCAATCCCTTCGTTTGAGCACAGCTGGCGATGGTGGCGTGGCAATGCCGCCCCGTTCGCTTTCATGCCTGTTTCGAAGGACGCCCTACGTGATCACGCACGCCCAGTTCGACCAGCACGCCGCTGACGGCTTCACCCTTGTCCCGGTGGTGCGCGAGGTGCTGTCCGACCTCGATACGCCGCTGTCCGTGTACCTGAAGCTGGCCGACGGCCCGCATACCTATCTGTTCGAATCGGTGGAAGGTGGCGAGCGCTTTGGGCGCTATTCCATCATCGGCCTGCCGGCACGCCGGGTATATGAGTTCCGCGATCGCACGCTGGCGGTGCGCGAGTGTGGCGAGATCGTGGAAACGCGCGAGGTGGCCGACCCACTGGCGGAAGTGGAAGCCCTGCGCGCCGCGCACCGGGTACCCAAGGTCGCGGGTTTGCCCGGCTTTGCCGGCGGGCTGGTGGGCTGGTTCGGCTTCGAGTGCGTGGAGTACATCGAGCAGCGCCTGCAGGCCAACCCCAAGCCGGATGAGCTGGGAACCCCCGACATCCTGCTGATGCTCAGCGAAGAAGTCGCGGTGTTCGACAATCTCAAGGGTCGCCTCTATCTGATCGTGCACGCCGACCCGCGCGCGCCGCAGGCGTGGGCGCGCGCCAACCGTCGGCTGGATGCGCTGGCGCATCGCCTGCGCCACGGCGGCGCCGGCTATCCGGAAACCTTGCAGCCGGCGGCGCTGGACGAAGCGCATTTCCGCTCCGGCTTCACCCGCGAGGGCTTCCTTTCCGCAGTGGCGAAAGCCAAGGAGTACATCGCCGCTGGCGACGTGTTCCAGGTCGTGCTGTCGCAGCGGTTGTCGGTGCCATTCAATGCGCGCCCGGTGGACGTGTATCGCGCGCTGCGTGCACTCAACCCGTCGCCGTACATGTACTTCCTCGATGTTGGCGGCACCCAGGTGGTGGGCTCATCGCCGGAAATCCTGGTGCGCCTGCAGGACGGCAAGGTCACCGTGCGCCCGATTGCCGGTACCCGCCCGCGCGGCAGGACGGTGGAGGAGGATCAGGCGCTGGAAGTCGAGTTGCTGGCCGATCCGAAGGAGCGCGCCGAACACCTGATGCTGATCGATCTGGGCCGCAACGACACCGGCCGGGTCAGCCGCGCCGGCAGCGTGGAGGTGGGCGAACGCTTCGTGATCGAGCGCTACAGCCACGTCATGCACATCGTCAGCGAAGTCACCGGCACGCTGCAGCCGGGCCTGAGCTATGCCGACGTGCTGCGCGCCACGTTTCCGGCCGGCACCGTGTCCGGCGCGCCCAAGATCCGCGCGCTGGAGATCATCCGCGAACTGGAGCCGGTCAAGCGCAACGTGTATGCCGGGGCGATCGGTTACATCGGCTGGCACGGCGATGCCGATACCGCCATCGCCATCCGCACCGCGGTGATCCAGGACGGCAAGCTGCACGTGCAGGCCGGCGCCGGCATCGTGTTCGATTCCGATCCCGAAAAAGAATGGGACGAAACCATGAACAAGGGCCGCGCCCTGTTCCGCGCGGTGGCGCAGGCCGCGCAGGGGCTGTAATCCCGCAGCGCGAACATTACGAAACGTTCATCCGGCGGCAAGCCTGGGGTGAGGGGCGGGGCGGCATCCTGCACATGCGCTGGGGATCTCCCCCAACGAACCCAGATCCCGAGAGGAAACCGCAATGAACACCCTGAGCAAGTCCCTGATCGCCGTTGCATTGGCCGGCCTGACCGGCGCCGCGTTCGCTGCCACCCCGGCGACGCCTGCCACCCCGGCCGCGCCTGCCAAGGCTGCCGCTGCCAAGGCGGCCCCCGCCAAGCACGAGGCGAAGAAGGCCCCGGCGAAGAAGGCCGCTGATGCGTCGGCAAGCATGGCCACCCCGGCGGCCCCGGCCAAGAAGTAAGCCCCGCGCGCCGGCTGCCCCGCGCGTCGGCGCTCGCTTGAAGCATTTCCTGTCTTTCGAGGACATCCGCATGAATATCCTTCGCCAATCCCTGCTCGCCGCGGCCTTGACCGCGCTGACCGGTGCTGCCCTTGCCGCCGTGCCGGCCGCGCAGTCCAGCACCGCCCCCGCCCAGCCCGCCGCCAGCAGCACGCCGGCCAAGTCGGCCACCGCGCCGGTCAAGCACAAGAAGCATCACCGCAAGCACCACAAGGCGGGTCCGGCCCAGGCCGCCGCGCCGGCCCCGGCCAAGAGCTGAGTCAGTCCGGCGCTCCCCCGGGGCGGCATGCAGGGCGTCTTCCCCCTGCCGTGCCGCCTCGATCGCCGCATTGGCCGCATGCCCCGCAGACGCAAGCCTGCGGGGTATGCTTTTTGTGAAAGGGAGTTGCCATGCGCGTTCTGTTGGTCGAAGACGATGCCCACACCGCCGGCTTCATCGCCAAGGGTCTGCGCGAGGACGGGCATGCGCTGGATCATGCCGACGATGGCAGGCAGGGGCTGTTCCTGGCCAGTACCGAGCGCTATGACGCGGTCGTGCTGGATCGCATGCTGCCGGGGCTGGACGGGATGACCCTGCTGCGCACCCTGCGCGGCGCCGGCAACCACGTCCCCATTCTCCTGCTGACCGCGCTTGGCGATACCGAGCACCGCGTCGAAGGCCTGCGCGCCGGCGCCGACGATTACCTGGTCAAGCCGTTTGCGTTTGCCGAATTGAGCGCGCGCCTGGACGGCATCGTTCGCCGCAGTCGCGGCAGCGGTGAGCGCGAACCCACCCGGCTGCAAGCGGGTGGGCTGCAGCTGGATCTGCTTGCGCGCGAGGCCCTCCGTGATGGTCGCCGCATCGAACTGCAGCCACGTGAATTCCGCCTGCTGGAATACCTGATGCGGCATGCCGGGCAGGTGGTGACCCGGACGATGCTGTTGGAAGCCGTGTGGGACTATCACTTCGACCCGCAGACCAACGTCATCGACGTGCACATCAGCCGCCTGCGGCAGAAGATCGACCACGGATTCGACAAGCCGCTGCTGCATACCGTGCGCGGTGCTGGCTACCGGTTGGGCGAATGAGGCGGTTCCTGTCCTCCACCAGTGGCCGGCTGGCGCTGGTCGTGATGGGATTTTTCCTGGCTGCCTTCGTGCTGATCGGCGCGGGCGTGTATTACGCGGTGTCCACCCTGCTGCTGCATGATGTTCGTGAACTGGTGCGCAGCGATGCCATCACGCTGGTCGATATCTACCGTGAAGGCGGGCGCGCGGCACTGCTGGCGGAGCTGCAGGAACGCGTCCACGATGCCGATGGCGATCCGGATGCGGTGTACGCACTGGTCGAAGCAAACGGAACCAGCTTGCTGGGCAGATTGCCGGATCTGCGCACGCCGGGGCGGCGTGGACGCTGGGTGGAATTCAGCGAGCACGCCCCGGAGCCGGGGCAGACCGTGCATGTGCTGGCCTTTGAACAGGCCATGCGCGGTGGCGAGGTCCTGCTCGCCGGGCAACGCCTGCAAGCGCAGGATCACTTGCTGTCGCTGATGCAGCAGGCGGCGCTGTTGGCGTTGCTGGTCACGGTTGCACTGGGCGCCCTGGTGGGCTGGCTGATCTCGCGCTGGGTGGCGCGCCGGCTGCGCAGTCTGGAGGCCACGGTGGCTCGCGTGAGCAGCGGCGAGCTGAACCTGCGCGCACCGCTGGATCACAGTGGCGACGCCTTCGACCAGGTGGCGCAGCGTTTCAACGCAATGCTGGATCGCATCGAGGACTTGCTGGGCGGGGTGCGGCATGCCACCGACCACATCGCCCATGACCTGCGCACGCCGTTGACGCGGCTGCGCAATCGATTGGAAGACCTGCGCCAGCAGCAGCACGGCATCGGCGCGCAGCGCAAGCTGGACAAGGCGCTGGCGGAAACCGACCAACTGCTGCTGGCCTTCGGCGCGCTGTTGCGGCTGGCCAGGATCGAGGCGCAGGCGGCCGGTGAGGACGCGCCGCTGCTGGATCTGCGCGCCGTGATCGAGGATGCGGTGGACATGTACGCGCCGATTGCGGCCGAGCGGGGCAGCCGGATGTTGCTCTCGCTGCAGGATGCGGCCGTGCGCGGGGATCGGGATCAGCTGTTCCAGCTGGTGGTGAACCTGCTGGACAATGCGTTGAAGTACGCGCCGGCTGGCGGCGACGTGGACGTGGCGCTGGACGCCACGCCGGGCTTCGCGCTGCTGCGGGTTGCCGATCACGGCCCGGGCATTCCGCAGGCCGAGCGCGCGCGCGTGTTCGACCGCTTCCAACGCCTGGAGACGCACCGAGGCTCGCCCGGCATCGGCCTTGGGCTGAGCCTGGTTCGCGCCATCGTGCAGCACCACGGCGGGCGCATCGTGTTGCTGGACAACGCCCCGGGACTGCGCGTGGAGATCATGCTGCCATCGCCATGAGTACGGGTCGCCGGGCGCGGGCTTGCGTTATCCTGCGTGGCCCCCCCGCACGCCGCCCGACGCCGGGCGCAGGCCGCCATGCTGCTGATGCTCGACAACTACGACAGTTTCACCTTCAACCTGGTGCAGTACCTGCAGGAGTTGGGGGCCGAGGTACGGGTGGAGCGCAATGACGCGCTCAGCGTGGATGCAATCGAAAAGCTTGCGCCCGGGAAAATCGTGATTTCGCCGGGGCCGTGCACGCCGAACGAGGCCGGCGTGTCGCTGGAGTTGATCCAGCGGATGGGCGCGACCACGCCGATTTTCGGTGTCTGCCTTGGTCATCAGGCGCTGGGGCAGGTGTACGGCGGGCAGGTGATTCGCGCCGGCAAGATCATGCACGGCAAGACGTCGCCGATCCGGCATCAGGGCCGGGGCGTGTTCGCGGGCTTGCCGGATGGCTTCGAGGCGACCCGCTACCACTCGCTGGTGGTGGACAAGGCCACGCTTCCGGAGTGCCTGGAAGTCACTGCCTGGACGGAAAACGACGACGGTTCCATCGAGGAAATCATGGGCCTGCGCCATCGCGAATACGCGGTGGAGGGCGTGCAGTTCCATCCGGAATCCATCCTGACCCAGCACGGCCACGCGCTGCTGAAGAACTTCCTGGAACGTTGACCATGCCCATCACCCCGCAGGAAGCCCTGCAGCGCGCGATCGAACATCGCGAAATCTTCTTCGACGAGATGGTCGCGCTGATGCGCCAGATCATGCGTGGCGAAGTCAGTCCGGTGATGACCGCGGCCATCCTCACCGGGCTGCGGGTCAAGAAGGAAACCGTGGGCGAGATCGCCGCCGCGGCCACCGTGCTGCGCGAATTCGCGCGCCCGGTCGCGGTTCCGGACCGCCGCCACATGGTGGACATCGTCGGCACCGGCGGCGATGGCGCGCACACCTTCAACATCTCCACCGCGTCGATGTTCGTGGTTGCGGCGGCCGGCGCGAAAGTGGCCAAGCACGGCAACCGCAGCGTGTCGTCGAAATCGGGCAGCGCCGATGTGCTGGAGGCGCTGGGCGCAAACATCGAACTGCAGCCGGAGCAGGTGGCGGCCTGCATCGAGCGCTGCGGCATCGGGTTCATGTACGCGCCGGTGCATCATCCGGCGATGAAGGCGGTAGCGCCGGTGCGGCGCGAAATGGGCGTGCGCACCATCTTCAACATCCTCGGGCCGCTGACCAATCCGGCCAACGCGCCGGGCATCCTGATGGGCGTGTTCCATCCCGACCTGGTCGGCATCCAGGTGCGCGTGTTGCAGGAGCTGGGCGCGGAACGCGCGCTGGTGGTGTGGGGCCGCGATGGCATGGATGAATTGTCGCTGGGCGCGGGCACGCTGGTCGGCGAGCTGCGCGACGGCCAGGTGCGCGAATACGAACTGCACCCGGAAGATTTCGGCATCGCGATGGCGCACAGCCGCAACCTGAAAGTGGCCGATGCCGTGGAGTCGAAGATGATGTTGCTGGATGCACTGGAGAACCGCGACGGGCTCCCGCGCGAAATCGTGGCCTACAACGCCGGTGCGGCGCTGTATGCGGCTGGCGTGGTCGAGGGCATTGGCGAGGGCATCGCCAGCGCACGCAGGGTGATCGCCAGTGGCGCCGCGCGCGCGAAGCTGGATGACTACGTGGCAGCGACGCAGGCGCTGGCGGAGGAAGGCGCATGAGCACCATCCTCGCCACCATCCTGGCGCGCAAGCAGGTCGAAGTCGCGCAGCGCCGCGAGGCCGTGTCGCTGTTCGAGCTGAAGACCCGCGCCGCCAGCGCGCCGCCGCTGCGCGGCTTTGCCGATGCCATCGCCGCGAAGATCGTGGGCGGGCAGTCGGCGGTGATCGCTGAAGTGAAGAAGGCCAGCCCCAGCAAGGGCGTGATTCGCGCGGACTTCGATCCGGCCGCGATTGCCCGCAGTTACGAGATCGGCGGCGCGGCCTGCCTGTCGGTGCTGACCGATGTCGATTTTTTCCAGGGCAGCGACGACTACCTGCGCCAGGCGCGCGCGGCATGTACGCTGCCGGTGCTGCGCAAGGACTTCATCATCGATCCCTATCAGCTGTATGAAGCGCGGGTATTGGGTGCCGACTGCGTGCTGCTGATCGCGGCGGCGCTGGATGACGTGCAGTTGGCCGAATTCGCGTTCATCGCGTCCGAATTGGGCATGGACGTGCTGGTGGAAGTGCATGACCTGGACGAGCTGGAGCGCGCCCTGCCGGTGCCGGCGCGCCTGCTGGGCATCAACAACCGCAATCTGAAGACCTTCGACGTGTCGCTGCAGACCACGCTGGACTTGCAGGCCGCGGTGCCGGCCGACCGCGTGCTGGTGACCGAAAGCGGCATCCTTGCGCCCACCGACGTGGCGCTGATGCGCGATGCCGGCGTGCATGCCTTCCTGGTCGGCGAGGCGTTCATGCGTCAGCCGGATCCGGGTGCCGCGCTGCATGCGCTGTTTGCATGAGCCAGCGCCCACCAACGCCGCGCGCTGATGCGCCGCTGGTCGTCTTCGACTTCGACCACACCCTGTACCACGGGGATTCCGGCACCCATCTGTTCAAGTGGCTGATCGGGCGGGCGTGGTGGCGCGTGTTGCTGGCGCTGCTGTTGGCGCCGGTGGCGGCGCCGCTGGTGGCGTTCCTGCCGACGCGGCGCGCCGGCATTTCGGTGTTCGTCTGGGCGGGCACGCTTGGCGTGCGCGACCGGGCTGCGCTGGATGCGTTGATCGACCGTTATGTTGCTACTCACGCCGGGGCGATCAAGGCGCGGTTGCTGCCGCTGGCAGTGGAAGTGTTCCAGCGGCATCGCGAGGCTGGCGACTGCGTCGTGGTGGCGACCGGTGCGCCGCCGGAACTGGCGCGGGCGATCCTGGCCTTCGTTGCGCATGAGGATGTGCCGGTGGTCGGCACGCTGTTGGGCCCGGCCTTCGGCGGCATGGGTGCGCTGCGCCACTGCCACCACGCGATGAAGATGACGATGATTCGCGACGCTGGCTTCGTGCAGCCGGTGGAGCAAGCCTATTCCGACAGCAGCGCCGACCTGCCGCTGCTGCAGGCGGCGCGGCATCCGGTGGTGGTCAACCCGAAAGCCGCGCGCGTGGCGATGTTCCGGCGCGTGCTGCCACCCGCAACGCCGATCCTCAACTGGGGATGCCCGGGGCGTGCGGGTGACCCCGCAGGCGACGAGTCTGCCGGGTGAGTGGCGCGCGCATTGGCAGGGCGTGCGTGCGCGGCTGACGGGTCATGCCGACCCCAGCGCCTTGACGAACCGCACCGAGCTGCCGCCGTAGCCGCAAGCCTGGTAGAACGCATGTGCTTCGGTGCGCTGCGAGCCCGAGGTCAGCTCGATGCGCGCGGCGCCGCCGCTGCGCGCGCGGCGTTCGGCTTCTTTCAGCAGGTGCCGGCCGATGCCCTGGCCCTGCGCGCTGGTAGCGACCACCAGCGCGGTAACGCGGCAGGTCGTGGTTCCCAGCGGCAGGTAATACATGTAGTCCAGCGCCACCAGGCCGCACACCGCGCCTTCGCGACGCGCCAGCACCAGCGCCTGGCGATCATTGGCCAGGATCAGGCTGATCCGTTCGGCCGCGTCGGCAGGGTCGCACGGATAGCCCAACTCGGACAGCAGCCGCGCCACGTCGTGGGCATCGGTCGGCATCGCGTTGCGAAGGTCGACGTCCAGCACGCGATGGCCCGGGGAGAAAGCGTGGCTCATGCGTGCGCGGCTCCTTCGGCTAGCGGGTGCCGTACAGCACGACGGTCTTGCCGCGGGCGTGCAGCTTGCCATCGGCCTGCAGCTTCTTCAGCACGCGGCCGGCCATCTCGCGCGAACAACCCACCAGGCGCGACAGTTCCTGCCGCGACACGCGCAGCTGGGTGCCCAGCGGATGGGTCATCGACTCGGGTTCTTTGGCGAGGTCGAACAGGGTGCGGTAGATGCGGTCGCTGACGTCCAGGAATGCCAGCCGGCCGGCCTTGCGGCTGGTGTCCAGCAGGCGCTGGCTGATCTGCGCGCCGATCGAATGCAGCAGGCGGGTGGCGTCGTTGAGCTGCGCTGCCAGCAGGCCCTGCAAGCGCTCATAGCTGATTTCGGCCAGGTCGCAGGGGGTGCGGGTGCGCAACGCCACGCCGCGCTGTTCGGTTTCCACGAACAGTCCCATTTCGCCGACGAACTCGCCCGGGCCGATGTAGCCCAGCACCAGTTCGCGCTCGTCATCCTCGCGGGCAATGATGCTGACCGAGCCGGAAATGATGTAATACAGGGTGCCTGCCGGATCGCCCGGGTGGAACACTTCGGTGCGCGCCGGATACTTGCGGCGATGGCAGTTGGCCACGAACCGTTCGATGGTGGCCGCGTCCGCCCCCAGTGGGTTGGGTACGCGCGGCATGACGGGTTTGGGAAATGTACTGCTCATTCAGGCTTGCAACCAAGGCAATGCCCAAGCTTAGGCTTAACCGGGGCCGCGGGCAAACGCCGGCGGGCAGGCCAGGATCGGGCGCCAGGCAGTGGATTTCGTGGGTCATGGCGAGACTGCGCGGGCCTCTCCACGCACCGCCGCGCACTTTGTCGCATAATCGCCGGCCTGTTTCGTTTTCCGCTGGATACAAATGCCCGTGGTCAAACCGCTGCCGCGCCTGAAGCTCCAGGGCTTCAACAACCTCACCAAGTCGCTCAGCTTCAACATCTACGACGTGTGCTATGCCGCGTCGGAAGATGAGCGCAGGCGCTACATCGAGTACATCGACGAGGAATACAACGCCGATCGGCTCACCCAGATCCTCACCGACGTGGCGGAGATCATCGGCGCGAACATCCTCAACATCGCGCGCCAGGACTACGATCCGCAGGGCGCGTCGGTGACGATCCTGATCTCCGAGCAGCCGGTGATCGATCGGGCCGATGCCAAGGGCGTGATCTCCGATGCGGTGGTTGCGCACCTGGACAAATCGCACATCACCGTGCACACCTATCCCGAGACGCACCCGGACAACGGCATCGCCACGTTCCGTGCCGACATCGACGTGTCCACCTGCGGCGTGATCTCGCCGCTGAAGGCGCTGAACTACCTGATCGAGTCGCTGGAGTCCGACATCGTGGTGATGGACTACCGCGTGCGCGGCTTCACCCGCGACGTGAAGGGGCGCAAGCACTACATCGACCACAAGATCAATTCGATCCAGGATTACCTCGCCAAGAACGTCAAGTCGCGTTATGAAATGCTCGACGTGAACGTGTATCAGGAAAGCCTCTTCCACACCAAGATGCACCTGAAGGACTTCGACCTGGATCAATACCTGTTCGAGGAAAAGGCGCGCAACCTCTCGTTCAAGGAGCGGATGAAGATCGAGGCGCGGCTCAAGCGCGAGATCGAAGAGCTCTACCACGGGCGCAACCTGGCCGATTGACCAAGCGCCGGCGAACGCCGGCGTTTCGCTTCAAGGCTCAGCCAACGCCGGTGCGTGCGTGCATGCCCAGCGCTCCGGCGATCAGCTGCATCGCTTCCTCGTCGCGCTCGCGGATGATCCAGCCGGCCAGCTGGTGCGCGCCGGTTTCCACCGTCCACAGGCTGAAATGGCGCGCGCGCAACTGGACGTGCGCCGACTGCAGCAAGTCGACGGGATCCGGGAGGTCGTCCTCGTCGTCCTCGTCGAGATCCCAGTCGATGCGCAGTTGCCAGCGCGACACCAGCTCGTCCACGACTTCCATCAGTGCCTGCGCGTCGTCTTCCGGCGCGCAGAAGCCCGCTTTCCAGTCGATTGCCTCGCGCAGCAAGGCCGCGGGGTCGGTGGCGTCGCCGTGGTCTTCGAGCTGTTGGCGAAAGGCGGTGAGCTGCGACTGCGCGGCATCCTCGTCGTCGGGATTGACCAGCAGCAGGAACTGCCAGGCCACCGCTTCCAGCGCGTCCGCTTCGTCCAGGTCAGGCTGTGCGTGGAAGGCGTGATCGAAATTGTCGTCGGGGTCGTACTCGTGCGCGGCCATGCGGCGCCTCGTCCATTCCGGGCGTGCAGGATACGTTGCCGGCGCCGATGGCATCGGGCTGGGCTGCTGCACGTAGACTGTGCCACCCTGCATCCGGCCCATGGCCAGGAACTGGCCCATGGCTGCCAATGCCAGAATCGTCAAAGCCGAGTTGCAGGTCACTGACCTGGATCGCAACTATTACGCCGGGCACGCGCTGACGCTGGCGCAGCATCCGTCCGAAACCGATGTGCGCCTGCTGGTGCGCCTGCTGGCATTTGCGCTGTTCGCCGATGAGCGGCTCGAATTCGGCCGCGGCCTGAGCGATGAGGACGAGCCGGCGCTGTGGCGGCGCGACTACACCGGCGCGGTCGAGCAGTGGATCGAGCTGGGACAGCCGGACGAGAGCCGCCTGCGCAAAGCCAGTGCACGCACGAAGCAGTTGGTGGTGGTTGGCTACGGTGGGCGGGCTGCGGAGCCGTGGTGGAAGCGCAATGCCGATGCGCTGCAGCGATTGCGCAACCTCAGTGTGCTGGAGTTCGACGATGGCGAAGTCGATGCCGCCATTCCGCTGCTTGGCCGGGGAATGCGCGTCACCGCGATGATCCAGGATGGCGAGCTGCAGCTGATGGATGCGGATCGCAGCGTCACCTTGCGCCCGCGCTGGCGAATGCGCGATGGGCTCGCCGTCGCGTCCTGAGCACCGGCTCAGGTTCGGTATGCCACCGATTTCATCACCTTCGAGGCGACGGCCATCAGGCGCGGGATTGGCCGCGGCAGACGCCGTGCGCCTGCTGCCAGCGCGTTGTCGGCGTGGCGTGCTTCGTCGCCCTTCATCACGCGCAGGATGGCCCGGCTGCGGGTATCGGTTTCGGGCAGCGTTTGCAGGTGCTCTTGCAGGTGCGCTTCCACCTGGCGTTCGGTCTCCACCACGAACCCCAGATTCCAGCCGTCGCCGCGCAAGCCGGCGGCGGCCCCGATCGCCCAGCTTCCCGCATACCACAGCGGGTTGAACAGGCTCGGGCGCGCTTCCAGTTCGCGCAGGCGATCCGCGCACCACGCCAGGTGGTCGGTTTCTTCCTGCGCGGCCTCCAGCAAGTGCTGGCGCGTGGCCGGGTCGCGCGCGACCGCGGCTTGGCCGATATAGAGCGCTTGCGCGCAGACCTCGCCGGCGTGGTTGACCCGCATCAGTCCGGCGGCATGCCGGCGCTCGCCTTCGTCCAACTCAGCCTCGGGCTCGTCCAGGCCGGGATTGGCACGCTGCGCGCGCGGGGTTCCCAGAACGGTGGACAAGGCGTTCTGGGTGGAATCCAGCAGGCGGTCGAGGGGGCTCAGGTGGCGGATCATGGTCATTGGTCAATTCTAGGCCCGGGCGGGCAGCCGGAACCGGGATCGGGGCGTGCTTGCGCCTGGTGGCGAGGCGGGCTATGATTCCGCTTCTTTCGCGTCAGAAAAGCGATGCGGGATACAACGCGAGGCGCCGTTCCGGAAATTGGAACCAGCCCGACCAAGCACCCCTTCAAAGAGTTCGTCATGAAAACTTTCATCGCCAAGAACGAGACCGTCCAGCGCGACTGGTACATCGTTGACGCCGAGGGCAAGACCCTGGGGCGTCTGGCCGCAGCACTGGCCTATCGCCTGCGCGGCAAGCACAAGCCCGTTTTCACCCCGCACGTTGATACCGGCGACTATCTGGTCGTGATCAACGCCGACAAGATCGTGGTGACCGGCAAGAAGCTGCAGGACAAAATGTATTACCGCTTCACCGGCTACGTTGGCAACCTGAAGTCGGAGAACCTGGGCCAGGCGCTGGAGCGCCACCCGGAGCGCGTGATCGAGATCGCGGTGAAGGGCATGCTGCCCAAGGGCCCGCTGGGCCGCGCGATGTACCGCAAGCTCAAGGTCTACGCCGGCGCCGAGCATCCGCACGCCGCCCAGCAGCCGCAAGTTCTGGACATCTAATCATGGCTATCACGCAAAACTACGGCACCGGCCGCCGCAAGTCCTCCACCGCCCGCGTGTTCCTGCGCAAGGGTACCGGCAACATCACCGTCAACGACCGTCCGCTGGACGAGTTCTTCGGCCGCGAGACCGCGCGCATGATCGTGCGCCAGCCGCTGACGTTGACCAAGCACACGGAAACCTTCGACATCAAGGTCACCACCACCGGCGGCGGCACCACCGGTCAGGCCGGTGCGATCCGCCTGGGCATCGCCCGTGCGCTGGTCGAGTATGACGAAACGCTGAAGCTCGAACTGCGCAAGGCGGGTTTCATGACCCGCGATGCGCGCGAAGTCGAGCGCAAGAAGGTCGGCCTGCACAAGGCGCGTCGCGCGACCCAGTTCTCCAAGCGCTGATTCCTTCGTTGCCTGGCGTTGGCGCGCCGGCGGGCGTGCGTTTTCGTACCGCCCTCGCCGTCGCGCTTCGACAGATGCACGAATGGATTGCGTTGCGTTCATCTTCATGCGGAACGCAGTACAATTTGCGCCATAGCCCCGTCGCCAAGCGGTAAGGCACCTGACTCTGACTCAGGCATTCGGTGGTTCGAATCCATCCGGGGCTGCCACATTCGAAGTTGCAAACTCAACAAAGCCCGCCGCACGGCGGGCTTTGTTTTGCGTCAACACCCGTGATGCGACAATGCGGCTCCTCCCGGAATCGCGCGCCATGTCCCCTGTCACCACGTTTGCGCCGCCTGCCGTGCCGCTGCCTGCGCTGGATCGCGCATTGCGTGAACGCGGTTGCGCGGTCCTCGCGGCTGCCGACCTGGCAACCCTGGCCGGCCTGCCGATGACTGCGCTGCAGGCGCTGGCGCCCAGCTGGGACGATCTGTGTCCGGATACCTATCTGAAGGACGGTGGCCGCTACCGCAAGCGTCGGCACGCCTGCTTCATCGTCGAAGACGAGCAGCTGCGACCAGTGCCGCATCGCATGCACTGGCAACCCGTGGAATACAACGCCCTGCATGGCGGCATGGAGCGCTGGTTCGAGCCGGTTGCGCCCACCACGATCGCACAGCCTGCGTGGCCGGCGCTGATCCGCGCGTTGGCGAAGGTGTGTTCGGGGCAGAGGCAGGCCGCGTGCTGGCACGTCGAGGCGCATCAGTTCCGCATCGATACCAGCGACGGCGTGGGGCGGCCGACCCCGGAAGGGGCGCACCGCGATGGCGTGGATTTCGTGGCGGTGCTGCTGGTGGCGCGGCAGGCGATCAAGGGCGGCGAGACGCGGGTGTTCGATGCGCACGGCCCGGACGGCCAGCGCTTCACCCTGAGCGAGCCGTGGTCGCTGCTGTTGCTGGACGATGCGCGGGTGATCCACGAGTCCACGCCGATCCAGCCGCTGGATGCCGCTGGCGGCCATCGCGATACGCTGGTACTGACGTTCCGCTCTGCGGGTTTTCTGGGCGATTGATGCAGTGCGGCTGCTTTGATCGTTACAATTGCAACAATATTGAATGACGCTGCGAGGGTGCGATGAAGCTGGGTTCACTCAAGGAAGGCGGGCGCGACGGCACCCTGATCGTGGTCTCACGCGACCTCAAGCGGGCGGTGCGTGCCAGCGGGATCGCATCGACCCTGCAGCAGGCGCTGGAAGACTGGGAAAACACCGCGCCGCGCCTCAACGGCTTGTCGGAGGCACTCAACGACGGCTCGGCGCCGGGTGCATTCGATCTGGACATGCATGCCTTGGCGGCGCCGCTGCCGCGCGCGTATGAATTCGTGGATGGCAGCGCCTACCTGCCGCATGTCGAGCGCGTCCGTCGCGCGCGCGGCGCGCTGGTGCCGGAAAGCTTTTATGTTGATCCGCTGATGTACCAGGCGGTCAGTGCCGGTTTCCTCGGCCCGCGCGACCCGGTCAAGGTGGTCAGCGAGGACTACGGCATCGATCTGGAAGCGGAGATCGTGATCGTCACCGACGACGTGCCCATGGCCGTCACGCCGGAGCAGGCGGCGGCGCATATCCAGCTGATCGGCCTGGTCAACGATGTGTCGCTGCGCAACCTGATCCCGCCGGAACTGGCCAAGGGCTTCGGCTTCCTGCAGTCCAAGCCGCGCAGCGCGCTGAGCCCGGTGTTGGCGACCCCGGATGAACTGGGCGACGCGTGGCAGGGCAACAAGGTGCACTTGCCGATGCTCACCCATGTCAACGGGGAGTGGTTCGGCGCGCCGGAAGCCGGCGTGGACATGCAGTTCGATTTTGCCCAGCTGGTGGCCCACGCGGCGCGAACCCGGCCGCTGTCTGCCGGCACGATTGTCGGCTCGGGCACGGTGGCCAACGAAGACACTTCGCTGGGGGCATCCTGCTTCGCCGAGCGGCGCACGGTGGAAACCCTGCGCGATGGCAAACCCAGCACGCCCTTCATGAAGTTCGGCGACACCGTGCGCATCCAGATGCTGGATCACGCCGGCAACGACGTGTTCGGTGCCATCGAACAGCGCATCGAGCAGCAGCCTGTCCCGTGACGGGCTGCCCGGGCGGGCGGTTGAACCAGCATGGTGAACGGTCTTTCGCGCCACGCGTGCGACGCGCTATGGTGACCGCATGAGCGAATCGCTGAGGCTGTATTCCTACTGGCGTTCCAGTGCGGCGTACCGCGTCCGCATCGGCCTCAACCTGAAAGGGCTGGCCTACGACATCGTGCCGGTGCACCTGGTGCAGGATGGCGGGCAGCAACATTCGGACGCCTATCGGCAGGTCAATCCGCAGCAGTTGGTGCCGACGCTTGGGCACGGGCAGCGCCGGTTGAGCCAGTCGCTGGCGATCCTGGAATACCTGGACGAAGTCTGGCCGACGCCGGCGCTGCTGCCGGCGACCGCGCGCGAGCGCCAGCGCGTGCGCGCGCTGGCCCAGCTGGTCGCCTGCGAGGTGCATCCGCTCAACAACCTGCGCGTGCTGCAGTATTTCGAACACGAATGGAACGTGCCGCAGCCAGAGCGCGATCAATGGGTGAAGCACTGGATCGACGACGGTTTCCGCGCGGCGGAGACGCTGCTGGACGGGCATCCCTCCACTGGCGAATTCTGCGAAGGCAACGCGCCCACCGTGGCCGACTGCTGCCTGATTCCGCAGATCTACAACGCGCGCCGGTTTGGCATGGACATGTCCTGCTACCCCACGCTTGCGCGCATCGAATCGGCCTGCCTGGCACTGCCGGCGTTCGATGCGGCGCGCCCGGAACGGCAGCCCGACGCCCCCGCGCACAGCCCGAAAGGGGATGGAGTGGGAATCAAGCAGGCTTGATTCCCCGCCCCCTTTCTGCCGTTCAGTGCGTGGCGAACACGTCCGCGTAAGGGTCGTGATCGCCGGCGGCGCCTTCCGACAGGCGGAATTTGAGCGCCAGGCCATCGCGCGAGTCGGCCGCCTTCAATGCCTCCTCGAGCTCGATCCTGCCGTCCTTGTGCAGCCGGAACAGGCACTGGTCGAAACTCTGCATGCCTTCCTGCAGCGAGTCTTCCATGGCCATCTTGATTTCGTGCACCTGCCCGCGACGCAGCAGGTCGCGGATCATCGGCGTGTTGATCAGCACCTCGGTGGCCGGCATGCGGCGGCCGTCCATGCCCAGCACCAGGCGCTGGCTGATCACCGCCTTGAGGTTCAGCGCGAGGTTCATCAGCACGTTCTTGTGCGCACCTTCGGGGAAGAAATTGAGAATGCGCTCGATGGTCTGGTCGGCGTTGTTGGAGTGCAGCGTGGCCAGGCAGATGTGGCCGGTTTCGGCGAACGCGATCGCCGCCTCCATCGTCTGCGCGTCGCGGATTTCGCCGATCAGGATCACGTCCGGCGCCTCGCGCATCGCGTTCTTCAGGGCGGCGTGGAAGCTGTGCGTGTCCAGCCCGACCTCGCGCTGGTTGACCACCGACAGCTTGTGCCGGTGCAGGTATTCGATCGGGTCTTCGATGGTCAGGATATGACCGGTGCTGGTGCTGTTGCGATGGTCGATCATCGACGCCAGCGTGGTGGACTTGCCGGAGCCGGTTGAACCGACGATCAGCACCAGCCCGCGCGGCGCCATGATGATGTCCTTCAGCACCAGCGGCAGCTGCAGTTCCTCGATGCTGGGGATGATGCTGCGGATGGTACGGATCACCATGCCGACTTCGCCGCGCTGCTGGAACACGTTGACGCGGAAGCGGCCGCTGCCGGGCACCGAGATCGCCATGTTCAGCTCTTTCTCGCGCTCGAACTCGGCCACCTGCGCCGTGTCCATCAGCCCGTAGGCGATGTCCCGGCATTCGCCGGCGGTGAGCGGCTTGTCGCTCATCGGCTGCAGCACGCCTTCGATCTTGATGTTCACCGGCGCACCGGTGGACAGGAACATGTCCGAGGCGTCCTTGTCCGCCATCAGCTTGAAGAAGTGGGTGATATCCATGGTGTTCCCCTTGCTGCGCATCCCGGCGTTGCATCGCCGGCAGCGGCTTCTCACAATGATCCCGACCCATTCGCTGAGCCGTGACCTCCCATGCGCCAAAGCTTCGCACACTTCCGTATCGCCCTGTATGCCCCTGCCCTCGGTTGCACGCTGCTGCTTGCGGGCTGCGCCAGCTTGCCGCCACCGACCGCCGAGCTGGCTGCTGCGCAGCAGGCGGTGACGCGCGCCGAGGCCGCCGATGCCGACCAGTACGCAGCGGAGGCCCTGAACGCGGCACGCAGTGCGCTGCAAAGTGCACAGGCAGCGATGGCGCGCGGTCGCAGTGACGAGGCCCGCGATGCCGCGCTGGCCGCCGCCGCTGCCGCCGACCTCGCCCGGGTGCGCAGCAGCGCCGAACGCACCCGTGCCGAATTCCTGCAGAAGCAGGCCGAAGTGGCCGACCTGCAGGCGCGGCTGCAGATGGAGCCGGGCACGAGCCTGGCCGACCCGCTGGATTTCCCGGCGCCGGCCGGCGCGCCGGAGCAGCGGTTGCTGGCGCTGGACGCCGATGCGCGGCTGAACCCGTTCGCGCAATACGAGCGCCTGCAGGCGCGGCAGGCGCTGGCCACGCTGGCCACGGTCAGCCGCCGCAACCTGCCGGCTGCCTTGGTGCAGGCCGAGCGTCGCGTCGGCATCGCCGAGCAGGCGGCCCGCATTGAAGCAGCACGGCGCGAACTGGATCGGCTGGATCGCGAGCGCAGCGAGCTGCTGGTCGAAGCCAGCCGCCGTGATGCCGATCGCGCCCGTGCCGAGGCCGAGCGCATGCGCATCCAGGCGCAACTGCAGGCCGAGGAGGCCGCGCGCCTGCGGGTGCAGGCCGAGCAAGCCGAAGCCGCGTTGGACGGTGCCCAAGTGGAGCAGCAGGGCAAGGTGGATGCGGCGCGTGAAAAGGAGGCGGCGCTGGCGCGCAAGGAGGCCGAACTGGTGGCCGGGGCGAAATTGCCGCCAGTGCGACGCGACGCGCGCGGTGATGTGTTCACCTTGAGCGGCGATGCCTTCGCCTCCGGGCAGGCGCAGCTGACCCGCGCCGCAGCAGACAGCCTCAAGGCGTTGGGCATTTATTTGAGCGCGCTGCCCGGCGGCGCGGTGCAGGTGCGGGCGCATACCGACAGCCAGGGCACGGCGGCGTCCAACCAGGCCTTGTCCGAGAAGCGCGCGCAGCAGGTGCGCGCCAGCCTGGTGGCTGCGGGTCTGGCGCGTTCACGCGTCGATGCGCAGGGCAAGGGAGCCAGCGAGCCGGTGGCCGACAACAAGACCGCTGCAGGCCGCGCCAAGAACCGCAGGGTCGACATATTCGTTCCGAATAACCCTTGAATAATCAATCATCTACGATAATCCTGCCGGTCTTGGCAATTGCCTGAATAGTTCATTCACGACACTTGCCAAGCCCTGCACGCAGGCGTAGGGTCGAATACCCAGATGGTTCCAATCACCACCACCATCTGGCCGGAGACCGGCCGATGCATGACCCGTTCGACAACCCGGAGAACGCCGCCGCAAGCCAGGATCGCGGCAGCGGCCGGTGGATGACGCATCCCGCCGCCGCATTCGTTGCAACATCCGTGACGCCCCGTGCCTTCGTGCCGGGGCGTTTTCGTTTCCGGGCCCGCCATTGTGCCGGCCCCGCGTGTTTCGCCGCCGGGCGGTGCCCGGCAGCGTCATTCCTGGCAGCTCGCGCTGCCATCCCCCCGCACCGCGCAGCGACGCGGCGCATCGTTCAGGCAGGAGGTTTTCATGTTCGAAAGACAGCCGCAGTCCGAAATCGAGGCACTGATGAAGGCGAACAGCGAATTCCGGCAGTTGCTGTACCGGCACCGCGAACTTGACCGGAAGGTGCTGGATGCCGAGCTTGGCGTATTGCCGGTGGCCGACAGCACGCTGGGCCAGATGAAACGTGAAAAACTCGCGGCCAAACAGCGACTTCTGCAGATGTACGAACGCGCCAACTGAGTGCGCGTGGGCGACGCCGGCGTCTTCGCCTGCCGTCGTCGCCCGCCTCCTGGCGAGACGTTTCCGGAGGCGCGCTGGCCCGTGTCGATGCTACGCTGCATCGGGACTGTGGACGGGCGTGGCGATGAGTGACATGGGCGAGACGTGGCCGGTGCAGCGCAAGATGGCGCTGGTGCTGGAGATTCTTCAGGGTGCAACCACGGTGGCCGAGGCCGGCGCCCGGTGGCAGCTGCCGGAAGCGCTGCTCGACGCATGGGTGGACGCCGGCAGGCGCGGGCTGGAAAGCGCCCTGCACCACACCGCGGAGCCCGCCCGGCGGCAGTTTGGCGATCTTCGTGACCTGATCCTGCGCCCGTTCGCCGCGAATGACACGGTGACCGTGGCCCCCGACGACCTGCTGAGCACCGCTTGGCAGCGCCTGCGCGCGCATGACGTATCGCAGCTGCCGGTGCTGGAGGGCGAGCGGATCGTCGGCATGCTGGATGAGTCCGACGTGCTGCTGCACGTGTACGGCGATGAAGCGCGCTTTGCCGACCCGGTCGCCACTGCGATGGTCAGCCGTCTCGACAAGGTCGATGTGCATGCTGCCATCGAGGCGCTGCTGCCGGTGTTCGATCGCGGTCATGTCGCCATCGTGATGGACGGCGAGTGCTTCCTGGGCCTGGTCACCCGCATCGACTTGCTCAATTACCTGCGCCAGCGCGTGCAGTGACGTCGCCAGGCCGGGCCGGCAAGGATCAATGATGCGTGCGTCGCGAACCAGCGCCGGGCCGATTCCGGCCACGCGCCAGCACCTGTGGCTGGCGTGGGAGCTTGCCAAGCGCGATCTGCTGGATCGTTACCGGGGCGCAGCGCTGGGCCTGCTGTGGGCGCTGGTGACGCCGCTGCTGATGCTGGGCGTGTACATGCTTGCCTTCGGCCACCTGCTCAAGGCGCGCTGGCCGGGCGTGGACAACTGGCACGATTTTGCCCTGGTGCTGTTTGCGGGCCTGGCCGTGCATGGCCTGTTTGCCGAATGCCTGACCCGAGCCCCGACGCTGGTCGTCTCGCGTGCCAGCTACGCCACGCGCATGGTGTTTCCGTTGGACATCCTGCCGTGGCCGGCGCTGGCCGGCGCGCTGTTCCAGTTCTGCATGAACCTGCTGGTGTTGCTGGGCGCCATGCTGATCTGGCGTGGCCCGCCGCCGCTCAGTGCGCTGTCGCTGCCGCTGGTGCTGCTGCCGTTCCTGCCGTTCCTGCTGGGCCTGCTGTGGGCGCTGGGCGCGCTGGGCGTGTACCTGCGCGACATCGGCCAACTGACCGCGCCGGTAACCACCGCCATGCTGTTCCTGTCGTCGGCGCTGGTACCGTTGGCATCGCTGCCGGCGCGCTATCGCTGGCTGTTCGAGCTCAATCCACTCACGACGATCATCGAGCAGCTGCGCCGCGTGCTGTTCTTCGGGCTGTGGCCGGACTGGCCGCTGCTTGCGCTGTATTCCGCCGTGGCGCTGCTGTTCTGCGCGCTGGGGCATGCGCTGTTCCACCGGCTGAGCCCGGGGTTTGCCGATGTGCTCTGAGCGGGTCGTCCAGGCGCGCGGACTGGGCAAGCGCTACGCGATGTACGCCCGTCCCTGGCATCGGTTGCTGGAGCTGCTTGGGCTGGCGCGCCAGCAGCAGGCATTCTGGGCGCTGCGCGACTTGGAGCTGGACGTGTGTCGCGGCGAAACCCTGGGCATCATCGGCCGCAACGGTTCGGGCAAATCGACCCTGCTGCAGCTGATCGCCGGCACGCTTCGGCCCAGCGAGGGCGAGGTGCGCGTGCACGGGCGGGTGGCCGCGCTGCTGGAGCTGGGCAGCGGATTCAACCCGGAGTTCACCGGATTGGAGAACGTGTATCTCAACGCCGCGCTGCACGGGCTGGCCCGCGCGGACGTGGATGCCAGGCTGGAGGCGATCCTGGCATTTGCCGACATCGGCGAGTTCATCCGCCAGCCGGTGCGCAGCTATTCCAGCGGCATGGCGCTCCGGCTGGCGTTTTCGGTGATGGCGCATGTGGACGCCGATCTCCTGATCATCGATGAGGCACTGGCGGTGGGGGACGCGTACTTCACCCAGAAATG
This sequence comes from Thermomonas paludicola, assembly GCF_024498955.1. Classification (GTDB taxonomy): domain Bacteria; phylum Pseudomonadota; class Gammaproteobacteria; order Xanthomonadales; family Xanthomonadaceae; genus Thermomonas; species Thermomonas paludicola. The sequence continues at coordinate 2,386,446 of NZ_CP093311.1, read as the reverse complement.
CATGCGCTTCCTGCGCGAGTTCCAGCAGCGCGGCACGCTGTTGTTCGTCAGCCACGACACCGGTGCGGTGAATGCGCTGTGCGACCGTGCGATCTGGCTGGATCGCGGGCGCCTGCGGCTGGCGGGCGGCGCGCGCGAAGTCAGCGACGCCTACCTGGAGTCGCTGGTCGCCGACCGCGAGGGCATGGAGGCGCCGCGCAGGACGCGCGCGACCGGAGCGAAGCAGGCGATCGCGCGTGACGTTCGCGAGGACCTGCTGCTGCGCAGCGCGCTGCGCAACGACATCCACGTCCCGGTCTTCGATCCGGCGCGGGATGCCGGCTTCGGGGAAGGAACGGCGCGGCTGGTGGATGTCGCCCTGCTCGATGCGCAGGGGCGGCGATTGCCCTGCGTGGTGGGCGGCGAGGCGGTCACGCTGGAGATCGTCGCCGAAGCCAGCGCGGCCTTCGGTTCGCCGATCATCGGGTTTTATTTGAAGGATCGGACCGGGCAACTGCTGTTCGGCGACAACACGTTCCTGGCGATGCGTGAGGTGTCGTTGCAGCTTGACGCGGGCGAACGTTATCGCGCCAGGTTCGAGTTCCAGATGCCGCGCCTGCAGGCCGGCGAGTATTTCGTTGCAATCGGCCTGTCGCGCGGTACCCAGGAGCAACACGTGGTGCAGCATTGGTCGCACGAGGCGCTGGCGATTCATGCGGATGGGCAGGGATTGCCGGTGGGCATCATCGGCTTGCCGATGACGCGGATCGACATGGATGTGTTGTCGTGAACGGGACGGCATCGCGGGCCCTGCCGCTTGAAATCGCGGTCGGTGAGGGTGGCCATGCGCATGCGGGCGGCTGGCATCTGCTGGACCTGCAGCTGGATGCCGCCGGCACCGTGGCCGGACGGCTGTACTTGCTGGTGGATTACGCCGCAGCGTCGCCTGACGGCGATGAATGCGTGGTGTTGCCCCTGCCGGATGCCAGCGGCCGGGTGCGTGCGCTGGTGCGTTTGCATACCGATGCCTGTCGCTTGCGGCTGGTGTCGATGCAGCGCTTCGCAGCGGTGCTGGCAGCGCGCATCGAGCTGCGCCGGAAAGGCAAGGTCGCGGCGCTCGCGCTGATGGTGCGCCATGCCTCGCAGCTGGGGCGGGCGCGTACTGGCTGGCGCCTGCTGCGGCGCTGCCTGGCGGAAATGCTGCGTGCGGGACCGCGCGCCGCCGGCGACCTGACCTATGCCACCTATGCCGGGTTGTGCGCCGGCAGCAAGGGCGATTATCGCGAGTGGGTGGAGCGCTACGATGCCACCCCGGGACCGGGCAATGCACGGCTGCGCGCGCGCGTGCAGCAGCTGGCGGCGACCCCGCTGGTGTCGATCCTGTTGCCGGTGTACGCGCCGCCGGAGCGTTGGCTGCGCGCCTGCCTGGACAGCGTGCTGGCGCAGGCGTATCCACATTGGGAGCTGTGCATCGCCGATGACGGCTCGCCCGCGCCGCATGTGCGCCGCGTCATCGAAGGGTACATGCGCCGGGATGCGCGCATCCGGGTTGTCTGGCGGCCGCACAACGGGCATATCTGCCATGCATCCAACAGCGCGCTGGCGCTGGCTCGCGGCGACTGGGTCGCGTTGCTGGATCATGACGATGCACTGGCGCCGCACGCCCTGCTGGAGATGGTCGAGGCCGCCAACGCGCATCCGCGCTGGCGGATGCTGTATTCGGATGAAGACAAGATCGACGAAGCCGGCAACCGCTTCGACCCCTATTTCAAGCCGGACTTCAATTACGCCCTGCTGCTGGGGCAGAACTGCATCAGCCACTTTGGCATGTATGCGGCCGACCTGGTGCGTGCGATCGGCGGGTTCCAGCCGGGACTGGAAGGCAGCCAGGATTGGGATCTGGCGCTGCGCTGCGTGGAGCAACTGCAGCCAGACCAGATCGGCCATGTGCCACGGGTGCTGTATCACTGGCGTGCGATCCCCGGCTCCACCGCGCGCTCGCACGCCGACAAGGCGTATGCATCGGATGCTGCGCTGCGCGCCGTGCAGGCGCATCTGGACAGGACCGGGCAGCCGGCGCGGGCCGGCATCGCCGAGCCGGGCAGGATCCGCGTGCACCGCGAACTGCCGCAGCCGGTGCCGGCGGTATCGCTGATCGTGCCCACGCGCGATCGCGTCGATTTGCTGCGAACCTGCCTGCGCGGCCTGCTGGAGCGCACCGAGTATCCCGCGCTGGAAGTGCTGGTGGTGGACAACCAGTCCACCGATCCGCAGGCGCTGGCCTATCTGGACGCGATTGCAGGCGATCCGCGGGTGCGCGTGCTGCGCTTCGATGCGCCGTTCAACTACTCGGCGATCAACAATGTCGCGGCGCGCCACGCCAGTGGCCAGGTGCTGGGGCTGATCAACAACGACATCGAGGTGATCGAGCCGGGTTGGCTGCGCGAAATGGTGGCTGAAGCCGTGGTGCCGACGGTTGGCGCCGTTGGCGCGTTGCTGCTGTATCCGGACGGTCGCCTGCAGCATGCCGGGGTGCTGCTGGGCCTGAACGGCGTGGCGGGGCACCCCCATGCAGGCAGGTCGCGGCAGACGCCGGGCCAAATGGGCCGGTTGCGGCTGGTGCAGGAGCTGTCGGCCGTCACCGGCGCGTGCCTGTTGCTGCGACGGCAGGTGTTCGAGGTGGTCGGTGGCCTGGACGAGGCCCTGCCGGTGGCGTTCAACGACGTGGACCTGTGCCTGCGCATCCGCGCGGCCGGCTATCGCAACCTGTGGACCCCGCATGCCGCGCTGGTCCACGCCGAATCCGCCACGCGCGGGCATGACGGAACGCCGGAAAAACGCGCCCGGCTGGCGCGCGATGCGGCGTTCATGCAGGCGCGCTGGGGCGCCGTGTTGCAGTCCGATCCCGCCTACAACCCCAACCTGGACCTGCAGGGCAACGGATTCGAGCTGGCGTTTCCGCCACGGGCTCCGGGCGCGGCCGTCCAGCCGGGCTGAACGGCCCGCAGGGCTCAGCCCAGCGCCGCTTCCAGCTCGGGCAGGATCTGGAACAGGTCGCCTACCAGTCCAATGTCGGCGATCTCGAAGATCGGCGCGTCGCCGTCCTTGTTGATGGCGACGATGGTGCCGGCATCCTTGATGCCGGTCAGGTGCTGGATGGCGCCGGAAATGCCGACGGCCACGTACAGCTCCGGCGCGATGATCTTGCCGGTCTGGCCCACTTGCAGGTCGCTGGGCACATAGCCGGCATCCACTGCGGCGCGGGAAGCGCCGACGCCGGCGCCCAGCTTGTCGGCCAACGCATAGATGATCTTGAAGTTCTCTTCCGACCCCACGCCACGGCCGCCCGATACCACGCGCCTGGCGCTCTGCAGGTCGGGCCGGTCGGACTTGCCTGCGGCCAGCCCGACGAAGCGGGTGTGCGTCGGCAGCGCGGCCTCGACGCTGGCGGCTGCGATGGCAGCGCTGCCGCCCTTGGGCGCTTCCGGCCAGGACGCGGTGCGCACGGTGGCCACCACCATGGCATCGGCCGGCGTGTCCACCGTGATGATCGCGTTGCCGGCGTAGATCGGGCGCTTGAAGGCATGCGCGCCGTCCACGGCCATCAGGTCGGAGACCTGGTTGACGCCCAGCAGCGCGGCCACGCACGGCATCAGGTCCTTGCCGAAGGTGGTGGAAGGGCCAAGCACGTGGGTGTAGCCCTTGGCCAATGCGGCCAACTGCGGGGCCTGCACCTGCGCGATCGCATTGGCATTGGCGGCGTTGGCAACGGTCAGGACGTTGCCGACCCCCGCAATCTGCGCGGCTTCGGCGGCGATGGCGGCCGGCTCGCTGGCCAATACCGCGATGTCGATGGACGCCGGCTGCAATGCCTGCGCGGCGGAAACGCACTTGGCGGTGGCGGCATTGAGCTTGCCGTTCAGATGCTCGGCGACGATCAGGACCTTGGCCATCACAGCAACCCCTTCTGCTTGAGCGCGGCAACCAGTTCGGCCGCATCTTTCACCATCACCCCGCGGCTGCGCTTGGCAGGCGGCGCGTAATGGACGGTCTTGAACGAATCGTTCACGTCCACGCCAAGATCGGCAAAGGCGATCGTTTCCATCGGCTTGCCCTTGGCCTTCATGATGTCCGGCAGCTTGATGAAGCGCGGTTCGTTCAAGCGCAGGTCGGTGGTGACTACCGCCGGCAGGTCCACTTCCAGCGTCTCCAGGCCGGCATCGACCTCGCGCACCACCGTGGCCTTGCCGTCTGCCACGGTCAGTTTGCTGGCGAAGGTGGCCTGCGGTCGGTCCCACAGCGTGGCCAGCATCTGCCCGGTCTGGTTGGCGTCGTCGTCGATGGCTTGCTTGCCCAGCAGCACCAGGTCGGGCTGCTCTTTCTCGATCAGCTTGAGCAGGGTGCGAGCGGCCGTCAGCGGCTGGATCGGCGCATCGCACACGACGTGGATGGCGCGGTTGGCGCCCATTGCCAGGCCATTGCGCAGATGCGCCTGGGCGTCGGCCGGTGCAATGGTGGCCACCACGACTTCGGTGGCGACACCCGCGTCGCGCAGGCGCAGCGCTTCTTCCAGCGCGATGTCGTCGAATGGGTTGGGCGACAGCTTGACGCCATCGGTGACCACGCCGGAACCGTCCGGCTTGACCTGGATGCGGACGTTGTAGTCCACCACGCGCTTGTAGCCGACGAGGATTTTCATCGTGCGGGAGTCCTTGGGAATGCAAAAAAGTGACCGTTGCCGGTCCAGCCGTACATTTTAACGGACGTTCGCGGCGCCTGCCTGCGCGGGCCGCGATTGCCCGAAAGTACGCTGGGCGTTGTCGCACGAACCGCTAGAATGACTGCTCTACCTGGTATCGGAGACGCGCCCGTGGCATCTGCCAAGAGCAAATCTGCTTCAAGCAAGCAGTTCCCAAGTGCCGCCGCCGCGCTGGATGGGCTGGTGGCGGACGGCCAGACCCTTGCGGTCGGTGGCTTCGGCCTGTGCGGCATCCCCGAGGCGCTGATCGCCGCATTGCGCGACTCTGGCGTGAAGGGGTTGACCGTGATTTCCAACAATGCCGGCGTGGATGGTTTCGGCCTCGGCCAGCTGTTGGGCACGCGGCAGATCAGGAAGATGATTTCGTCCTACGTGGGCGAGAACAAGGAATTCGAACGCCAGTTCCTGGCCGGAGAGCTGGAGCTGGAATTCAATCCGCAAGGCACCCTGGCCGAGCGCCTGCGCGCCGGTGGCGCGGGCATTCCCGCATTCTTCACCGCCACCGGCTACGGCACCGTGGTGGCCGAAGGCAAGGAAACGCGCGAATTCGATGGCCGCATGTACGTGATGGAAACCGCGCTGAAGGCCGACGTGTCGCTGGTCAAGGCGTGGAAGGCCGACGCCGCCGGCAACCTGGTGTTCCGCAAGACCGCGCGCAATTTCAACCCGGCCTGCGCGATGGCCGGCAAGGTGTGCGTGGTGGAAGTCGAGGAACTGGTGGAAATCGGCGAGATCGAGCCCGACCACGTGCACCTGCCCGGCATCTACGTGCAGCGCATCGTGGTGAACCCGACGCCCGAGAAGCGCATCGAACAGCGCACCATCCGCCAGCCGGAAGGGTGAGTCCAGCGCGCTTGCGAGCCACTGGCTCGCGCGCTGGCGAACGCCCGGCCATGGATGGCCGGGCCGGTATGCGGAACATCATTGTCGTATCGCCATGGACGGCTGCGACTCACTAGAGCGAAGGGAGAAAATCAGATGGCCTGGACCCGCGAACAGATGGCGCAGCGCGCCGCCCGCGAACTCACCGACGGCGCCTACGTCAACCTCGGCATCGGCCTGCCCACGCTGGTGGCCAACTACATCCCGGACGGGATGAACGTGTGGCTGCAGAGCGAGAACGGCCTGCTCGGCATCGGCCCGTTCCCGACCGAAGCCGAGCTCGACGCCGACCTGATCAATGCCGGCAAGCAGACCGTGACCACGGTGCCGGGTGCCAGTTTCTTTGGCAGCCACGATTCCTTCGCGATGATCCGCGGCGGCCACATCAACCTGGCGATCCTCGGCGCGATGGAAGTCACCGACAAGGGCGACCTGGCCAACTGGATGGTGCCCGGCAAGATGGTCAAGGGCATGGGCGGCGCGATGGACCTGGTGGCCGGCGTGCAGCGCGTGGTGGTGCTGATGGAGCACGTCACCAAGGCCGGGACATCGAAGATCCTGCCCAAGTGCACCCTGCCGCTGACCGGCGTGGGCGTGGTCGACCGCATCATCACCGAGCTGGGCGTGTTCGACGTGTCCCCGGCCGGGCTGACGCTGGTGGAGCTTGCGGAGGGCGTGAGCCGCGAGGAAGCCGCTGCGAAAACAGGCGTGCCGCTGCACTGAGGCGTACCCAGTTCACGCATTGCACGCTAGCCGCCTGCAGCTTCCGCCTGGCCCTTGGGGCAGCGTGCTGGATGGGCTCTGCGCCCGTTTTCCGCAGATTGCGCGCGAGCGCTGGCTGGATCGCTTCGCGCGTGGCCTGGTGCAGGATGCCAACGGCGTTGCGCTGGACGTTGCGGCGCTTTATCGGGTGGGCATGGAGGTGCGTTACTTCCGCGAGGTGCCCGATGAGCCGTGCATTCCGTTCGACGCGCAGATCGTGTTCGCGGATGCCAACCTGGTGGTGGCCGACAAGCCGCACTTCCTGCCGGTGATGCCGGCCGGGCGCTTCGTGCGCGAGACGCTGTTGGCGCGGCTGCAGGCGCAGTTGGGCAATGCCGACCTGGTGCCGCTGCACCGCATCGACCGCGAGACCGCCGGGCTGGTGTTGTTTTCCGCAAACGCCAACACGCGATCGATCTACCAGGCCTTGTTCCAGCAGCGCGCGATTGAAAAACGGTACGAGGCCATCGCGCCGCCGTTGCCGGCGCTGCCGATGCCGCATCTGCGCAGTTCGCACCTGCGCGCGGGCGAGCCGTTTTTCCGCATGTGCGAAGCGCAGGCTGCGCCGAATGCTCGGACACGGATCGACGTGATCGAGCGTGGCGCGCATGCGTGGCGCTACGCCCTGCAGCCGATCACCGGCCGCAAGCATCAGCTGCGGGTGCATATGGCGGCGCTGGGCGCGCCCATCGCCAATGACAGCCTGTATCCCCAGTTGCGCCCACGCGCGGTTGAGGATCTCGGCCAGCCCCTGCAACTGCTCGCCAAGGCGCTGCGTTTCAGCGACCCGATTGACGGCACTGTGCGATGGTTCGAGAGTAGGCAGGTGCTATCGCTTGCGTAGGCGCGGGCCGCCGGCAACGGGGCGCCAGATTGCACGGGGGCAGCGCCGCGGGCGGCAACGGCCTGCAAGGGATGAAACGTGATGGCATGAGGACTGTTCGATGAAAGCTCGCACCCACGTGGCGCACGACGACGGCCAGCGCCGGCTGGCGGTGCTGATCGATGCCGACAACGCGCAGGCCTCGGTGATCGAAGGCCTGCTGGCGGAGGTGGCCAAGTACGGGCTGGCCAGCGTCAAGCGCATCTACGGCGATTTCACCACCCAGCAGCAGGGGCAATGGAAGAAGGTGCTGCTCAAGCATTCGATCAGCCCGGTGCAGCAGTTCGCCTACACCAGCGGCAAGAACGCCACCGACAGTGCGCTGATCATCGACGCGATGGACCTGATGTACACCGGTCGCTTCGACGGCATGTGCCTGGTCTCCAGCGACAGCGATTTCACCCGGCTGGCGCAGCGCCTGCGCGAGGAAGGGCTGACCGTGTACGGCTTCGGCGAACACAAGACGCCGGACCCGTTCGTGCAGGCCTGTGACAAGTTCATCTACACCGAAGTGCTGCGCGCCGAGGCGCCGGAGCCGCCCGTGCCGGTCAAGTCCGCGCGTGCAACAGCGGCAAAGACAGCCAAGCCCAGGCCGGCGCCCACGCCTACGTCAACGTCAACGTCAACGTCAACGCCGGAGGCCGCGCCGGTTGCGAAGCCTTCCGGGCCATTGCCGCTGCCTTTGAAGTTGCTGCAGCAGGCGATTGAAGAGGCATCGGACGAGGAGGGGTGGGCGCATCTTGGCACCATGGGTGCCTACCTCAACAAGATCAAACCCAATTTCGACCCGCGCCTGTACGGGCAGAAGAAGCTCAGCGATTTGCTGCGCAAGCACCCGCGGCATTTCTCGGTAATCGAACGCGAAACGCAGCCGGCCGGTGGCAAGGTGCTGTTCGTCAAGGCGCTGGACGGGTGAGCCGCGCATGAGCGCGTTGTTTTCACCGCTTGCGATCGGGCCGTTGCAGTTGTGCAACCGCATCGTGATTGCACCAATGTGCCAGTACGCCTGTACAGATGGATTGGCCAACGATTGGCATGTGCAGCACTGGGGCGCGCTGTCCCAGTCGGGTGCGGCGCTGCTGTTGACCGAAGCAACGGCGGTGGTGCCCGAAGGTCGCATCAGCTGGGCCGATCTGGGGCTGTACGACGATGCCTGCGAAGCCGCGTTCGCGCAGGCGCTGGCCAGCGTGCGGCGCTGGTCGCCGATGCCGGTGGGCGTGCAGCTGGCGCACGCCGGCCGCAAGGCCTCCACCCATCGCCCGTGGGAGCACGGCGGCGGCGCCATCGCGCCGGAGGCGGCGCATGGCTGGCGGACGGTCGCACCGTCCGCGCTGGCGTACGCGGACAGCGATCCCGTGCCGGCGGCGCTGGACACGGCCGGCATCGCCCGCGTGGTGCAGGCGTTCGCCGACGCCGCGCGCCGCGCCGCCCGGCTTGGACTGGACGCGATCGAGCTTCATGCCGCCCACGGCTACCTGCTGCACCAGTTCCTGTCGCCGCTCAGCAACCATCGCGAGGATGCCTATGGCGGCGCGCTGGAATCGCGCATGCGGCTGCTGCTTGAAGTCTTCGACGCCGTGCGCGCCGCGGTGCCGGCAACGATGGCGGTGGGCGTGCGCATCTCCGCCACCGACTGGGTGGACGGCGGCTGGGATCTTGCCCAGAGCATTGCACTGGCGCGCGCGCTGGACGTCCGCGGTTGCCACTACATCCACGTGTCCAGTGGTGGCCTGCACCCGGCCCAGCGCATCGTGGCCGGGTCGGGCTACCAGCTGCCGTTCGCCGAGGCGATCCGCCGCGAAGTGGACAGGCCGGTGGTCGGCGTCGGCCTGATCACCACCCCGGAGCAGGCCGAGGCCGCATTGGAGCGCGGGCAGGCCGATGCGATCGCGCTGGCCCGCGCGCTGCTCTACGATCTGCGTTGGCCGTGGCACGCCGCCGCTGCGCTCGGCGCGACCGTTGCCACCTCGCCGCGCTTCCTGCGCGCGGTGCCGCACGGCCTGCCGCCGCTGCTGGTGCCCGCCACCGGCACGGCCGACTGATTCCCCGGACCCGGAGGTCCCGCCATGCTCACGCCGCCGCTGATGCCCGCCGCCTTCCTCGGCCACGGCAGCCCCATGAACGCACTGGAGCGCAACCGCTTTACCGAGGCATGGCGCGCGTTCGGCGCGGCGGTGCCGCGGCCGCGCGCGATCCTGGCGATCTCCGCGCACTGGCATGTGGATGCGCTGGCGGTGACCGCGATGCCCGGCCCGCGCACCATCCACGACTTCTACGGCTTCCCGCAGGCGCTGTTCGACGTGCAATATCCGGCGCCCGGACTGCCGGCGCTGGCCGAGGAAATCGCCGACGTGGTGTCGCCGGACTATGTGGTCGGCGCCGATCGCGAGGCCTGGGGCATCGACCACGGCACCTGGTCGGTGCTGGTGCATGCCTTCCCCGAGGCGGACGTCCCGGTCGTGCAGCTGTCGCTGGATGCGCGCAAGCCGCTGGACTGGCACCTGGCGCTGGGCGCGAAGCTGGCGGCGCTGCGCGCGCACGGCGTGCTGATCGTGGGCAGCGGCAACGTGGTGCACAACCTGCGCGCGATCGACTGGCAGCAGCCGGATGCCGGCTTCGACTGGGCGCAGCGCTTCGATGAGGACGCGCGCACGCTGATGGCGGAGCGCCCGCACGACATCGCCACGCTGGCGTCGCATCCGGATTACCGCATGGCGGTGCCCACCGACGAGCACTTCCTGCCGCTGCTCTACCTCGCGGGCCTGTCGGCCGTGGCAGGGCGTTCCGCCGAGGTGCTGGTGGACGGCTACAGCTACGGCTCGCTGTCGATGACCGCGTTCGCGCTGGGGGCGGACTGCCCGCAACGGGCCGGCGATGCCGGCGGTGCCGCGCCGCTGCAGACCACCGTTGCGCCGGAAAATGCCAACGTCTAGCGATAGCGCCGCTTCGGCTCATGCACCGCGTCGCGCGGGCGCAGCTGCAGGTGCGGGCGCGGACGCAGCCAGTCGGCGAATTCGGCTTCGGTTTGCGAGCCCCTGCCAGCGACGGCATCTGCGCATACATCTCGTCGAGGCCTGCTTCGAGGTGCGCGTCATTGAGTGCCAGGAACACGTAGTAGCACACGTGCGCGGTGCGCTTGTTGCCATCGACGAAGGGGGGTGTTCGCAAGTCCGTAGGCCAGGCTTGCCGCGAGCGCCGCCAGATCCGGCGGTGGATCGCCACAGGCGAACAGTTGCCGCGGGCGTGCCAATGCCGACTGCAGCAACGATTCGTCGCGCACGCCGGTACCGCCGTGCTCTGACAGTTGGCGCTCGTGGATGGCCGACGCCAGCTCGCGCGTGATCCAGATGATCACGGCGGCTTACTGCGCCAGCTTGCGCGGCAGCTCGCGGTGCCCGCGCATGATCTTTTCCGCCACGTCCATCTGCGCGGCGAATTCCGGGTCGTAGGTGGTCAGGCAGATGCCGTCCGGCGTTTCCAGCGCGCACAGCTCGTCGCCCTTGTCCAGCCGCAGGTGCGCCAGCGGCTCTTTCGGCAGGAGTTGACGCCAGCGGAGTTGCCGATGGCGGTGATCTTGAGCTTCATGGCGCGCAGGTTCGTGGCGAAAGTCATAACGGATGTTGCAACCGTGTGCCGATGGTTGCAACGACGCCGGCCGTGCGCCGCGCGAGTGGATCAACCCTGTTCCCGCTGGATCGCGCGCCAGCCGATGTCATTGCGATGGAATTCGTGGGCCCACGCAATCGCATCAACCCCGGCATAGGCGCTTCGCTGCGCGTCGGCCACCGACGCCCCCAGCGCGGTCACGCACAGCACGCGACCGCCGGCGCTGACCACGTTGCCGCTGGCATCCAGCGCCGTGCCGGCATGAAACACCTTGGCGCTGGCGGGCACGGCATCAAGGCCGCAAATCACCTCGCCGCTGACCGGCGTTTCCGGATATGGGCGGGAAGCCATCACCACGCCCAGCGACGGACGCGGATCCCATTGCGCTTCAATGCCATCGAGCCTGCCGTCGATGGCGGCCTCCACCAGATCGACAAGATCCGACTGCAGGCGCAGCAGCACCGGCTGGGTCTCGGGATCGCCGAAGCGGACGTTGAACTCGATCACCTTGGGCGCGCCGCTGGCGTCGATCATCAGCCCGGCATAGAGGAAGCCGGTGAACGGGATGCCATCCTCCAGCATGCCCTGCACGGTCGGGTTCACCACCTCGCGCATCACCCGCGCATGCACCTCGGGCGTCACCACCGGCGCGGGCGAGTACGCGCCCATGCCGCCGGTGTTGGGGCCGGTGTCGCCATCGCCCACGCGCTTGTGGTCCTGCGACGTCGCCATCGGCAGCGCGGTATGGCCATCCACCATCGAGATGAAACTCGCTTCCTCGCCGTCGAGGAACTCCTCGATCACCACGCGCGCGCCGGCGTCGCCGAAGGCATTGCCCGACAGCATGTCGCGCACCGCGGCCTCGGCCTCGGCCAGCGTCATCGCCACGATCACGCCCTTGCCGGCGGCCAGGCCATCGGCCTTGATGACGATGGGCGCGCCCTTGGCACGCACGTAGGCCAGCGCGGCATCGACCTCGGCGTGCACTTCGTAGAACGCGGTGGGGATGCCGTGGCGGGCGAGGAAGTCCTTGGCGAAAGCCTTGCTGCCCTCCAGCTGCGCGGCAGCGGCGGTGGGCCCGAAAATGCGCAGGGATGCGGCGCGGAAGCGATCCACCACGCCCGCGACCAGCGGCACTTCCGGCCCGACCACGGTCAGCGCCACGGCTTCGTCCTGCGCCAGCGCCAGCAACCCGTCGAGGTCGGTCACCTTGATCGCGACGTTGCGGCACTTCGCCTCGGTCGCGGTGCCGGCATTGCCCGGCGCGACGATGACTTCGGCGACGCGCGCGGACTGCGCCAGCTTCCACGCCAGCGCGTGCTCACGACCGCCTGCACCGATGACGAGAACTTTCATCTTGAACCCCTCAGCCCGTCATTCCCGCGAAGGCGGGAATCCAGCCTTTGATTTTCCAGAATGGACAGCAAGAGATGGACTTCCGCCTTTGCAGGAGCGACAGCGAAACACATCAATGCCTGAAGTGGCGGACGCCGGTGAATACCATCGCGATGCCGTGCTCGTCCGCCGCCGCGATCACTTCCGCATCACGCATCGAACCGCCCGGCTGGATCACCGCCTTGATGCCCGCCTCCGCCGCGGCGTCGATGCCGTCGCGGAACGGGAAGAAGGCATCCGACGCCATCACCGAGCCGGGCACGACCAGTCCGGCGTCGGTCGCCTTGATGCCGGCGATGCGGGCGGAATACACGCGGCTCATCTGGCCGGCACCGACGCCGATCGTGCGGCTGTCCTTCGCATAGACGATGGCATTGGACTTGACGAACTTCGCCACCTTCCAGGCGAACAGCAGGTCGGCGAACTGCGCCTCGGTCGGCGCCAGCCGCGACACCACCTTCAGCTCGCCGCGGGTGACCACGCGGTCGTCGGCGGTCTGCATCAGCAGGCCGGAGTTGACCCGCTTGGTGTCGATGAAGTGCTTCGACGGCGCGGCCAGCGGGATGCGCAGCACGCGCACGTTGGCCTTCTTCTTCGCGTAGACCAGCGCGTCCTCGTCGTAGTCGGGCGCGATCAGCACCTCGACGAACTGGCGGTCGAGGATGGTCTTGCAGGTGGCGCCGTCGAGCGGCGTATTGAAGGCCAGGATGCCGCCGAACGCGCTGGTGGGGTCGGTGGCGTAGGCCTGTTCGTAGGCATCAAGGCAGCCGGTGCCCACGGCCACGCCGCAGGGGTTGGCGTGCTTGACGATCACGCAGGCCGGCAGGTCGAACTGGCGCACGCATTCCCACGCGGCGTCGCTGTCGGCGATGTTGTTGTAGCTGAGTTCCTTGCCCTGCAGCTGCTCCAGCGTGGCCAGCGAGCCCGGCGCCGGATACAGGTCGCGGTAGAAGGCGGCATGCTGGTGCGGGTTCTCGCCGTAGCGCAGGTCCATGACCTTCACGAAGCTGCCGTTGGCCTGCGCGGAGAACGCCGCGCGCACCGGCACTGCGGCGGAGGCGTCGGTGATCGCCGAGAGGTAGTTGCTGATCGCGGCGTCGTACTGGGCGACGCGGTTGAACGCCGCCACCGACAGCGCGAAGCGGGTGCCGGCCGACAGGCTGCCGCCGCTGGCGTCGAGTTCGGCCAGCAGGCCGGCGTACTGCGCCGGGTCGGTGGCCACCGCCACGCGTGCGAAGTTCTTCGCCGCGCTGCGCAGCATCGCCGGGCCGCCGATGTCGATGTTCTCCACCGCGTCGGCCAGCGGGCAGTCGGCGCGCGCCGTGACGGCCTCGAACGGATACAGGTTCAGCACCAGCAGGTCGATGGCGCCGATGCCGTGTTCGGCCATCACCGCGTCGTCGAGGCCAGCGCGGCCCAGCAGGCCGCCGTGCACCACCGGGTGCAGGGTCTTGACCCGGCCAGCCATCATCTCGGGGAAGCCGGTGGCCTCGCTGACGTCTTTCACCGCCAGCCCGGCATCGCGCAGCGCCTTGGCGGTACCGCCGGTGGAGAGCAGCTCCACGCCGTGCGCGGAAAGCGCGCGGGCGAATTCGATCAGGCCGGTCTTGTCGGAAACGGAGAGCAAGGCACGGCGGACGGTCACGGACGGGCCATCGGAAAAGGCGGCGGTCATGCGCAGAAAGAAGCAGTGGGGAAGCGCGAATTATACGGGGCGCTTGCGCGCGGGGGCTCAGCCCATGTCGTAGTCGCGCAGCTTCTTGCGCAAGGTGGCGCGGTGGATGCCCAGGATGGTGGCCGCGCGACTCTGGTTGCCATCGCAGTATTTGAGCACCTCGGTGAACAGCGGGATCTCCAGCTCGCGCAGGGTGGTGCTGTACAGGTCGTCGGTGTCGCAGCCATCCAGATCGCGCAGATAGCGGCGCACGGAATGGGCGACATGCTCGCGCAACGGCGCACGGCCGGAGTCCTGGCGGGTAGTGAGAGCGTTCAACGAAAATCCCTCGATACGACGCGCATCGGGACAAGACACTCGATGCGGCAGGAGAGTCTAGCGCGGCCCGTGGTGCAGGGGCAGGGGCAACCCGCATTCATCCAGCAATTCTTGACCGCACTCCCGATTCTCTGCCGCGGCAGTCACTCGAAACGGAAATCGAATGCCACCACGTTGGGCGCCGGTTCGGCGATGTCGAACGCGATCTGGCTGGCTTGCTGCGGCGCGATCTGCGCGGCGTGCGGCGCCGTGCCCAGGTAATCGGCGGGCAGGAAGCGACGTTGGCCCAGCGTGCGTCCGTTGGCGTCGGACAGGGTCAGCAGCAGCGCCGGCCACGGCTGTGGCCAGCGGGCATCGTTGCGAAAGCTGGCCTGCACGCGCAGCGTGCCGGGCCGGCCGGGCGGCGCGATCACATCGCGCGACAGCATGCTGAAGGCGGCAGGTTCGTGCCAATCGGGCAGGCTGCAATGCAGCAGCCTGCAGCTCGCTGCCAGCAGTGGCCGCAGCTGCGGGCTGGCGGCGAGGCGTTCGCGCTGCAGCCAGCCCAGCTGCGCCAGCAGCGCGATTGCCAACAGCGCCACGGCCAGCCACTCGCCACGCCGGCGGCCGGGCGCGGCAGGACTGGCGACGACGAAGCTGGGCGCGCGGCTCATCGGGCGACCGCGCTGGCGTTGCGCACGCCGTCGATGCGCACCCAGTCGCCCTCGCGCGCCACCTGCAGCGCGTCGAACCAGGGCGCGAAGCGCTGCAGCAGGTCGTCTTCCTGCCCGGCAAGAATGCCGGACATGGCGATGCGTCCGCCGGCTGCGGTGCGCGCGGCCAGCACCTCGGCCAGCGCGTCCAGCGCGGAGGCGAGGATGTTGGCCACCACCACCGGATAGGTGGCGACGGTTTCGTCCTGCGGCAGGAAGGTGGCGATGGCGACGCCGTTGCGCTGGGCGTTGTCGGTGGTGGCGGTGATGGCCTGCGGGTCGTTGTCCACGCCGGTGGCGCTGGCGGCGCCCAGCTTCAGCGCCGCCAGCGCGAGGATGCCGCTGCCGCAGCCGAAGTCGAGAACCGAGGTGCCTTGCAGTTCGCCGCGCGCGGCCAGCGCGTCCAGCCAGCGCAGGCACAGCGCGGTGGTGGGATGGGTGCCGGAGCCGAATGCCAGCCCCGGATCGAGGCGGATGATGGCGGCATCGGGCGTGTCGGCGTCGGCCGGCAGGTCATGGTTCCACGGCACGATCCAGGTGCGCGCGCCAAAGTGCATGGGATGGAACGTGTCCAGCCACGCGCGCTCCCAGTCCTGGTCTTCGACGGTCTCGAAGCGCGCCTGCGTCCAATCCAGCTCGGGGTCGAAGGCGTCCAGCGCGGCCAACAGCAGCAGCGCATCGGTGTCGGCCGGGAACAGGGCGGTCAGCGTCATCTCGTCCCACAGCGGCAACTCGCCGACGCCCGGTTCGAAGATCGCCTGTTCGTCGGCGGCATCCAGGTGCGCGTCCTGCAGGGTGACCGCCAGCGCGCCCACGTCCTCCAGCGCGCGTTCGTAGCGCGGTTGCTCGGCTTCGCGGGCGGGCAGTGAAAGTTGCAGGTAGGGCATGGGGGCGCCGATGGAGAACCGGCGCCCATGGTCACAAGCCGTGCCGTCGACGGCAAGCCCGGCGTGGCTCAACCGCCCAGGATGCCCTGCAGCAGGCCCTTCATCCCGGGCCGCTTCCTGGGCTGCTGCTGCGGGGAGTCGCCCTGTTCGTCGTCCTCGTCCATCCGCTGCATGCCGCCGAAATCCAAGCCCACCATCGCGGTGGCGCTGGACTTTGCGCGCAGGCGCACGCTCCATTCCGGATTCCACGGCTGCCTGGCATCGGCCGGCTTGGGTGGATAGGTGATCCAGCTCTCCGGGCCGTAGGCGGTCATCATCAGCATTGCCGGCACCATGCCCGATTCGGCGCCGCCTGTGTTGGCGAAGATGCCCCTGGGAATGGCGCAGCTGGTGGTGCCGGGGGGCAAGAGGACTTTCTGTTTCAGCCATTTGTCGATGAAGTTGCCGCTGAGGTAGGCGTGCAGTTCACTGCCGGCACCGGGGACGTCGGCGCTGCTCCAGATCACCAGCTGGAACGAGTTCTGGCTGAGCATGTGCATCTTCATGCCGGTGATGAAATAGGCGCGGCTGCGATCCACGGCGGGCCAGCCCAGCTGGATCACGTCGCTGGCCTCGCCTTGCGCGCGCAGCATCAGCTTGGGCATGAACTCCGCGTTTTGCTGGACCTGGAACGTCATCGATGCGGGAATGCCATCGCCGCTGATCCGGTGCTCGCCGGCCAGGCGCGCGCCGCTGGGCACCTGTTTGCCGTACTTGCGGTTGGGCCAATACACGTAGCCGGGTTGCAGGTCGATGTCGCGGTCGGGTACGTACAGGCCCTTGGAGAGACTGCCGGTGGCCTCGAAGTCGATGCCCTGCGCGCCTTTTTTCGGATCGATGGTGCCGCCCTTGACCTTGAAGCTGGCCACCTTGGGCTGGCCGGGCCGCACCGTGGCGCCGCAACCCCAGTATTCGGAGATCTTCACTTCGACATCAGGCACCTTGCCTGGTGCGCTGTCGCCCCTGCTCGACGTGCCTGGTTCAATCGGAATCAGGGTCAGTGACTTGCCCAGGTTCAGCCCCGCCGGGATCAGCTCCTGCGTCTCCGCGCCGGGGTTGAGCGCGTTATGCAGGGCGATGTCGAGATACTGGCCGGTCATGCCGCCGTGGCGCGCGGTCGGGTAGGTGGGCTTGCCGCTATCGCCACCGCCCATGCGGCGCGCCATCATGCCGCCCAGCCCACCCATCATCCCGCCCATGTCCGGCATGCCGGCCATGTTGTGGGTGGCGACGTCGATGTAGAGATTGGTCGGCGGGGTCTTGCCCTGCTGGCTGGCGGCGGGCAGGGCAACCAGGGTGGCGGCGAGGGCGGCGTACAGGGCGTGGCGGCGTTGCATGGCGGGCTCCGGGAAGAAGTGGGTGGTTCCTTCCCGGTAAGAGCGCAAAAACCAGCCGGCAGCGGACACCCGCTGCCGTCAGAGGATCGACAGCGCCTTTTCCTTGCGCTCGGCCAGGCGCTTTTCCAGGTAATGGATGTTCTGGCCACCCTGCGCGAAACCGCCGTCGGCCAGGATCCGCTGCTGCAGCGGGATGTTGGTCTTGATGCCGTCCACCACCATTTCGCTCAGCGCCACCCGCATGCGGGCGATCGCCTGCGCGCGGTCGGCGCCGTGGACGATCAGCTTGCCGATCATCGAGTCGTAGTTCGGCGGGACGCGGTAGCCCTCGTAGATGTGCGAATCCACCCGCACGCCGGGGCCGCCCGGGGCATGGAAGTGCTGGATCAGGCCGGGGCAGGGGAAGAAATTGTCCGGGTCCTCGGCGTTGATGCGGCATTCGATGGCGTGGCCGCGCAGCACCACGTCGCTCTGCCTGATCGACAGCTTGTGGCCGGCGGCGATCAGCAACTGCTCGCGCACCAGGTCGATGCCGGTGACCAGCTCGGTCACCGGGTGCTCCACCTGGATGCGGGTGTTCATCTCGATGAAGTAGAAGCGGCCGTTCTCGAACAGGAATTCGAAGGTCCCGGCGCCGCGGTAGCCGATCCGCAGGCAGGCTTCCACGCAGACCTTGCCGATTTCGGCGCGCTGCTCGAGAGTGATGCCGGGCGCGGGCGCTTCCTCCACCACCTTCTGGTGGCGGCGCTGCATCGAGCAATCGCGCTCGCCCAGGTGGATGGCGCTGCCCTGGCCGTCGGCCAGCACCTGGATCTCCACGTGGCGCGGGTTCTCCAGGAACTTCTCCATGTAGACCATGTCGTTGCCGAACGCGGCCTTGGCTTCCTGCTTGGTGGTGGCAATGGCATTGACCAGCGTCGCCTCCGAATGCACCACGCGCATGCCGCGCCCGCCGCCGCCGCCGGCCGCCTTGACGATGATCGGGTAGCCGATCTCGCGGGCGATCTTGACGTTGGCCGCGGCATCGTCACCCAGCGGGCCACCGGAACCCGGCACGCAGGGCACGCCCGCGGCCTTCATCGCGCGGATCGCTTCCACCTTGTCGCCCATCAGGCGGATGGTGTCGGCCTTCGGGCCGATGAACACGAAGCCGCTTTGTTCAACGCGGTCGGCAAAGTCGGCGTTTTCCGACAGGAAGCCGTAGCCGGGGTGGATGGCCTGGGCGTCGGTGACCTCGGCCGCGGCGATGATCGCCGGCATGTTGAGGTAGCTCTCGGCCGACGGCGCCGGGCCGATGCAGACGGATTCGTCCGCCATCGCCACGTGCTTGAGGTTGCGGTCGGCGGTGGAGTGCACCGCGACGGTGCGGATGCCCAGCGCGTGGCAGGCGCGCAGGATGCGCAGCGCGATTTCGCCACGGTTGGCGATGACGACTTTTTCGAGCATGGCGCTTACCCGATCACGAACAGCGGCTGGTCGAATTCGACCGGCTGGCCGCTTTCGCACTTGATCGCCAGTACGGTGCCGGAGACGTCGGCTTCGATCGGGTTGAACATCTTCATCGCCTCGATGATGCCCAGCGTGTCGCCGGCCTTGACCGCCTGGCCGATGCTCACGAAGGCCGGCTTGTCCGGCGCCGGACTGGCGTAGAAGGTGCCCACCATCGGCGCGCGCATCACGTGGCCGGCCGGCAGCTCCGGCTCGGCCTTGTGGCTGCCGCCGGTGGCGGCTTCGACCGGGGAATTCATCGGCATCGCGGGCGCGGCGGGCGCCTGCTGGTAGACGGGTGTCGGCGCGGCCGGCAGGCCACCTCTTGGCGCCCGCGCCAGGCGCACGGATTCCTCGCCTTCCTTGATTTCGATCTCGGACAGATTGGATTCTTCCAGCAGGTCGATCAGTTTCTTGATTTTGCGCAGGTCCATTCGGACGCTCCTTTCAGAGTCGGGCCTGGAGCCGTTTCAGTGCGGCATCGCAGGCATAGCGGTAGGAATCCGCGCCAAATCCGCAGATCACGCCGACCGCCTTGTCGCTGAAATAGCTGTGCTGGCGGAAGGGTTCGCGGGCGTGCGGGTTGGACAGGTGGATTTCGATGAAGGGGATGGCCACCGCCGCCAGCGCGTCGCGCAGGGCGACCGAGGTGTGGGTGAAGGCGGCCGGGTTGATCAGGATGAAGTCGGTGCCATCCAGGCGCGCGGCCTGCACGCGCTCCACCAGCGCGTGTTCGGCGTTGGACTGGAACGCCTCCAGCACGTGGCCGGCTGCCTGCGCGCGCCCCGCTAGGTCGGCGTCGATGTCGGCCAGCGTGGTGTGCCCGTATACCTCCGGCTCGCGGCTGCCGAGCAGGTTGAGGTTGGGGCCGTGCAGGAGCAGCAGCGTTGCCATGGGAACCGGCGGGACATCCACGAAAAACCAGCGCGCAGTGTCCCGCGAATGGTGGATGGTGTCCAGTTCGGCGAACTTTTGCCGGATTGAGCGGTTTTAAACGAATGTTGGAGTGAAGGCTCTAACCGCCGCCGGGCGTCGGATTGCGCGCGCCTGTCCAGCGGGCGATGTCGGCCTTGTCAGCAAACGGCCCGATCCGGGTTTTCACGATCCGACCCTCTGCCGACACCAGCACCGAGTAGGGCAGCACGCCGGCCGGATTGCCCAGCCGCACGCCGGCATCGGCCGGGCCCGGCGCATCGACCAACACCGGATAGGCGATGCGGTGCTGGCGCAGGAAGGCCTGCACGGCGTCGGGACCGTCGAGTGCGATGCCGACCACCTGCACGCCGTTGCCGCCCTGTTCGGTGGCGAAGGCCTGCAGGCCCGGCATTTCCTTCAGGCACGGCGCGCACCAGGTGGCCCACAGGTTGACCAGGGTGGGGCGGCCGGCCCAGGCGCGGGGGAGTTCGACCGGATTGCCGGCGATGTCCTTCAGCGTCATGGCCGGCACGAGGCCGCCCTTTTCGGCGACCGTGATCCCGGCGGGCGCAGCCGGCGCGCGGGCCTTCAGCGACGCATCCAGCACCTGCTGGCCGACGTCGGTGCCGGCCAGCCGATAGGCGATTGTGGGCTCGAAGAACACGCTGGTCGCCGCGCCGGCCAGTGCGGCCAGCAGCGCCACCAGCAACACGACGCGGTTGGGCGGCATCAGCGGGCGGCCTGGGCCAGGGCGTCTTCCACCATGCCGGGCGTCAGCAGCACTGGCAGCACCTTGCCCTCGCCGCCGCCACGCGGATAGACCACATACAGCGGCAGGCCCACGGCACCATAGCGGTGCAGGTAGGCGGTGATGGCGGGGTCGATATTGGTGTGATTGCCGATCATGTAGACGGCATCGGTCGCTTTGAGCGCGTCGCGGAAACGATCGCGGGCGAATACCGCCTTCTCATTGGCTTTGCAGCTCACGCACCAGTCCGCGGTGATATTCACGAACACCACCCGGCCTTGCGCCCGCAGCTCGGCCAGCCGGGGCTCCGTATAGGCAACCGCAAGCTCGCCCTGCACGTGCGTGCTCATCGGTTTGGGCAGGGTGCCGATGGTGTACAGCGGCCATGCGGTCGTCGCCAGTGCCAGTACCGCCAGGACCAATGGCCAGCGCCGGGCATGTTGCCGGGCATGTGTCCACGCCCATGCCGCCAATGCCAACAAAATGGCGGCGCCCATCCAAAGGCCGGCCGCGTCGGCACCGCGTTGTTGCGCCAGCACCCACGCCAGCCACGCGGCGGTGGCGTACATCGGGAAGGCCAGCAGTTGTTTCAGGGTTTCCATCCATGCGCCCGGTTTGGGCAACAGGCGGGCGAGGGCGGGGACGAAGGCGATCAACAGGAACGGCAGTGCCAGCCCCAGCCCCAATGTCAGAAACACCAGCATCGCCGCAAGCGTCGGGGCCACGAAGGCATAGGCCAGTGCCGCACCCATGAACGGTGCCGTGCAGGGCGTGGACAGCACCACGGCCAGCACGCCGGTGAAGAAATCGGCGCGCACGCCGCTGCCTTGCGCCAGTGCGTCGGCACGACCGCTGATACGGATACTGGCGTACCACATGCCCGACAGGCTCAGGCCCAGCATGAACATCAGCAGCCCCAGCACCGCGACCATGCGTGGGAACTGCAACTGGAAGCCCCAGCTGATCCAGGTTTCGATACCGCCGCTGCGCAGTGCCAGAATCAGCCCGCCCAGGGCGGCGAAGCTGGCCAGCACACCGGCGGTATAGGCCAGTGCATGCCGCCGCGCGGTTTGCCTGCTTTCCCCGCTTTGTGCCAGCGAGAGCACCTTCAGCGACAGCACCGGCAGCACGCAGGGCATCAAATTGAGGATCAAGCCGCCCAGCAGGGCCAACAGCAGGGCGGGCAGCAGGCTGGGAATGGGGTGTTGCGGGGGTGCGCTGCGGGCGGCATCGGCGGTGGCGAGTGTGGGGGCAATCACGCCCTCTTCCCCGCTGGTGGGAGCAAGGGCCGGGGGGAGGGGGGCGGCTGGCGTGGCGTCTCCGGCAACCGTCTTCGGCACATTGTCGTCCCCCTGCAGAGAGGAGTCGATCTTGCCCGCCGGCACACGCACCGCCAGCGTCCGCGTCATCGGCGCATAGCAAATGCCATCGGTCTGGCAACCTTGCAAGCCGACGATCAGGTTGCCGTTGGCCGCACGCGGGGTACTGCGGTTGACGACAAGCGGAATTTCGACCTGCGTGAAATACACCTGCACCTGGCCAAAGTGCTCATCCTTGAACGCGCTGGCCTTGGGCATCTGCGCGTGCGCGGGCAGCGCGGCGGATAACCCGTCGGCTGCCACCAATTTGGCCGAGAGCTTGTCGCGATACAGGTAATACCCGTTGGCGGGCGTGAGCCGCAGCAGCAAGGTATTGCCGTCCAGCGCGATCACTTCGCTGCGAAACGCCTGCTCCGGCGGCAGCGGCGCGGCCTCCGTGGCGCCTGCGTCGCCGCGTGGGCCAAACAGCCCGCCGCCCTTGCGCGCCGGCAACAAGCCGGATTCGACGGTGCCCATGTCCTGCGGCAAGGCCACCGCCAGCGTGCGGGTCTGCGGCGGATAGCACACGCCGGCATCGGCGCAACCCTGGTATTTCACGGTCAAGCGCACCGATGGCGCGGTTGCCGCCGGCTGGCCGCTCAGCGTGCCGATCAGCTGCCCGCGGTAGGTTTCGACATCGCCGAAAAACTCGTCGCGGTGCTTGTCACCGTTTGGCAGCGCCAGCGTAGCGTCGGCAAACCCCGGATCGGTCTTCACCGACGTGCGATGCCGGTACAGGTAATAGCCCTTGGCGATCTGCCAGCGCACCTCCACGCGGTTGTGCGCGGTGGCTTTCGCCGACAGCACGAAGACCTGATCGACCGGCGGCAGTTCAACATCGGCAGCGGTAGCGGCCGGCAGGGCCGCCGCCAGGGCCAGTGCGGCCAGCCAGCGGCACGGGCGGAAAGACAATCGGGTCATCGGGTCATTCTACTGGACGGGTCATGTCGGCCACCCAGCGTAGATACGCAGGCAGGCCGGCATTGGATTCGACCGCGACCAGCTCCGGCAGTTCATGCGGATGCAATTGCGGCAGCCTTGCCTGCAGGGCCGGGTAGCGCGCCCGCGTGGTCTTGATCAGCAGCAGCCCTTCCTCTGCGTGCTCCACCGCGCCCTGCCAGCGATACACCGAGCGCAGCCCGGGAATGATGTTGACGCAGGCCGCCAGCTGCTCGCCGACCAGGACGTCGGCAATGCGCCCGGCGGCGGGTTCGGGGCAGGTGCAGAAGCAGATCAGGATGTCCATGTGGACAGGGTAGCCGGCGATGACGGGTTGCGGGCCCTTGAAAGCCCGCGCGGGCGCCCCATCTTCCGCACATCCCGGTTGCGGGACGTTTGCGTCCGATCTTTGGCAGTCGCCTCGCGCGGCTGCTAAAATCGCCGGGTTTTTCCCCAATAATCAACCATTTGCTGAGGTTGCTCATGTCCAATATCAAGCCGCTGTACGACCGCGTGGTCATCAAGCGCATGGAAGAAGAGAAGTTGTCCGCTGGCGGGATCGTGATCCCGGATTCGGCCACCGAAAAGCCGCTCAAGGGCGAAGTGATCGCCGTCGGCGCCGGCAAGGTGCTGGACAACGGCCAGGTTCGCGCGCCACAGGTGAAGGTGGGCGACAAGGTGCTGTTCGGCAAGTACAGCGGCACGGAAGTGAAGCTGGACGGCACCGACCTGCTGGTGGTCAAGGAAGACGACATCTTCGCGATCCTCTGATCGCGCGTCGTCCCCCGGTACGGGCGGGGCACTCCCCGCCAATGCACATTCCAATTCTTGCGACGGGCCAATGCCCGTCCCTACATTCGAGGTAATTACCAATGGCTGCCAAGGACATTCGTTTCGGCGAAGACGCACGCTCCAGGATGGTGCGCGGCGTCAACGTGCTCGCCAATGCCGTGAAGGCGACGCTCGGCCCGAAGGGTCGCAACGTCGTGCTGCAGAAGAGCTTCGGTGCTCCCACCATCACCAAGGACGGCGTCTCCGTCGCCAAGGAAATCGAACTGGCCGACGCGTTCGAGAACATGGGCGCGCAGATGGTCAAGGAAGTCGCTTCCAAGACCTCCGACAACGCCGGTGACGGCACCACCACCGCCACCGTGCTGGCGCAGGCCTTCATCCGTGAGGGCATGAAGGCGGTGGCTGCCGGCATGAACCCGATGGACCTCAAGCGCGGCATCGACAAGGCGGTCACCGCCGCCGTGGCCGAGCTGAAGATCCTGTCCAAGCCGTCCTCGACCAGCAAGGAAATCGCCCAGGTCGGCACCATCTCCGCGAACAGCGACGCCAACATCGGCGACCTGATCGCGCAGGCGATGGACAAGGTCGGCAAGGAAGGCGTGATCACCGTCGAGGACGGCTCGGGCCTGGAGAACGAGCTGGACGTGGTCGAGGGCATGCAGTTCGACCGCGGCTACCTGTCGCCGTACTTCATCAACAACCAGCAGTCGATGCAGGCCGAGCTGGATGACCCGTACATCCTGCTGCACGACAAGAAGATCTCCAACGTGCGCGACCTGCTGCCCGTGCTGGAAGGTGTGGCCAAGGCCGGCAAGCCGCTGCTGATCGTCGCCGAGGAAGTGGAAGGCGAAGCGCTGGCGACGCTGGTGGTCAACACCATCCGCGGCATCGTCAAGGTCTGCGCGGTCAAGGCGCCGGGCTTCGGTGATCGCCGCAAGGCGATGCTGGAGGACATGGCCATCCTGACCGGCGGCACCGTGATCTCCGAGGAAGTGGGCCTGTCGCTGGAGAAGGCCACCATCAAGGATCTGGGCCGTGCCAAGAAGGTGCAGGTCTCGAAGGAGAACACCACCATCATCGACGGTGCCGGCGAAGCCGACGGCATCCAGGCCCGCATCAAGCAGATCAAGGCGCAGATCGAGGAGACCTCCTCCGACTACGACCGCGAGAAGCTGCAGGAGCGCGTGGCCAAGCTGGCCGGCGGCGTGGCCGTCATCAAGGTCGGTGCCGCCACCGAAGTCGAGATGAAGGAGAAGAAGGCGCGCGTCGAAGACGCCCTGCACGCCACCCGCGCCGCGGTCGAGGAAGGCATCGTCCCGGGCGGCGGCGTCGCCCTGATCCGTGCCAAGGCCGCGATCAAGGACCTGAAGGGTGCCAACGAAGACCAGAACCACGGCATCCAGATCGCCCTGCGCGCGATGGAAGCCCCGCTGCGCGAGATCGTCACCAATGCCGGCGACGAGCCGAGCGTGGTGCTGAATCGCGTGGTCGACGGCAAGGGTTCGTTCGGCTACAACGCCGCCAACGGCGAGTTCGGCGACATGATCGAGTTCGGCATCCTGGACCCGACCAAGGTCACCCGCACCGCGCTGCAGAACGCGGCCTCCATCGCCGGCCTGATGATCACCACCGAAGCCATGGTGGCCGAGGCTCCGAAGAAAGACGAGCCGGCCATGGGCGGCGCCGGTGGCGGCATGGGCGGCATGGGCGGCATGGATTTCTGATCCCCGTCACCGCAACAACGCGTCAATGGAAGGCCCGCTTCGGCGGGCCTTTTTTTTTGATCGTGATGATGCGTGCCTGCCGGCCTGCCCGAGTCGGTAAACTCGGCGCCTGCGACAACTGCATTGTCAGCAGGGAAGTGTCGATCAGGGGGAGTGGATGCGCGTCAGGGAAAGCACCATCGAGCAGGATCTGATCGACAAGCTCGGCGAGCTCAAGTACACGCTGCGGCCGGACATCCGCGATCGCGCCGCGCTGGAGCGTAATTTCCGCACGCACTTCGAAGCGCTGAATCGCGTCACCCTGAGCGATGCCGAATTCCAGCGGCTGCTGGAGGACATCGTCACCCCCGACGTCTTCGCCGCCGCGCACACCCTGCGCCACCGCAACGCGTTCACCCGCGACGACGGCACCCCGCTCAACTACACCCTGGTCAATATCAACGACTGGTGCAAGAACGATTTCGAGGTCGCCAGCCAGCTGCGCATCAACACCGATTACAGCCACCATCGCTACGACGTGTTGTTGCTGATCAATGGTGTGCCCGCCGTGCAGATCGAGCTGAAGACGCTGGGCATCAATCCGCGCCGGGCCATCGAGCAGATCGTCGAGTACAAGAACGACGCGGGCAACGGCTACGCCCGCACGCTGCTGTGCTTCATCCAGCTGTTCGTGGTCAGCAACCGCGACGCCACCTATTACTTCGCCAACAACAATACGCGCCACTTCGCCTTCAACGCGGATGAGCGCTTCCTGCCCATCTACCAGTACGCCGCGCCGGACAACAGCAAGATCAGCGGGCTGGATGCCTTTGCCGATGCCTTCCTGCCCAAGTGCACGCTGGGGCAGATGATCAGCCGCTACATGGTGCTGGTGGCCAGCGAGCAGAAACTGCTGATGATGCGGCCGTACCAGATCTACGCCGTCAAGAACATCGTCGAGTGCATCGACAAGAACCTGGGCAACGGCTACATCTGGCACACCACCGGCAGCGGCAAGACGCTGACCAGCTTCAAGGCCTCCACCCTGCTCAAGGCCAACCCGGCCATCGAGAAGTGCCTGTTCGTGGTGGACCGCAAGGACCTGGATCGCCAGACCCGCGAGGAGTTCAACCGCTTCCAGGAAGGCTGCGTGGAGGAGAACACCAACACCGGCGCGCTGGTGCGGCGCATGTTGTCCGACGATGCGGCTGACAAGGTCATCGTCTGCACCATCCAGAAGCTCGGCCTGGCGCTGGACGGCGGCAGCACGCGCAACCAGAGCCGCGAAAGGCGCGGCCTCACCAGCCATGCCGAGCAGCTGGAAGCCCTGCGCGACAAGCGCATCGTCTTCATCTTCGACGAATGCCACCGCTCGCAGTTCGGCGAGAACCACCAGGCCATCAAGGCGTTCTTCCCCAACGCCCAGCTGTTCGGCTTCACCGGCACGCCGATCTTCGAGCAGAACGCCAGCTACAAGCGCATCGAGGGCGAGGAGCAGACGCTCAAGACCACGCAAGACCTGTTCCAGCAATCGCTGCACGAATACACCATCACTCACGCCATCGAGGACAGGAGCGTCCTGAAGTTCCACGTCGACTACTTCAAGCCGGATGGCAAGGGGGATGACAACAAGAGCAGGCCCAAGCCCGGCGAGCCGCTGGCCAAGCGCGCCGTGGTCGAGGCCATCCTGGCCCGGCACGACACCGCCACCGGCGGGCGCCGCTTCAACGCCCTGCTGGCCACAGCAAGCATCAACGACGCCATCGAGTACGTCGCGCTGTTCAAGACCGCGCAGGCCGAGAAGCAGCAGGCCGAGCCAGATTACGTGCCGCTCAATATCGCCGCGGTGTTCTCCCCGCCGGCCGATGTCAGCGCCGACGTGAAGCAGCTGCAGGAAGACCTGCCGCAGGAGCAGGCCGACAACAGGAAGAATCCCGAAGAGAAGAAGGCGGCGCTGGCGGCGATCATCGGCGACTACAACGCCGCGTTCGGCACCAACCACCGCATCGAGGAGTTCGACGGCTACTACCAGGACGTGCAGCAGCGCATCAAGGACCAGCAGTTCCCCAATGCCGACCTGCCGAAAAAGGGCCGCGAAAAGCTCGACATCGTGATCGTGGTGGACATGCTGCTCACCGGCTTCGACAGCAAGTACCTCAACACCCTGTACGTGGACAAGAACCTCAAGCACCACGGCCTGATCCAGGCGTTTTCCCGCACCAACCGCGTGCTCAACGACACCAAGCCCTACGGCAACATCCTCGACTTCCGCGGCCAGCAGAAGGAGGTGGACGCGGCCATCGCGCTGTTCTCCGGCGTCAAGGCCGAGCAGGCGCGCACCATCTGGCTGGTGGACACCGCGCCGGTGGTCATCGACAAGCTGAAGGAGGCGCGCGCCGCCCTCGACAGCTTCCTCGCCTCGCAGGGCTTGGGCGGCAAGCCGGAGGACATCGCCAACCTCAAGGGCACCGCGGCCAAGGTGGCCTTCGTCCAGCACTTCAAGGAAGTCCAGAAGCTGCAGACCCAGCTGGACCAGTACACCGACCTGACCGCCGAGCAGCGCGACCAGATCGAGACCATCCTGCCCAAGGACGAACTGCGCAGCTTCCGCGGCCAGTACCTGCAGAAGGCCGAGGAACTGCGCGCCGACCAGAAGAAGCCCGGCGGGCTGGACGAGGCCACGCGCAACGCGGTGGAGCAGCTCGACTTCGAGTTCGTGTTGTTCGCCTCCAGCACCATTGATTACGACTACATCATGAAGCTGATCGCCGACTACTCGGGCAAGGCGCCGGGCAGGGCTAGCATGAGCCGCGAACAGCTGATCGGCCTGATCGCCAGCGATGCCAAGTTCATCGGCGAGCGCGAGGACATCAGCGCGTACGTGCGCGGGCTGAAGGCCGGCGAGGGCCTGAGCGAGGACGCCATCCGCGCCGGCTACGAGAAGTTCAAAGCCGACAAGGCCGCGCAGGACATGGCCGCGCTGTCCGCAAAGCACGCCCTGCCGGTGGCAGAGGTGCAGGCCTTCGTGGACGGGATTCTGTCCCGCCGCATCTTCGACGGCGAACAGCTCACCGAGCTGCTGGCCCCGCTGGACCTGGGCTGGAAGGCGCGCGCGCAGAAGGAGCTGGCGTTGATGGGTGACCTGCTGCCGCTGCTTAAGAAACGGGCGGGCGGGCGGGAGATTGCCGGACTGAAGGCGTACGAGGCGTGAGCATGGCGAAGCAGGGGGCGAAGGCGGCGGTGCCGAGGTTGCGGTTTCCGAAGTTTCAGCGGGTGCAAGAATGGGAAATAAAGCCGCTTGGTGAGCTTCTAACGATCGGAAGTGGTAGGGATTACAAGCATCTTGGTACCGGCCCAATCCCCGTGTATGGATCTGGCGGCTACATGCTCTCTGTTGATGACTATCTGTACGACGGAGAGAGTGCATGTATAGGCCGGAAGGGCACGATCAATAATCCCATCTTCTTGACCGGGAAATTCTGGACTGTAGACACGCTCTTCTATACCCATTCGTTCAAGGGATGCTTGCCTCGTTTTGTGTTCTTGCACTTCCAGCTGATCGATTGGCTAAAACACAACGAGGCTGGTGGTGTCCCGAGTCTGTCGAAATCAAACATCGAGAAGATTGAAGTCGCCGTTCCTGATCTAACCGAGCAACAAAAAATCGCCGACTGCCTGACCTCGCTGGACGAGGTGATTGCCGCGCAGGGCCGCAAGGTAGAGGCGTTGAAGGCGCACAAGCGCGGCCTGATGCAGCAGCTGTTCCCCCGTGAAGGCGAAACCCGCCCCCGCCTCCGCTTTCCCGAGTTCCGCAGCGCGCCGGAGTGGTCGACTGTTCCGCTCGGAGAGTTGCTTGAGGGCAAGCCCGAGTACGGCGTAAATGCGCCTGCGGTTCCGTTTTCCCCAAGCCTGCCAAGCTATCTCAGAATCACTGACATCGACACCGAGGGGCGGTTTGTCTCGGCTGGCAAGGTATCTGTCGACATCGACGCCACGGCGGAAAACTATTTGAGTGATGGTGACATCGCTCTCGCCCGCACCGGGGCAAGCGTTGGCAAATCGTATTGTTACCGCGAGGAAGACGGCCGCTTGGTCTTTGCTGGCTTTCTGATTCGAATCCGGCCAAACCGAAGGAAGGCCGTTCCGACCTTTGTGTCCAGCTTCCTCACTACACAACAGTATTGGAATTGGGTACACGTCATCTCGGCGCGAAGTGGGCAACCTGGCATCAATGGCACCGAGTACGCAGCGTTACCAATCCCGATTCCTCCTTCGAGCGGTAAGGGCGAAGAACTAGCTGAACAACAACGCATCGCCGACTGCCTCTCCTCCCTCGACACCCAGATCACCGCCGAATCCAACCAGCTCGCCGCCCTCAAGACCCACAAGCAGGGCCTGATGCAGCAGCTGTTCCCCGTTCTGGAAGGTGCAAGCGCATGAGTGGCCTGATCCTCACCACCAGCGAGGACGGCCACAGCCGTATCCAACTGCGCGCCGACGGCCAGACCGTCTGGCTGACCCAGGCGGAGATGGCGGAACTGTTCGACGTCACCGCCGACAGCATCAGCCTGCATCCGGAAAGCATTCTTGCAGACAGAGAGTTGGAGCCTGAACGAACCACCGAGGGATCCTCGGTAGTTCAACCTGAAAGAACTTCGCCTGCGGGGCTGCGCGGATGAGCAAGCGCATCATCATCCTTGCCGGTCCCAATGGCGCGGGCAAGACCACCTTTGCCCGCACGTTTCTGCCCGACGAGGCACAACTACCGCGTTTCATCAATGCCGATCTGATCGCGGCGGGGCTGTCGCCGTTCGCTCCGGAATCGGCGGCGATCAAGGCGGGGCGCTTGATGCTGGAAGAGATCGAGGCCTGCGTCGCCCGCGGCGAGAGTTTCGCGTTCGAAACCACACTCTCCGGTGTCGGCTACCGGCAGCGTATCCGGCACTGGCGCGCGCTGGGCTACCACGTCAGCCTGTTCTTCCTGAGCCTGCCTGCGGCACAGACCGCCATCGACCGCGTGGCCACGCGGGTGCAGCAGGGAGGACACGACATTCCCGAAGCGGTGATTCGTCGCCGTTTTTCCAGCGGACTGCGCAACTTCGATGCGGTGTACAAGGCCGAGGTGGACGACTGGGCCTTGTACGATAATTCGGGCGATGAGCCCGTCCTGCTCGACTGGAGCGAAAAGCCATGAAGCCACGCGATATTTCCAACGCACGAAACCCTGACCTGCGCGCCTCGCAAGCTGCGTTGCGCCGTGCAGCCGCACTGGCACGTAAAACCGCGATGGATAGCGGCACAGACTTGGTCGTGGTGCGCGAAGGCCGCACTGTACGGATTTCCGCCGATACCTTGCGCAGCCAGGCCAAGGCCGACAGGGATCTGGCGCGGTGACCGACAACGACCAGAAACAACTCGGCAAGACCCTCTGGGCGATCGCCGACCAGCTGCGCGGCGCGATGAACGCGGATGACTTCCGCGACTACATGCTGTCCTTCCTGTTCCTGCGTTATCTGTCGTGGAACTACGAGGAAGCCGCGAAGAAGGAGCTGGGCGCCGACTATCCCGACCCGGATGCCATCGGCAACGGCGGCCGGACGCCGCTGTCGGTGTGGTATGCCGACAATGCCGACGACGTGCCGGCGTTCGAGCAGCAGATGCGGCGCAAGGCGCACTACGTCATCCAGCCGCAGTATCTGTGGGGCCACATCGTCCACCTGGCCAAGAGCCACAACGACGCGCTGCTGGACACCTTGCAGGGCGGCTTCAAATACATCGAGGAAGAATCCTTCCAGAGCCACTTCCAAGGGCTGTTCTCGGAAATCAACCTTGCCTCGGACAAGCTGGGGCGCAAGTACGCCGACCGCAACGCCAAGCTGTGCGCCATCATCAGCAAGATCGCCGAGGGCATCGCCGACTTTTCCACCGATGTCGATGCGCTGGGCGATGCCTACGAATACCTGATCGGCCAGTTCGCCGCCGGCAGCGGCAAGAAGGCCGGCGAGTTCTACACGCCGCAGCAGATTTCCAACATCCTGTCGGCCATCGTCACCCTGGACAGCCAGGAACCCAAGGCCGGCCCGCGCCGCTCGCTTGGCAGCGTGTTCGATTTCGCCTGCGGCTCCGGTTCGCTGCTGCTCAACGTGCGCCACCGCATGAAGGCGGCCGGCGGCAGCATCGGCCGAATCTACGGCCAGGAATCCAACATCACCACCTACAACCTGGCGCGCATGAACATGCTGCTGCACGGGGTGAAGGACACCGAGTTCGAGATCTACCACGGCGATACCCTGACCAACGACTGGGACTTCCTGCGCGAAACCAATCCGGCGAAGAAGCCGCGTTTCGACGCCGTTGTCGCCAACCCGCCCTTCAGCTACCGCTGGGAGCCGGGCGAGGCGATGGCGCAGGACCCGCGCTTCAAGAACCACGGGGTGGCACCCAAGAGCGCCGCCGACTTCGCCTTCCTGCTGCACGGCCTGCATTACCTGAAGGATGACGGCGTGATGGCGATCATCCTGCCGCACGGCGTGCTGTTCCGCGGCGGCAAGGAAGCGGCCATCCGCACCAAGCTGCTCACCGACGGCCACATCGACACCGTGATCGGCCTGCCGGCCAACCTGTTCTATTCCACCGGCATCCCGGTCTGCATTCTGGTACTCAAGAAGTGCAAGAAGCCCGACGACGTGCTGTTCATCAACGCGGCCGAGCACTTCACCAAGGGCAAGCGCCAGAACCAGCTGAGCGATCAGGACATTGCGCGGATCGTGTCGACGTATCGGGAACGTACCGAGCAGGCGCGTTATTCCCGCCGGGTGTCGCTGCAGGAGATCATCGACAACGAGTACAACCTCAATATCTCGCGCTATGTCAGTACGGCGCAGGCCGAAGAAGAGGTCGATCTGACGGCCGTGCATGCCGAGCTGGTCCGGATCGAACACGACCTTGCCAGGGCGAAAGCGAGCCACAATGCATTTCTCGCCGAATTGAGCCTTGCCCCCGTTCCCTGAGCGTTGGCCGCGTCGAGTACGTCACGACGCCGGCAAGCAGTCGCTGTACTGGAACATCCTGATCGCCACCACCACCACGGTGCTCTTGGGTAACGCGTCGTCCTCGTCTTCGTCTGGCAGCCCCCCAGGCGTGGTATCGGCCTCCCTCGCCCCATCGTGTGCCCTGCTAGGCCCGCATCGTCCCCGTTTCAATGAAACGCTGGTGCCAGGACAGCGCTTCCGCCAGCAGGTGCGGGGTGTGTTTGCCGTAGCTGTCGCGGCAGGCGCGGTCGAAGTAGTCGCGCAGGGCGTCGCGGTAGTCGGGGTGGGCGCAGTGGTCGATGATCGTGCGGGCGCGTTGTTTGGGGGCAAGCCCTCGCAGGTCTGCCAGACCTTGTTCGGTGATCAGGATGGCCACGTCGTGTTCGGTGTGGTCCACGTGGCTGACCATCGGCACGATGCTGGAAATCGCGCCACCCTTGGCGGTGCTGGGGGTGAGGAAGACGGGCAGGTAGCTGTTGCGGGCGAAGTCGCCGCTGCCGCCGATGCCGTTCTGGATGCGGCTGCCCATGATGTGGGTGGAATTGATGTTGCCGTACAGGTCGGCTTCGATCATCCCGTTCAACGCGATGCAGCCCAGCCGGCGCACCAGTTCGGGATGGTTGGACAGTTCCTGCGAGCGCAACAGGATGCGCTCGCGATAATTGGCGATGGTGTCCTTGAAGCGTGCGGTGGCCTCCGGTGACAGCGAGACGGCGGTGGCCGAGGCGCTGCGCAGGATGCCGGCGTCGAGCAGATCCAGCATGCCGTCCTGGATGACTTCGGTGAACGCGGTGAGGTTGGAAAAGCCGCTTTCGCCCAACCCGGCAAGCACCGCGTTGGCGATGTTGCCCACGCCTGATTGCAGCGGCAGCAAGTTGGCCGGCAACCGGCCGCGCTTGATTTCGTCGCGGAAGAAATCAATCAGGTGGCCCGCGATGCGGCGGCTGGTGTCATCGATGGGCTTGAACGCGCTGTTGCGGTCGGGGGCATCGGTTTCGACCACCGCGACGATCCTGGCGGGATCCACCCGCAAATGCGGCTGGCCGATGCGCTGGTCGGGCCGGGTCAGCGGGATCGGCACGCGGTCGGGCGGCAGCCGGGTGCCGTAGTAGATGTCGTGCATGCCGTCCAGCGCCTCCGGCTGCCAGCGGTTCACTTCCACGATGACCTTGTCGGCCAGGTCCAGCCAGGTCTTGTTGTTGCCGACCGAGGTGGAGGGCACCAGCGAACCGTCCTCGGCGATGGCGGTGGCCTCGATCACGGCGGTGTCGATCTTGCCGAAGAAGCCGGACCAGGTGAATTGCGCCACCTGGCTCAGGTGCATGTCGATGTAATTCATGCTGCCCGCATTGATCCGTTGACGGGTGTCGGGATCGGACTGGTAGGGCGCGCGCAATTCCAGGCCGTCGGCGCGGGCCAGCACGCCGTCGAGTTCGGGCGCGGTGGAGGCGCCGGTGAGCAGGCGGATCCGGAATGGATCGCCGGCGGCGTGGACGGCTTCAATGCGCCGTGCCAGGGCTCCGGGCACCACCTTGGCATGCCCGGAGCCGGTGAAGCCGCTCATCGCCACGCTGGTGCCGGGGTTGATCAGCGCGGCGGCGGCATCTGCCGACATGCGGCGGGCGAGCAATGTGGCGTTGCGGATGCGGGACTGGGGCATGGGCAGGCGGCAGGTCGGGCGATCTGCAATTATCCCGGGTGCGGGCTGCACCCAGCCTGCATCGGTGGCAGGAATGGAAAATTCAAGGGGACAAGATGCAACACGACGATGTCTTGATCATTGGCGGTGGCCACAACGGCCTGGTTTGCGCGGCGTATCTGGCGGGCGCGGGCTTGAAGGTGCGGGTGCTGGAGCGGCGCGGCATCGTCGGTGGTGCGGCGGTGACCGAGGAGTTCCATCCTGGCTTCCGCAATTCGCTGGCCAGTTATACGGTGAGTTTGCTCAATCCGAAGGTGATTGCGGATCTGCGTCTTGCGCAACACGGCCTGCGCGTGGTCGAGCGGCCCTATGCCAACTTCCTGCCGTTGCCCGACGGGCGCAGTTTTCGCCTGGGCGGTGAGCACACCCACGGCGAAGTGGCGAAGTGGTCGGCGCGCGATGCGCAGCGGCTGCCCGAGTACTACGCGATGCTGGATCGCATCGTGGTGGTGCTGCGCCAGTTGATGCAGCAAACGCCGCCGAATGTCAGCGACCGCTTCGTGCTGGCCGACTGGCTTGCATCGGCGTCGGCAGCCAGGCAGGTCAAGTCGCTGGACATGCGCGGGCGTCGCGACTTGCTGGATCTCTTCACCAAGTCTGCCGGCGAGCTGCTCGACAGCTGGTTCGAAGGCGAGCCGCTGAAGGCCGCGCTGGGTTGGGATTCGGTGGTCGGCAATTTCGCCAGCCCGTACACGCCGGGCAGCGCCTACGTGCTGCTGCATCACGTGTTCGGCGAGGTCAACGGCAAGGCCGGCGCGTGGGGCCATGCCATCGGCGGGATGGGCGCGATCACCCAGGCGATGCGCAAGGAATGCGAGGCGCGCGGCGTGGCCATCGAAACCGATGCCGAGGTGGCGCAACTCCTTGTCGAAGGCGGCAAGGCGGTCGGCGTTGCGCTGGGCGATGGGCGCGAATTGCGCGCGACCACCATTGCCAGCAACCTCAACCCCAAGCTGCTGTACACCAAGCTGGTCGAGCGCTCCCGGTTGGATGAAGACACCGCGCAGCGCATCGAGCGCTACCGCTGCGGGTCCGGCACCTTCCGCATGAACGTGGCGCTGAGCGAATTGCCGGATTTCACCGCCATGCCGGGCAGCCAGCAACAGCCGCACCATCAAAGCGGCATTCTGATCGGGCCCTCGCTGCAGTATTTCGAGCAAGCCTATTTCGATGCCAAGTCGAAGGCGCATAACGCAGGCTGGGCGCGCCGGCCGATTG
Source organism: Thermomonas paludicola (assembly GCF_024498955.1). Taxonomy (GTDB): domain Bacteria; phylum Pseudomonadota; class Gammaproteobacteria; order Xanthomonadales; family Xanthomonadaceae; genus Thermomonas; species Thermomonas paludicola. The sequence continues at coordinate 2,351,341 of NZ_CP093311.1, read as the reverse complement.
TCGAACTGGTCATTTCATCCACATTGGACGACACGCTTGCACCGGCGGGCCGGCACGTTGCCAGCCTGTTCTGCCAGCAGGTGAATCCCGAGGTGGACGACGGCTGGGATGTGCACCGCGACAGCGTGGCGAAATTGATGATCGACACCGTGAACGACTACGCGCCGAACTTTGCGCGCAGCGTGCTGGGCCATGAAGCCTTGAGCCCGCTGGACCTGGAGCGCCGCATCGGGCTGGTGGGGGGCGACATCTTCCACGGCGCACTGGGCCTGGACCAGATGTTCAGTGCGCGCCCGCTGTTGGGGCAGGGCCACTATCGCGGCGCGTTCAAGAACCTCTACCTGTGCGGCTCGGGTACCCATCCCGGCGGCGGCGTCACCGGTCTTCCGGGGCGCAACGCCGCACGCGAAATCCTCAAGGACCTGCGCCGCGGGCCACGTCCCGGCTGAATCGCATTCGTGGACTGCGCAGTACTCTTTTGCAGTGCAGCGTGAATCTTCCTAACGCATCCTTCACGATCGACCTGCGTCCCGACGTGGGGGAGGGAGCAGGCCCGCTGAGACTTCGGTCGAAGCGGGCTTTTTTTTGGTTCACGCATTCCCGGCGAATGAGCCGGCTCAGCCCGCGGGCACCGTGCGAGGCAGCGCCCAAGCGCGCAGTGCCTGCATCTGTTCGGCCATCACCACCGACAAGGGGCGCGTGTCGTGGATCGCCTGCATCAGCAGATGCGTGTCCAGCGCACTGCCGGCGGCGTGGGCGGCATACAGCGCGCTGACGATGACCTGCTCGATTTCGGCGCCGGAATAGCCGTCGGCCGCGGCCGCCAGCGCCGACAGGTCGATGTGCTCGCGCGCCAGCCGGCGGCGATCCAGGTGCAGGGCGAAAATGTCGGCGCGGGTGGCGGCATCGGGCAGATCGACGAAGAAGATTTCGTCGAAGCGCCCCTTGCGCAGCAGTTCGGCCGGCAGTTGCAACACCTGGTTGGCGGTGGCGACCAGGAACACGCGCGCGGTGCGCTCGGCCATCCAGGTCAGCAGGTAGCCCAGCACGCGGCGTGACAGCCCGCCGTCGCTTTCACCGCCGTCGGCGGCCAGCGCCTTCTCGATTTCGTCGATCCAAAGCACGCAGGGCGCCAGTTGCTCGGTGGAGGCCAGCGCCGCGCGCAGGTTTTTCTCGGTTTCGCCCTGGTACTTGTCGTACAGCGTGCCGAAATCCAGCCGCACCAGCGGCACGCCGAAGCCGCCAGCCACCGCTTTGGCCAGCAGCGATTTTCCGCAGCCCTGCACGCCCAGCAGCAGCATGCCCTTGGGCGGTTGCAGGCCGGCCGGGGGCGGATCCTGCACGAAGGCCGGCTGGCGCTGTTCCACCCAGCGTTTCAGCCGCTGCGCGCCGCCCACGTCGGCAAAGCGCGCGGTGTCGTATTCGTAGTGCAGGTGGCCGCTCTTGTTGAGCAGCTCGAATTTCAGCCGCGCCAGCTCCGGCAGGTCGTCCTGGCCCAGCGCGCCATCGCGCCAGATCAGGTGGCGGGCGATGCGGCGTGCATCGGTCAGGCTCAGGCCCTGCAGGTTGCGCACGATCTGGCGCACCGCCTCCACATCCACCTCAACCCGCCGGCCGCCGTTTTCCCTGGTGTAGCCGGCGGCCTCCTCCTTCACCAGTTTCAACAGTGCGTTGGCATCCGGCAGGCGCAGCGAAAAGCGCACCGCAAACGGCTCCAGCGCTTCCGGCAGCTCGACCTTGGTGCCCACCATCACGATCACGTGGGGCTGGCAGTCGCGGCGCTGGATGATGTCGCGCATGGCGCGCTGGTAGCTGGCGTAGCCAAGATAGGGCGTGGCATCCAGCAGCAGGTAGATGCCGCGCTGGCTGGCGGCCTGGATGTCCCGCAGGGTGGCGCTGAGATCGGGGGCGATGGTGCTTTCGTCCTCGCGATCCATATCGATCCGGCGCAGGCCTTCGGTCACGCTCCAGCGATACAGCGCGCGCCAGACGTGCATCAGCGATTGCCGGAACAAATCCAGCACCCGCGATTCGTCCGGGGTTTCAATCACCAGCAATGGGGTTTCCGCGCGGATCAGCGCGGCCAGATCCTGCAATTCGCTCATGGTTGCGCACGATAGCGGCGCGCCGGCGATGCCACAATCGGCACATGGACGAATCGATCCGCACCGCCATGCACACCATCGCCACGCGCGCATTGCAGCGCCTGCGCGGCGCTGGCTGCGACATCCCGATGGACGCGGAAGCCGCACTGTCGCGGCTGGCGCTGGCCAGCGACTTCGCCATCGACATCCTGGCCATGCAGCCCGACCTGCTGGCGCGGCTGCGCGTCGACGCCACGCAGCCCGTGCCGATGCCGGCGTTGATGGCCGGCAACCGCGAGGAGTGGGCGCGCCTGCTGCGCCGCTACCGGCAGGCGGAATCGACGCGGCTGGTGTGGCGCGACGTGGTGGATGGGGCAGACGTCGATGAGATATTGGCCGGCAGCACGCTGTTGGCCGAGCGCTGTCTGCGGCTTGCGCTGGACGCGCTGGAAGAGGACTTCGCGCGGCGCTTCGGGCGGGTTCGCGACGCGCAGGGGGGCGTGCGGCGGCTGGTGGTGTTCGGCCTGGGCAAGCTGGGCGGGCACGAGTTGAACTTCAGCTCCGACATCGACCTGGTCTATGCCTATGAACACGAGGGAGAGTCCGACGGCGCGCGCGTCCTGCATGCGCAGGACTATTTCGCGCGGCTGGGGCAGCAGCTGGCGAAGCTGCTGGACGAAGTGACCGCGGACGGCTTCTGCCACCGCGTGGACCTGCGCCTGCGCCCGTTCGGCAACGCCGGCCGGGTGGCGCTGTCGTTTGCGGCGATGGAGCTGTACTTCCAGCGCGAAGGCCGCGACTGGGAGCGCTACGCGTGGCAGAAGGCGCGGCCGGTGGCCGGCGATCTGGAAGCGGGCGAGCGCCTGCTGGATGCGCTGCGGCCGTTCGTGTATCGGCGCTATCTCGACTACGGCGCGCTGGACGGGCTGCGCGCGATGAAGGCGATGATCGCCGCCGAGGTGGCGCGCAAGGACATGGCGGGCGACATCAAGCGCGGGCCGGGCGGGATTCGGGAAATCGAATTCCTGGCGCAGGCGCTGCAGTTGATCCGCGGCGGGCGCGAGCCGGTGCTGCGTCGCCGGCGACTGATGGTGGCGCTGCAGGCGCTGGTGGCAGCGGGCCACATGGAGGCGACTGCCGGCGCGGAGCTTGCGCAGGCCTATCGCTTTTTGCGCCGGCTGGAAAACCGCCTGCAGATGCTGCGCGATGCGCAAACCTACGCGCTGCCGGACGATGCGTTGGGCTGTGCGCGAATTGCGGCCGGGCTGGACTATCCGGACTGGGCGGCGCTGGATGCGGCGCTGGCGCTGCAGCGGCAACGGGTGTCGGAAGAGTTTTCCGCGCTGCTGGCGCCACGCCGTCGGCGTGCCTCCGGCAGCGACGAACTTGCCGCGTATTGGCGCGCCTTGCCCGAACATGGTGACGCCGATGCGCTGGATGCGGCCGGCTTCGACAAGGCCATCGAGCTGCATGCAAGTTTGTGCGAGTTCGCGCGAACGCCCGGCGTGCGCGATCTCTCGGATGCCGCGCGCGCGCGGCTGGACCGGGTGTTGCCGGCGTTGTTGCAGCACGCATCTGCAACCGCGCATCCGGAGGCGGTACTGCAGCGGGTGCTGCCGCTGCTGCATACCATCCTGCGGCGTGCCAGCTATCTGGCCTTGCTGGACGAGCAGCCGGCGGCGCTGGCGCGGCTGGTCGGCGCGCTGGCGCGCAGCGCGCTGTTGGGCGAGCGCCTGGCCGCGCATCCGCTGTTGCTGGATGAACTGTTGGACGTGCGCGTGGGCGGCGAGCTCCCCGGCCGCGATGCGCTGCACGCGCAGTGCGCGGCGGCGTTGCGCGGCAATGACACCGAAACCGCCTTGAATGCGCTCAACGAAGTGCGCCAGGCGTTGAGTTTCCGCTTCGCGCTGGCGCTGCTGGATGCGCGCATCGACGCGCAGGAGTGCGCGCGCGGGCTGGCGTGGCTGGCCGACGCGGTGGTGGCCTGCGTGTTGCAGCTTGCGCACGATGAGCTGCTGGCCGCGCACGGCAGCGTCGCGGGCGGGCGCTTCAGCGTGCTCGGCTACGGCACGTTGGGTGGCGAAGAACTCGGGTTCGGCTCGGATCTGGACCTGGTGTTCCTGTTCGATGCGCCGCTGGATGCCATGTCCGACGGCGCGCGGCCGCTGGACGCGCCGCGCTGGTACGCGCGGCTGGGGCAGAAGATCGTGGCCCTGCTGGGCGTGCGAACCGGCGCGGGCCGGCTGTTCGACGTGGATGTGCGGCTGCGCCCGGATGGCGCCAAGGGCCTGCTGGTCTCCAGCCTGCCCAGTTTCACCGAGTACCAGCGGCGCCGCGCCTGGACGTGGGAGCACCAGGCACTGGTGCGCGCACGCGCCATTGCCGGAGATGCGTCGCTGGCGGCGGCGTTCGAAACGCTGCGTGCGGAGGTGCTCTCGCAAGCGCGCGACCGTGTCCGGTTGGCCGACGACGTGACCTCGATGCGGCGGCGGATGCGCGCCGAGCTGGATCGCAGCGATGCCACCCTGTTCGACCTCAAGCAGGGCGAAGGCGGGCTGGTGGATCTGGAATTCCTGCTGCAGTTCATCGTGCTGCGCGATGCCGCAACGCACGCCGGGTTGTTGTTGCCGCGGGCGACGCGCGCGCTGTTGCAGGCGGCACAGGCAGCGGGAAGTCTGGATGGGGCGACCCACGCGGGGCTGGTGGATGCGCATGTTGCGCTGCTGGACACGGGCCTGCGCTGCACGCTGGACCGACGCCCGCGTCGCGCCGCCCATGATGCGCGGGTGGAACCGGCGCGAGCGGCGATTCGCGCGGCGGCACGCGCGGCGGGGCTGTCATTCGGCGCGTGAGCAAGCGCCCGGCCTGCGCCTGCCAATGTCGCTCAGCGCAATTCCTGCGAGACGTCGAAGCCATCGATGCGGCGGCCGAGCAACGACACCGCCCAGTCGAGTTCCAGCGCCAGCACCGCGCACGCGCAGGCCGCTGCCACCAGCGCGCCGACGGCCATGCCGGCCAGCCAGTTCGCCAGCAGGAAGCCCAGCCCGCCGAGCACCGCGGCCGGCAGCATCACCACGGCCAGGGTCAGCATGTAGCCGGCCATGAAGATCATGCGCTGCCCCATCACTTCAACCCCGCGCCCGCCGCCTTTCTGCGGCGAAATCCAGGCGGGGAAATACAGGGTGGCGGCGAACGGGACGCACAGCATCAGGCCACACAGCGGCGGGACCAGCAGTGCCACGCCGGCCCCGGCGGCGGTGATGACGGTGGGCGTGAATCCGGCGCGACCACCTGTGGCGACGAAGCACAGCACGGACACCAGCAGCAGCAGCCAAAGCCCGAAGATCATGATCGTGGACGGCGTCATGATTTCGCCCAGCGCGATCTGCCGGCCGCGCAGCGGCGTGGCCTTGAGAATGTCCAGATACAGCAGGGTGCGCTGCAGGCCGCGTTGCATCAGCATCGGCCCCAGCAGCAGGCCCCATGCGGCGATCATCAGGCCCGCAGCGCCGAGGGCAACCAGCGCGGGCTTCATCGCGGGGTCGGCTGCGAGCCAGCGCACGCCCAGCACCACGACGGCGCATGCCACCGCCCAGCTGCGCAGGCGATAGAACGGCCCAGCCGCAATCAGCCCCTTCCACAGGAACGCAAGGGGCGCGCGGCCACTTGCAGCAAGCGGGAAGGGTTCGCTGCGCGGCTTCGTCGGGCCGCGTTCGCGCAGTCGCCCGTTGCGCATCGCGGCCTTGCGCAGCGCGCGGCGCGACGCATGTGCGATCGACGCTTCTTCGAACGACACTTGCGCGCGCACCACCCACGCGTAATGCGCGACCAGCAGCGCCAGCGCGGGGGGCAGCGTGCGCAGGAAGGCGGCGGCATCGGGCGCGAAGATCGGCGCCACCGCCCATTGAAACGGCATCAACAGCCACGACAGCGGCGCGGTCCCGACAATGCCGCGGAACCAGGCGCGCACCGCCGCCAGGTCCGACCCCGCATCGCCCGCTGGCCAGTGCAGCTGTGCGCGCAGCGACCACCAACAGGCGAACGCGACCAGCAGCGCCACCACGACCACCGCCAATCGGCGCGGCCACGCGCGCAGCCCCAGGCCGGCCAGCCGATTGCGCGAGAACGCGCCCGCCAGCATGTGCAACCGGCACATCGACAGCAGCAACCACAGGCCGACGGCGTATTGCAGCGGGTGGCCGGTCAGCGGACTGCCGCGGCGCAGCAGGACGCCGAGCAGGAAGGCGGAAAAAAAGATGCCGAGCTGCGACCGCAGCAAGTTCAACTGGATGAGCGTGGTGCGGGTGAGCGGTGCGGGAAACAGGAAGTCGATTTCGGTTTCGCTGAAGCCAAGCTTCGCCTCGTCGCCGGAAAACAGCCAGTCCAGCACCATCAGCAACGCCAGTACCAGCGCGGCCAGCGTGGCGACATCGCCCAGTGCATCGGCGGGCAGCCTCAGCCCGGTTGATTCGCGCCCGGCCTGCAGCATGTGGCGGAACACGAACACGTACATGTAGGCGATGCCCGCCAGCGCGCCCACCAGGTACTTGGGCTGGCGCAGCCGCAGCAGGCGCTGGCGCAGGGTGTTGTACAGCGACATCACCTGCAGATAGGCGAAGGCGCCCACCACTGCGCCAAGCCGGTTGTGGGTGGCTGCGTTCACGAGCGCAGGCTTTCGCTGTCGCCGGTGGCGCGGAAGAACACGTCCTCCAGGCTGGCGTCGCCATCGGCCGCGTAAAGCGCGCGCACCTCGGCCACCGATCCATTGGCGAGCTTGCGGCCGTCCTTGAGGATCAGCAGATGGGTGCAGACTTCTTCCACCAGGTCCAGCAAATGCGAACTGAGGATGATGGCCACGCCTTCGCCGGCGAGCCGGCGCATGCTGTTTTTCATCCGGCGGATGCCATACGGATCCAGCCCGGTCAGCGGTTCGTCCAGCACCACCGCGCGCGGTCCGTGCAGCAGGCCGCAGGCGATCGCCAGTTTCTGCTTCATGCCACGCGACAGTTCGGCCGGCAGCAACTTGCGCTTGTCGCCCATTTCCAGTTCATCCAGCAGCGGCTGCGCGCGTTCCTGCCAATCGGCCACGCCGTACAGGCGGGCGACGAAGTTCAGGTGTTGCTCGACGGTGAGGTGGTCGAACAGGCGCGGTTCGTCGGGGATGAACGCCAGCTGGCGTTTGGCCGCGACCGGATCGGCGGCAATATCGACACCGCCGATGCGCGCGTGCCCCAAGGTGGCCGGGATGATGCCGGCCAGGCAACGCAGCGTGGTGGTCTTGCCCGCACCGTTCGGGCCGACCAATCCCAGGACTTGCCCGGCACCGACCTGGAACGACAATTGATCGACGGCGGTGAATTGCCCGTAACGCTTGCTGAGGCCCTCGACTTCGATCATTCGCTTGGTATTCCGATGCTGGCTTGAAGTGGAAAGGTCATTCTGAACCATTCCGTCATTCCACCTTCACTGGGACAACAATAGTTGTTCAGAGCATCCCTGAAAGAGATAGCCGCGATCGGATTTCCTGCGCCACGCGCTCGGTTTCGCGCAGCGGAGGGGCTTCGAAGGGGGCCATGGCGGCGTCCAGTGGGCGGGCGTGACCGCGTGCAAGCAGGGCATCGATGAAGCCGCGCGGGCGCCCGCGCAGGGCCTGTGGTTGCCAGATGAACAGCGGCGCATGGGTGGCGGCGGCTTCGCTGAGCATGTTCACCGAGTCTGGCGTGCACACCAGCCGGTCGGCGTTGGCCAGCAGGCCGGCATAGGGATTGGCGCCATCGCCGGTATCCCGCCAGCGCAGGCCGGGCAGGCGCGGGTCAAGCGCGCCCAGCGCAGAGCGCCATGCGGCTGGCGTGCGCCGCGACGCGATGGCGCTGAGGCTGCCGTGTTCGGCGCGGGCCTGCGCCGCCAGACGCTGCAACAGGTCGGAGAAGCCGGCAGTTTCCAGTGGCGCATGCTCGGTGGGCCCGCCGACCAGCAGCACCGTGTGCGGCGTCGGCAGCATGGCCAGTTCGGGAAAGGCGGAAATCGCGCACAGCAGCCAGTCGTCATCCACCGGATTGAGGCTGCCCAGGGTGGTGATGACGTTGTCGCCGCGCAAGTTATCGTGCGCGGGCGCCACCACCACGTCCCAGTGCCGGGGGGCGATGCGCGGGTCGAGGATCTGCACCGCGCGACTGCCGCGCGCGCGCAGCAGGCGCGTGGCAAGCGCCGCCTGACGGCCGCAGCCGACGGCAATTGCGGGCGGCGACGCGGACGTGGCCTGGAAGCCGGGGCCGAACGGCGCACCGGAAAGCGGCCATTGGCGCGGTGCGAACCAGCGCGCAAGCAGATCCGGATGCAGGATGGCATCGCCGGCATCGGGATTCAGTGCCCGTGCCAGCGCCCGCGCCTGGCGCGCATTGCCGGCGCGACCGTCGTGCAGGGCGAGGGTGGTGGAGCGGACTATGGAGCTTTGTTGCATGATTGGCATCAATTCGTTCCGAATATGCTGCATTACATGCGCCGGTGGAACTATACACTGTGCGCCATCGCCTCCACACGATACTCGAGAATCCCATGACCCAGTTGCTGACCGATACCGCGCTTGACCAGTTGTTTCGCACCGCTCGCACCTACAACGCCTTCACCGGCGAGGTGACCGACGAGACCCTGCGCAAGCTCTACGACCTGCTGAAGTTCGGCCCCACCGAGGCCAACACGACGCCGGCGCGCATCGTGTTCGTGAAGTCGGACGAGGCCAAGGCCAAGCTCGGCCCGGCGCTGAGCGAGGGCAATTACAAGAAGACGATGGAAGCGCCGGTGGTGGCCATCGTCGGCTACGACATGCGCTTCTTCGACAAGCTGCCGGTGCTGTTCCCGCACACCGACGCCAAGCCGTGGTTCGAGCACCGCGACGAGGCCAACCTGGCCTGGGTGGCGATGCGCAGCAGCGCGTTGCAGACCGCCTACCTGATCCTGGCGGCGCGTTCGCTGGGCCTGGACTGCGGGCCGATGACCGGCTTCGACAACGCCAAGGTGGATGAGGCGTTCTTCGCCGGCACGCCGATCCGCTCCAACATCCTGGTCAATCTTGGGCACGGCGATCCGGCCAGCATCTTCCCGCGTTCGCCGCGACTGAGCTTCGACGAAGCCTGCCGCATCGAATGACGTGCGTGATTGCCACGCCATCGCCCTGTCGGTTTAATCGGAGCTTCGCCCATGATCACGATTCGCACCCTGTTGCTGCCGCTGGCCATCGCTGCCGCGGTTGCCGCCTGCAGCGGGCCGGCCGCGCCCGCCGCCACGGCAGCGTCGGCTGTTGCATCCGCCCCTGCGCCCGCGGTTCACGCTGCGCCGGCGATCCAGGCCCGGTCCGGAACCTATGCGCTCGACCCGACCCACACCAACGTGTTGGTGCAGTGGAGCCACTTCGGTTTCTCGCAGCCCAGCGCGGCGTTCGCCATCAGTGCGGGCACGCTGGTGTATGACGCCGCCGACGTTGGCAACTCGCGCGTGGAGGTGACGATCCCGGTTGCCGCCATCGATACCTTCGTGCCGGCGCTGGACGAGCATTTGCGGAAAGCCGATTTCTTCGACGTGGTCCGTTATCCGCAGGCCGGATTCAAGAGCACCTCGGTGCAGGCGGACGGCGTCAACCGGTTACGCGTGACCGGTGACCTGACCATCAAGGGCATCACCAAGCCGGTGGCATTGGCGGTGACGCTGAATGGTGCCGGCGAACACCCGATGCTCAAGCAGCAGGCGATCGGCTTCTCCGCCAGCGCAATGCTGAAGCGCAGCGATTTCGGCATGGGCGCGTTCGCGCCGGGCGTCAGCGACGAGGTGCAGTTGCGCATCACCACCGAAGGCGCCCTGGTCAACGCGGCAGCGCCTGCCGTCACCGAGGAGTAAGCGATGATCGTCGAACGCCCCGCCGCCGCACGCGGCGATGCGACGCTGGACTGGCTGCACAGCTGGCACACGTTTTCCTTTGGTCACTATTACGACCCCGAGTGGATGGGTTTCGGCGTCCTGCGCGTCATCAATGACGACACCGTGGCGCCCGGCGGCGGGTTCGCCCCGCATCGCCACGCCAACATGGAGATCATCAGCGTGGTGTTGCAGGGCGCGCTGGCGCACAAGGACAGCGCCGGCCATGCCGGCGTGATCCGCGTGGGTGACGTGCAGTGGATGAGCGCCGGGCATGGCATCGAGCACAGCGAATACAACGGGTCGGATGCCGAGCCGGTGCACTTCCTGCAAATCTGGATCCAGCCGGATCGGCTCAACCACGCGCCCGCCTACGACCAGAGGCATTTCGACCCGGATGCGCGGCGTGGCCGCTGGGTCACGCTGGCGTCGCCGCAGGGAGTGGACGGCTCCATCGCCATTCGCCAGCAGGCGACGCTGTCGGCCACGCGCCTGCTGGCAGGCGACGCAGTGCAGGCCAGCCTTGACCCCGCGCGCCGGTACTGGCTGCATGTGGCCACCGGCGAGATCGCGCTGGGCGATCGGGTACTGGGTGCCGGCGCTGCGCTGGGCTTCGTCGAGGAGGCTGGCGAACTTGCGCTGCGTGGCCTCGCGGACACCAGTGACGTGCTGCTGTTCGAATTGCCCGCGTAGTTGCGGCAGCGGGCCTGCGCGTCGTTCCCGCGAAAGCGGAAATGACGGATGCGCGTTAAACTGGCCGCGTTCCCGCAACTGCGTAAGTTCAACATGGCCGAGCCAGCCCGCACCGCTACCGCGTCCTCCAAAGCCCCGCAACGGCATGAGGTGCGTCGCGCCGATCTGCCGCTGAGTTGCCCGCTGCCGTCAATGGCGGTGTGGGATGAGCATCCGCGCGTGTATCTGTCGATCGTGGAAGACGGCGGCGAAAGCCAGTGCCCATACTGCGGCGCCATTTACGTCCTGATTGACTGATTGCCTGGCGCAGCCGATGCGCCGCCTGACCGTGGTGCAGCTGCTGCCGGCGCTGGACGCCGGTGGTGTTGAGCGTTCCACGCTGGAAATCGCCCAGGCGCTGCTGCGCGCCGGTCATCGCGCCATCGTGGTCTCGGCCGGTGGGCGCCTGCTGCCGGAGCTGCAGGCGCTGGGTGCCGGGCACGTCACGTTGGCCGTTGGCCGCAAATCGCCGCTTGCGCTGCGTCATGTCCCGGCGTTGCGCAGGCTGTTTGCCAAAGTCGATATCGTGCACGCCCGCTCGCGCCTTCCGGCATGGCTGGCGTGGCTGGCGCTGCGCGGGATGCCCGTCCATGCCCGCCCGCATTTCGTCACCACCGTGCACGGCCTGAACTCGCCCTCTCGCTACAGCGCGATCATGACCCGTGGCGAGCGCGTCATCTGCGTGTCGAATACGGTTCGCGAGCATCTTCTGCGCCACTATCCGAATGGCGCTGCGGGGCGCTTGACGGTGATCCCGCGCGGCATCGACCCCGACGCGTTTCCGCGCGCCCCGTCGCCAGGTCGCGCGGCGCGTTCGCAGGTCGCGGCGCGGCACCCGCAGCTGGGTGGAGACGGCCCGCTACTGCTGCTGCCGGGGCGCGGCACGCGCCTGAAAGGACATGCCGATGCCATCGACTTGCTGGCCACGCTGCGCGCGCAGGGCGGTGATGCGCGCTTGTGGATGCCGGGTGCGGTGCAGGCGGGTCGCGAGCGCTATCTGGCAGAACTTGCACGGCGCGCCACGACGGCCGGGGTGGGCGAAGCACTGGCGATGACCCCGCCAACGCAGGCCATGCCGGTGGCCTATGCGGCCTGCGACCTGGTCCTGCAACTGTCGCGCAAGCCGGAGGCGTTCGGGCGCACGGTGCTGGAAGCGCTGTCGGTGGGGCGGCCGCTGCTGGGCTGGGAGCACGGTGGCGTGGGCGAGCTGCTGCGCGCGCTGCAGCCGGAGGGTGCGGTGGAGCCATTCGATGCCGCTGCGCTGGCGCTGCGCGCCGAGGAACTGCTGGTCCGCCCCCCGGCGTTGCCGGCTACGATGGGCGATTCTTTGTGCGCGATGCAGGAGGCAACCTTGGCGGTGTACCTGGCGGTGATGGACGCATGAGTGCAACCACCGCGACCGCGCCGCCGGTTCTGCGCTGGGCGCCCGCGTGGGTGCTGCTGGTGGTGGCGCTGTGGCCGCTGCACGGGGTGGCCGAAGTGGTGCTGGTGCTGGGCGCCCTGGCCGGCCTGCTGCGGCTGCTGGCGTTGCGTTTTCGTGGTGGCACGGCGCTGCTTGCGATGCCGGCGTGGGCGCTGTGCAGCGTGCTGTTTTCCTCCTATTGGCTGGCGGAGGCCGCGTCCGCCGTGGATGCGGTGGATGCGCTGCGCGCGGTGCGTGAAGTCCTGATCGACCTGCGTTATCTGCCGTTCTTGTGGCTGGTGGCGGTGGCGGTGGCCAACGATGTCGGCCGGCGCAGGGTGTTTGGCGGGCTGGCGCTGATCGTCGGCGTGTGGACGCTGGATGCGCTCATCGAGGCGGCATTGGGAACCAGCCCGCTGTTCTGGCTGATCGACCACGGCAAGCAGGCAATCAGCGGGCATGGCATGTGCAGTGCGGCGCAGGTGGCGGCGGCCGATCGCCTGGCCGGCGTGCTGGGGCCGTGCAACCTCAAGCTGGGGATCGTGTTGGCCAGCCTGTCGCCGTTTGCGCTGGAAGCTGCCTGGCAGCGGCTGGGGCGCATTGGCTGGGTGCTGGCGGCGAGTGCCATCGGACTGGTCGTGTTGCTTGCCGGGTCGCGCGCGTCGTGGCTGACCTATGCGTTGGTGTTGCTGTGCAGCGGCTGGCGTGCGTTGGGCTGGCGCAGGCTGCTGCTGCTGTTCGCGGCCGGCGCGCTGGCGCTGGCGATTGCGGGCGTGGTCTCGCCGCAGGTGCAGGGGCGCATGCAGCGCACCGCCCAGCTCGTGTCCACCGCCCCCTCCGGCGTGGATATGGCGCTGTCGGGCCGCAGCCGGATCTGGTCTGCGGCGGTGTGCATGGCACGCGCGCACCCGATCAACGGAGTGGGCGTGCGCGGTTTCCGCGACGCCTTCCCGGCCTGCGATCCACAACCCGGCGTGGCAGCGGCTTGGGGCGCGGGCGTTGCGCTGCACGCGCACCAGATCGTGTTGGAAGTGTTGTCTGAAACCGGTTTGATCGGGCTGCTGCTGTGGCTGGCCGGGGCCGCGCTGGCTTGGCGGGCGTGGCGTTTTGCCGACGATCAGGCGCGCGCGCGCGCGCGTCCCGCCATGCTGGCGCTGGCGGTCAGCGTGTTTCCCTTCAATACCCATTTGGCCGCGTATTCCACCTTCTGGGGCAGCGTGCTGCTGCTGCTGGCCGGGCTTTACGCGGGCAGCCTGTGGGGACGGGTGGATCAGCGGTAGCGCGGTGGGCTGCCGTCCGGTTGGCGCTTGAAGCGTCGATGCAGCCACAGATATTGGCTGGGTGCTTCGCGCACCATCGCCTCGATGGCGGCATTCACCCGCGCGCTGTCGATGACGGCATCCTCGGTCGGGAACGGCGCCAGTGGCTGGCCCACGCGCAGGGTATAACGCCCGCCTTCGCGCCGATGAAAGAACGGCACCACGGCGCAGCCGGTGAGGCGTGCGAATTGATGGGTCGCGGTGATGGTGGCCGCCGGAATGCCGAAGAACGGTGCAAACACGGTGTCCTTGCCGCGCATGTCCTGGTCCGGCGCGTACCACAGCACCCCGCCGTGCTTGAGGTGGCGGATCGCCGCACGGGTGTCGCTGTTGCCGAACATCGCACACGCGTAGCGCAGGCGCCCGCGCAGCACCGCCCATTCCATCACCGGGCTGCGGTGACGGCGATACATGCCGGCCAGCGGCACGTGGTCGCACAGCAGGCGCCCGCACATTTCCAGGGTCATGAAGTGGCCGGACACCAGCAGGATGCCGCGGCCCTCGGCCTGCAGCTGTTGCAGGATCTCCAGCCCCTCGATGTGCGCGCTGCGCCGCATGGGAGCGGCATCGCCCCACCAGGCGCGGGCGAATTCAAACAGGCCGATGCCGACGTCGCGGAAATTGGCGTGGAGCAGGCGCTCGCGTTGCGCAGCGTCCAGCGCCGGCAGGCACAGCGCAAGATTGCTGCGGGCGGCCTCGCGGCGATCCTTCAGCAGGCGCAGGGCCAGCCAGCCCACGCCCGCGCCCAGCCAGCGCTGCGCGCGCCACGGCAGGCGCGCCAGCGCCATGCACAGGCCCACGCCCAGCCAGGCGGGCCAGTGTTTCGGGGCAAGCGAGGGCCGGGACGGTGGTGTCGATGTCATGCGGGGGATTCTACCGACCGCGCCGGCTTCGCTATCCTGTACGGATGCGGGCCGATCTCACCGAACGCGTGTTGCGGGGCCTGTATTCGGCCACGTTGTATCTGCTTGTGCCGATCACGCTGTATCACCTGATCTGGCGCGGCTTTCGCCAGCGCGCCTATTTCCAGCGCTGGGACGAGCGCTATGCCGCATATTTCTCCGCCGGCGGCCCGGCGCCGCTGTGGCTGCATGCGGTGTCGGTGGGCGAGGTCAACGCGGCCGCCCCGCTGGTGGATGCGCTGCGCCGCCTGCGCCCCGACCTGCGGCTGGTGGTGACCACGATTACCCCGACCGGCTCCGATCGCGTGCTTGCACTGTGGGGCGATGCGGTGACCCACGTGTACCTGCCTTACGACTTGCCGGGTGCGGTGGCACGCTTCCTGGATCAGTTCCGGCCGGCGCTGGCGTTGATCGTGGAAACCGAGCTGTGGCCGAACCTGCTGTTCGGCTGCCGCGACCGGCAGATCCCCAGCTTCATCCTCAACGCGCGCCTGTCGGCTCGCTCGCTGCGCGGCTACCGGGTGCTGGCACCGTTGATCCGTCGCGCGCTGGCCAGCGTGCATCTGGTGGCGGCGCAGTCGAAGGAGGATGCCCGCCGCTTCGAGAAGCTGGGCGCGCGTGCCGATTGCGTGCAGGTCACCGGCAACCTGAAGTTCGACATGGCGCCGGTGGTCAGCGCCGGGTTCGTCCATGATTTCCACGCGGCATTGGGCGTGTCCCGGCCGATCTGGATTGCGGCCAGCACCCACGAGGACGAGGAAGCGGGCGTGCTGGAGGCGCATCGCGTGCTGCGTGACAGCCACCCGCAGGCCCTGCTGCTGTGGGCGCCGCGCCATCCCGAACGATTCCGGGCGGTGGCCGAGCGTGCGCGCGAAGCGGGGTTCGCCGTTGCCACCCGCAGTGAACAGGTCTGGCCACAACGCGATACCGGCGTATTCGTGATCGATACCCTGGGCGAGCTGCTGCGGTTTTATGCCTGCGCGCAGGTGGCGTTCGTCGGCGGCAGCTGGCAGCCGGTGGGCGGGCATAACCTGCTGGAGCCGGCCGCGACGGGCACCGCCATTCTCAGTGGCCCGCAGCTGCACAATTTCGCCGACATTGCGCGCCGCCTGCGCGAGGCGAATGCAATGCAGGTGGTTGTGGATGCATCGACGCTGGCGGCAGCGCTGCGCGGGCTGTTCGATGATCCGGCCGGGCGCCACGCGATGACCGCCAATGCGGCCCGGCTGCTGGAAGAGGGGCGCGGTGCGCTGGCGCGCACGCTGGATCTGGTGGCGCCGCTGCTGCCAGCTGCACCACCATTCCGCTAGGCGGGCAGGCGCACGGCCTGCCGCGCCTGGGCCGGCTCAGCGCGCGGCCAATTCCTTGCCCAGCGGCTTGTCGGCGGTCAGCAGGCGGTTGATGTCTTCCACGTCGGACACGTCCAGCGACCCGGCAGCCTGCTCCAGCAGCAACCGGCTCTGCAGGAAGTT
This sequence comes from Thermomonas paludicola, assembly GCF_024498955.1. GTDB lineage: Bacteria > Pseudomonadota > Gammaproteobacteria > Xanthomonadales > Xanthomonadaceae > Thermomonas > Thermomonas paludicola. The sequence goes on along the minus strand of NZ_CP093311.1, from coordinate 2,335,522 downwards.
GTACTTGGCCTGCGCGAACGCCTGCTGCGCGGCAAACAGGGTGCGCTGGTTGTTCAGCACGTCGAGCACGGTGCGCGTGCCGACTTCCAGTCCGACCTGCGAGGCGTCGTAGGCACTTTGCGCCGACACCAGCGCCAACCGGCGCGCTTCCACTTCGCTGATGCCGGCGACCACCGCCTGATAGGCGCTGCGGGTACTGCGTTCGATCGAGCGCTTGGTCTGCTCCGCCAGGTCGGCGGCGCTGTCGCGCTGGGCCAGGGCGCTGCGCACGCCGGATTGGGTTGCAAAGCCCGAGAAAATCGGGATGTTGACGGTCAGGCCGACGCTGGTGCTGGCCTTGTTGGCGCCGACGAACGCCGGGTCGAACAATCCCGGAATCGCCTTGCCGTACGAGGCCTGCAGCCCCAGCGTGGGGTAGTGGCCGGCGCGCGCGGTGGACACGCCCGCCTCGGCAGCCTCGAGACTGGCTTGCTGCGCCTTCAGCGACGGATTGCTGGCCAGCGCATTGGCCACCCATGCATCCACGCCCTGTTCGGCCGGCAGCGCCGGCTTGAAGTCGTCGGGCAGGCCCTTGAGGTTGGCCACCGGGGCATTGGTGATTTCCACCAGCGCCTGATAGGCATCCTGCAAGGCATTGCGGGCCAGCAGCGTGTTGGCGCGCGTGCCGTCGTACTGGGCGCGCGCTTCGTACACGTCGGTGATCGGAGCCAGGCCCACTTCCAGGCGCTTGCTGGCGAAGTCGAATTGCTTTTTCAGCGCGGTCTCCGCGGCCTCGGCGGCGGCCAGCGTTTCCAGCTGCACCAGCACGTTGAAGTAGGCGGCGGAGGTGCGGGTGATCAAATTCTGGCCGGCAGCCTCCAGGGTGTAGCCGCCCGCGCGATCCTGTGCCTTGGCGCCTTGCAGTGCGGTGTAGTTGCCGAAATTGAACAGCGACTGCTGCAGGCTGACGCCCCAGGTGCCGGTGCGCGAGGCGCCCGCGCCGTGGTCAACCCGGGTGCTGCCCACCGAGCCGCCGATGTTGGGCAACAGGTTGGCGCGCGCCTGCACCGGGCGCTCTGCAGCGCCGGCGCGGTTGGCTTCCGCCGCCGCGTACTGCGGGTCGCTGCTGCGCGCGTTCTGGTAGCTCTGGAGCAGATCGTCTGCCTGGGCGGCGACCGGCAGCAGGGCGAGGGCGAGGGCGAGGGCAAGCGGGCGACGCAGCATGGGGAGGATCCTTGGCGGCTTACAGAGTGAAGGTGGGCGCCGGCTCGGCGCCGACCAAATAGGGAAGGTCGGTTTCGAACAACGATTCGACGCGGCTGCCGTTGACAGTGCGGTGCACCAGCACCGCCTCCATCGCCGGCGCGCGGCCGCGCACTGCGAACATGCGGCCGTTCGGCGTCAGCCACTCCACGAAGCGTGCCGGGATGGCATCCACTGCGCCAGTGACACAAATCACGTCAAACGTGCGGCCGGGATTCCATGCGAGTGCGTCGGCGGTGCGCACCTGCGCGTTGCCGATGCCCTGCACGGCCAGCCGGCCCTGTGTGGCTTCGGCCAGATCGGCATGGCGTTCGATGCTGACCACTTCACGCGCCAGCTGCGCCAGGCACGCGGTCAGGTAGGCGCTGCCGGTGCCGATCTCCAGCACGCTTTCGTGGGCGGCGGGCAGCAGTGCCTGCAGGGCGCGGCCTTCCATGACCGGCTTCATCATCACTTCGCCGTGGCCCAGCGGGAGTTCGGTGTCGGCATAGGCCAGACCGCGCAGCGCGTCGGCCACGAACGCCTCGCGCGGCAGCCGGGCCAGGATGTCCAGCACGCGGACATCGAGCACGTCCCAAGGGCGTACTTGCTGTTCCACCATGGTTTCGCGGGCGCGGGCGAAGTTGATGCTCATGCGTGAAAAATCCGTTGCGGGGAACCGTGCATTGTAGTGCCGGCAGGGTTCGATCTGGCGGGCAGTGTGGGCGTACCAACACACCAGCACGCAGTGCCGGAAGTCATCGGCTGCCCGGCGCTGGAAAGCGTTCGTTCAGGGTATTGCATAGGCGCGAAGAAACAGGTCGATCACGCTTGCGATGTGCTGGTCGATGCTGTCCCCGCAGGTGCTGGCGCCGCCGCAGCAGCTGCCCATGACTGCGCGCGCGTGCAGATCGCCTTTGAGCAGGGTGAAGAAGTGGCCGGCGGCGCGCTGCGGGTCGTCGATCGCCAGCTCACCGGCGGCGATCCGGCGTTCCAGCAGGGCGCTGAATGCGGCATTGACCCGCGCCGGGCCGGCTTCCCAGATCATCGTCGGCAACTGGCTGCCGGCGACCTGTGGCGAGCACAGCACGCGGTGCCCGGCGATGGCCTCGGGCGACAGGACCATCGCCAGGAAGGCGTTCGCGATGACGGTCAGGCGCTGCCGCAGCGGCGTGTCCGGGGTGGGCTCGAACAGCTGCGTGGGCATGCCCTGCTCGCAGTGGGCGCGCACGGCTTCGGTGAACAGACTGTCCTTGTCGCCGAAGTGGCTATAGACAGTGAGCTTGGAGACGCCCGCCTCCGCGGCGATCTGGTCCATGCTCACCCCGTCGAAGCCGTGCTGGATGAACATGCGCTTGGCCGCTTCCAGGACAGCCACGCGCTTGGCGGGGTCCTTCGGGCGGCCGGGGCTGGCGGGCTTGCTGGGGGCGATGCTTCGGCTCATGCCTTGATACTGGACTGCGAAGTTTCGTAATTATACCATACCGGCCAGTTCAATTATGGCGCGACCAGCGGAGCGAGCATGCAACACGGTGGACGGTGGTGGAACACGACGCTGGCGCTGCGTCTGGCGGCAATGACCACGCTGGCGCTGGTAATGGCGGCATGCGGCGATGAGCGGCCGGCGCCGCAGGCGCTGCGCACGGTGCTGGTGGTGCAGCCGGGTGCCACGCCGGGCATGGCGGGTGATGCCTTTGCCGGCGAAGTGCATGCGCGCCAGGAGAGTCCGTTGGCGTTTCGGGTGGGCGGCAATCTGGTCAAGCGGCTGGTGGATGCCGGTACGCAGGTCAAGCAAGGGCAAGTGCTGGCCGAACTCGACCCCGGCGATTCGCGGCTGCAGGCCAGCGCCGCGCAGGCGGAGATGGAGCGGCTTGGCGGCGATCTGGCGCGTTACCGCAAGCTGCTGGCGCAAAACATGGTCAGTCAGTCGGCATTCGATGCCCAGCAGGCCGCCTACCGTGCCGCCCGCGCGCAATACGAACTGGCGCGCAACCAGTCCAGCTACAGCAGCCTGAGCGCGCCGCGTGATGGCGTGATTGCCAGTCGTCAGGCCGAAGCCGGGCAGGTGGTGGCCGCCGGGCAGCCGGTGTTCGTACTGGCGGCCGGCGGTGATCGTGAAGTGGCGATTGATCTTCCCGAGGCGCGCATCCGCGATTTCCATACCGGGCAAGCGGCCATCGTCGAATTGTGGAATGCGCCTGGGCGGCACCTGCCAGGGACGCTCCGTGAAATCGCCGCCACCGCCGATCCGCAGACCCGGACCTATGCCGCGCGAGTGGCGCTGCAAGGCGATGCTGCGGCGCAGGTGGCGCTGGGTTCGAGTGCGCGCGTGTTCATTGCCGGTCCCGCAGCGGGTGCCGGCCTGCGCCTGCCGCTGGCGGCGGTGCAGCGCGGCGCAGCGGGCGCTGCGGTATGGGTGGTGGATGCCGGCAACGTGGCGCATTCGCGCGCGGTGCGATTGGGCGGTTACGCCGAAGACAGCGTGCCGCTGCTGGCGGGCGTCAAGGCGGGTGAGTGGGTGGTGGCAGGCGGCGGCCACCTGCTGCGTGAAGGTGAAAAAGTCGCGCCAGTGGACCGGCGCAATCGTCCCGTCGTCGTGCAGGCGCGCTGAGCATGGGCCGCTTCAACCTGTCGGAATGGGCGCTGCGCAATCGCGCGCTGGTGTTGTTCATGATGATCGTGCTGGCGCTGACCGGTGCGTGGTCGTATCGCCAGCTGGGCCAGTCGGAAGATCCTCCGTTCACCTTCAAGGCGATGGTGGTGCGCACGCTGTGGCCGGGCGCGACTGCGGAACAAGTGTCCAAGCAGGTCACCGAGCGCATCGAAAAGGCGCTGATGAGCACCGGCAAATACGAGTTCATCCGCTCGTACTCGCGGCCGGGCGAGTCGCAGGTGATCTTCATGGCGCGCGACGCGATGGCCTCGAAGGACGTGCCGGCGCTCTGGTACCAGGTGCGCAAGAAGGTCGGCGACATTCGCGCCACGCTGCCGGCCGAAGTGGTCGGGCCGTTTTTCAATGACGAGTTCGGCGATACCTACGGCAACATCTATGCGCTCACCGCGCCGGGTTTCGACTATGCGCTGATGAAGGACTACGCCGACCGCATCCAGCTGGAGCTGCAGCGGGTGCCGGATGTGGGCAAGGTCGAGCTGGTGGGCTTGCAGGACGAGAAGATCTGGATCGAGCTGTCCAATACCAAGCTGGCCACGCTGGGCATCCCGCTGGCGACGGTGAAGCAGGCGCTGGACGAGCAGAATGCGATGACCCCGGCCGGGTTTTTCGAAACCGGCAGCGACCGCATCCGCCTGCGCGTGGACGGGCAGTTTGATTCGGTGGATCAAATCCGTGCGTTTCCGATCCGCGCCGGCGGGCGCACCGTGCGCCTGGGCGATATCGCGAAGGTGATGCGCGGGTTTGCCGACCCGGCCGCGCCGAAAATGCGCTTCATGGGCCAGGATGCGATCGGCATCACCGTGGCGATGCGCGACGGCGGCGACATCATTCGCCTGGGCAAGGCGCTTGAGGACACGTTCGAGCGCTTGCAGACCACGTTGCCGGTGGGAATGCAGCTGCGCAAAGTGTCCGACCAGCCGCAAGCCGTGCATGAAGCGGTGGGCGAGTTCGTGCAGGTGCTGGGCGAAGCGGTGGTGATCGTGCTGCTGGTCAGCTTCTTCTCGCTGGGCCTGCGCACCGGCATGGTGGTGGCGGTCAGCATCCCGCTGGTGCTGGCGATGACCTTCGCCGCCATGCACGTGTTCGACATCGGCCTGCACAAGATTTCGCTGGGCGCGCTGGTGCTGGCATTGGGCCTGCTGGTGGACGACGCGATCATCGCGGTGGAGATGATGGCGATCAAGATGGAGCAGGGCTTCTCGCGGCTGAAGGCGGCCAGCTTCGCCTGGGAATCCACAGCGTTCCCGATGCTGACCGGCACGCTGGTGACTGCGGCCGGCTTCCTGCCGATCGCCACCGCCGCGTCCAGCACAGGCGAATACACGCGCTCGCTGTTCCAGGTGGTGGCGATCGCGCTGTGCGTGTCGTGGGTGGCGGCAGTGCTGTTCATTCCCTGGCTGGGCGATCGCATGCTGCCCGCGCCACACGCGCAGGCAACGCCCGCCGCCGCCGCACACGATCCGTATGCCAGCAGGTTTTACCTGCGCCTGCGTGGTTGGCTGGAGGCTTGCCTGCGGCATCGCTGGCTGGTGATCGGCATCACCGGGCTGGCATTCGTGGCGTCGCTGGCGCTGTTCCGCTTCGTGCCGCAGCAGTTCTTCCCGGATTCGGTGCGGCCCGAGCTCATGGTGGACCTGGAGCTGGCCGAAGGCAGCTCGCTGCGCGCCACCGATGCGCAGGCGCGCAGGCTGGAAGCGCTGCTGAAGTCGCGTGCGGGCATCGCCAATTACGTGGCGTATGTGGGCACCGGTTCGCCGCGCTTCTATCTGCCGCTGGACCAGCAGCTGCCGGCCGCCAACTTCAGCCAGTTCGTGGTGCTGGCGAAGGACCTGAGCGCGCGCGAGGACACCCGCAAGTGGCTGATCGAGCAAGTGGCGCCGCAGTTCCCGCAGCTGCAGTTGCGGGTGACGCGTCTGGAAAACGGCCCGCCGGTCGGCTATCCGTTGCAGTTCCGCGTGTCTGGCGAGGACATCGGCCAGGTACAGGCGCTTGCACGCCGGGTGGCGGACAGGGTGCGCGCCAACCCGAACGTGGCCAACGTGAACCTGGACTGGAGCGAGCCGAGCAAGGTGGTGCGCCTGCGCATCGACCAGGATCGCGCGCGCGCGCTGGGCGTGAGCAGCGCGCAACTGGCGCATTTCCTGTCGGGTTCGCTGTCGGGGCTGTCGGTCAGTACCTATCGCGAAGACAACGAGCTGATCGAAATTCTCCTGCGCGGCACGCAGGAAGAACGCGTGCATCCCGACCTGCTGGGCAGCCTGGCGGTGCCCACGGCCGCTGGCAGCGTGCCGCTGGCGCAGATCGCGACGCTGGAATACGGCTTCGAGGACGGCATCATCTGGCACCGCAATCGCCTGCCCACGGTCACCGTGCGCGCTGACCTCAACAGCGACGCGCTGACCCCGCCCACCGTGGTGGCGCAGATCCTGCCCACGCTGGCAGGCGTCCGCGCGGCGTTGCCGGAGGGCTATCTGCTGGAAACCGGCGGCACCGTGGAAGATTCCGCGCGCGGGCAGAACTCGATCAAGGCCGGCCTGCCGCTGTTCGTGCTGGTGGTGACGGCGCTGTTGATGCTGCAGTTGCGCAGCTTCCCGCGTACCGCACTGGTGCTGCTGACCGCGCCGCTGGGGTTGATCGGCGTGGTGCTGGCGCTGCTGCTGTTCCGGGTGCCGTTCGGGTTCGTGGCGATGCTGGGCACGATTGCGCTGGCCGGCATGATCATGCGCAACTCGGTCATTCTGGTGGACCAGATCCAGCAGGACATCGATGCCGGCCACGACCGCTGGCACGCGATCATCGACGCGACCGTGCGTCGTTTCCGGCCGATCGTGCTGACCGCGCTGGCGGCGATCCTGGCGATGATCCCGCTGTCGCGCAGCGCCTTCTACGGCTCGATGGCGGTGGCGATCATGGGCGGCCTGACCGTGGCGACCCTGCTCACCCTGTTCTTCCTGCCGGCGCTGTACGCGGCGTGGTTCCGGGTGCGTCCCGACGAAGCGACGCCTTGATCCGGAAAGCGCCGCGGCCGGCGCTGCAAGGGTGATAGATTGATCCTGGAGCCAGGCGCATGATCGCCTGGCCAGGCCGACAGGGGGGCGTGCTTGCCAAGCGGACGAACCGAGCGCAGCGGGACGATGGCGAAGCGCGGTTTCTTGCGCGCTGGCGCCCGCCTGTTGCTTGCACTGCTGGGCCTGTTGTTGGCAATGCCGTTGGCGCTGGCCGGCCCCGGTCAACGCCACTACACGGTCAACGGCTGGGGCATGGCAGAAGGCTTGCCGCATCCGCTGGTGCATGCGGTGGCGCAGGATCGCGCCGGTTTTCTGTGGGCCGGCACCTGGGAGGGCGTGGTTCGCTTCAATGGGCGCAGCTTCACCCTGTTTGATCGCCAGAACACGCCCGGCGCGGAGCTGGCAGGGGTCTTCAGCATCGTTCCCGACGCAGACGGCGGCGTGTTGTTCGGCACCGCGCGGGATGGCGTGTTCCGGTTTTACCAGGGCGGCTGGCAGCGCCTGGGCGGCGACGCCACGCGCAACCTGGCGGTGACGACCCTGTTGCGCGATACGCGGGATGGCGCATTGTGGATCGCGTCCGGGCCCCGCCTGCTGCGGCTGGATGGCAATAACCGGCTGCAGGAAGTGGGCGCCAGTGCGGGACTGCCGGCAGCGGCCATCACCAGCCTGGTGCAGGACGAGCAGGGCGCGCTGCTGGTGGCGGGTGAGGCAGGCATCCATCGCGTCGTGCAAGGCCACGCGCAGCGCTGGGGCGAGGACTGGGTGCCAGCGGAAGCGGTTCGCCAGCTGCGGCGCGATGGTGCCGGCGGCTGGCTGGTGGCGGGCGACAATGGCGTGCATTGGCGGCATGCCGACGGCCGCGTTGAACACCTCCTGCCCGGCAAACGGGTGGATGCGGTGGCGCGTGATGCGCAGGGCGTGCTGTGGATGAACCTGTCCAGCGGCGGGCTGTTGCGGCGCGATCCGGATGGCCAGCAGCAGCTGATGCCGGTGTCCGGCGCGGTGAGCAAGGCGTTGCTGGTGGATCGCGAAGACCTGGTATGGGCCGGCACGACCGACGGCCTGTATCGCGTCGCCGATGTCATGGCCAGCGGGCTGACCCAGAAAGACGGTTTGGGCAGCGATTACGTGCGCGCCGTGTTGCAGGATGACGAAGGCGGCTACTGGATCGGGCAGACCAATGGTTTGAACCACTGGGTGCAGGGACAGATACGCAGCGTCCGCCTGGGCCCTGGCAACGCCGTGCACGACACCTCGGTGCTGGCGCTGGCCTGGCGCGAGGGTTCGCTGTGGGTCGGCACTTATGACCTGGGCGTGTTCCGCCTGGATCGGCAGGGGCGTGTGCTGGAACACATCCGCGTGGGCAGCGGCGATCCACCGCTGGTACGCGCGCTGTTGCCGGAGGCGGACGGCAGCCTCTGGATCGGTGGCAGCCACGGGCTGGTGCGCTATCGCAATGGCCGGTTGCAGTCCTACCTGGGCGGGCCCGGTCAGCCGGCGGCCACGGTGCAGGCCTTGTATCGCGGGCCGCTGGGCGTGCTGTGGGTGGGCACCGATGACGGCATGCTGTCGCTGGATGCCGCGGGCAAGTGGCGTCACTGGCGGCCGGACAAGGACATCCCCGCGCAGTACGTGTTCGATATCCTGCGCGACCCAAACGGCGACCTGTGGATCGCCAGTGACCGCGGTTTGCTGCGGATGCAGGGCGGGCGTTTCCGCGTCTATGACCACGCACTTGGGCTGCCGCGCGACAAACTGTTCCGCATCATCGACGACCACGCGGGCAGCCTGTGGTTGTCCAGCAACATGGGCGTGTTCCGCGTCGCCCGGCGCGAGTTGGACGAGGTGGATGCCGGTCGCCGTCGCCTGCTGTCGGTGCACGTGGTGGACAAAAGCGACGGCATGCCAGGCAGCCAGTGCAATGGTGCCAGCATGCCTTCGGGTTGGCGTGCGATGGACGGCACGCTGTTGTTCCCCACGTCGGCGGGGCTGGCGCTGGTCGACCCTGGCAGCGCGCTCGCAACGTCCTCCGGCGGGCCACCGGTGTCGTTCGAGCACATCATGGTGGATGGCGTGGCGCAGCGATTGAGGCCGGTGTTGCGGCTGCAACCGGGGGCCAATCGGCTTGCCATCGGGTTTGCCGGAATGAGTTTCCGCGCGCCGGACAAGTTGCGCTACCGCTATCGCCTGCATGGGTACGACCAGGATTGGGTGACGGCGGGCAGCGCGACTGAAGCGGTCTATACCCGTCTTCCGCCCGGCAATTACCGGCTGGAAGTGCAGGCGATGCCGATGCCGCTGGATTGGACGGCTGGCAGCGGCATCGGGTCGGCATCCCTGCAGGTCGAAGTGATTCCGGCGCTGTGGCAACGGCCGCTGGTGCAGCTGCTGGGCGGCGGGCTGCTGCTGGGCGGCATTTTCCTGGCAGGCTGGGTGCGCACCGCGCGCTATCGCCGCAGCCAGCGCCGGCTGAACCAGGTCATCGCCGAACGCACCGAAGAACTCAGCCAGAAGAACCAGCAGTTGGAGATTGCGGGGTATCGGCTTGAGCACCTTGCCACCCACGATGCCCTGACCGGCTTGCCGAATCGACGTGCCGGCGATCGCTTTCTTGCCGATGCCGTGGCGCGTGCGCACGCCGAGGGGCGGCCGCTGAGCGTGGCGTTGCTGGATATCGACCGGTTCAAGCTGGTCAACGACACCCACGGGCACGCAGCGGGTGATGCGGTGCTGCAGGAATTTGGCGAAATCCTTGCCGGGTTTGTTGCCGAATGGGGCCTGTTTGCAGCGCGCTTTGGCGGCGAGGAGTTCCTGGTGTGCATGGAGGAGCTGGCGGTGCAGACCGCAACGCGGCGGATGCAGGAGCTGCTGGAGCGCATCCGCAGCAAGCAACTGCTGCTGCAGAGCGGCGCCGTGCTGCGCTGCACGTTCAGCGCCGGCGTGGCCGAACTGACGCCCGGGCAGCCGGCGCACGCCCTGCTGGCGATTGCGGATGATCGCCTGCTGCGCGCCAAGCACGAAGGCCGCAATCGTGTTGCGGGCAGCTAGCGCAGGCCAGCGCAGCCCGGCTCTTCTTGCAGCAGCGCCACGAACGCCAGTGCGGCGCGCGAGAGCGTGCGCCTGTCGTGGGTCACATGGCCCAGCGTGCGCGACAGGGCGGCGCCCGGCACCGGCAGCACCTGCAGCTGCGCATCCAGCATGGTGCGCGGCAGCACGCTCCAGGCCAACCCCACCGCCGCCAGCATCTTCAGGGTTTCCATGTAGTTGGTGGTCATCCGTAGCTGCAGCGGCAAGTCGCGGCGCGCGAAGGCATCGGCCACGATGCCGTGGGTGTACGTCTGCGGCTCAGGCAGGACCGCGGGATGCGCGGCCAGATCGGCCCAGCCGAGCTGCTTGCGCTGCGCCAGCGGATGCGTGGATGCGGCGACGAAGCACAAGGGATCGTCCCAGACCTTGGTTGCCTGCAGCGGTGGCGTCGCAGCCCCCAGCGTGGTCAACGCAAGTTCGGCCTGGCCGTGCAGCACGTGTTGCACGGCCTGCTCGGAATCCATGAAGCGAAGCGCCAGCGTCACCTGCGGATAGCGCGACGCAAACGTGCGCAGCAGCGGCGGCAGCCGGTGCAGGCCGATATGGTGGCTGCTGACCAGGTGCAGGGTGCCGCCGGTCTCGCCGCGCAGGTCGCGCAGGGCGTGTCGCGCGGACTCCGCGTCCGCCAGCAAGGCGCGCGCGCGCGGCAGCAGCAGGGTGCCGGCTTCGGTCAGCAGCACTTGCCGGCCGGCCCGGTCGAACAGCGGTGCCTCCAACGTCGCCTCCAGCTGGGCAATGCGCTTGCTCACGGCCGGCTGGGTCAGATGCAGGCGGGTCGCAGCGGTCGAGAAGCTGCTGCTGTCGGCCACGGCGACAAATGCAGCGAGCTGGGTCAGATCCATATGTATTCCACAATGGAATTGAATGAATGAAAATTATCCATTTGAGTTATTGATTGCAAGCCGGCAGTCTGCCCACAGCCAACTCCCGGAACCGACATGGCCGGCCAGACCCTGTACGACAAGCTGTGGCAGATGCACGAAGTCAGTCGCCGCGACGATGGCTCGTCGCTGCTCTACATCGACCGCCACATCCTGCATGAGGTGACCTCGCCGCAGGCGTTCGAAGGTCTGCGCCTGGCCGGGCGCAGGCCTTGGCGGGTGGCGGCCAACCTGGCCACGCCCGACCACAACGTGGCCACCACACGCGTCGAGCGCGCCGGCGGATTGGCCGCCATCGCCGATGAAGTCTCGCGGCTGCAGGTGCAGACCCTGGACGAAAACTGCGCCGACTTCGGCATCCTCGAGTTCACGATGAACGACGTGCGCCAGGGCATCGTCCACGTGGTGGGCCCCGAACAAGGGGCGACGCTGCCGGGCATGACCGTGGTCTGCGGCGATTCGCACACCTCCACGCATGGGGCTTTCGGGGCATTGGCGCACGGCATCGGCACCTCCGAGGTCGAGCACGTGCTGGCCACGCAATGCCTGGTCGCCCGGAAGATGAAAAACATGCGCGTGGTGGTGGAAGGCGAGCTGCCGCCGGGCACCAGTGCCAAGGATGTCGCGCTGGCGGTCATCGGTCAGATCGGGACCGCCGGTGGCAGCGGCCATGCGCTGGAATTCGTCGGCAGCACCGTCCGCGCGCTGTCGATGGAAGGGCGGATGACCTTGTGCAACATGGCGATCGAGGCCGGTGCGCGGGTGGGCATGGTGGCGGTGGATGACAAGACCATCGAGTACGTGCGCGGCCGCCCGTTCGCGCCGAAGGGCGAACAGTGGGACGCGGCGGTCGCGTTGTGGAGGACACTGGTGTCCGATCCGGACGCGCCGTTCGATGCCACGGTTGCAGTGGATGCGCGCGACATCAAGCCGCAGGTCAGCTGGGGCACGTCGCCGGACATGGTGCTGGCCATCGACCAGTGCGTGCCGGATCCCGCCAGCGAGCCGGACCTGACCAGGCGCGATTCGATCATGCGCGCGCTGAAGTACATGGGCCTGCATGCCGGCCAGCCGATCACCAGCATCCGGCTTGACCGCGTGTTCATCGGCTCCTGCACCAATGCGCGGATCGAGGACCTGCGCATCGCGGCGGCGGTGGCGAAGGGCCGAAAGGTCGCCGCGACCGTGAAACAGGCCTTGGTGGTGCCGGGGTCGGGCCTGGTCAAGGCGCAGGCGGAGCGCGAAGGGCTGGATCAGGTGTTCATCGCCGCCGGCTTCGAGTGGCGCGAGCCGGGCTGTTCGATGTGCCTGGCGATGAACGCAGATCGGCTGGCGCCTGGCGAGCACTGCGCCTCGACCTCCAACCGCAATTTCGAAGGCCGCCAGGGCGCCGGTGGCCGCACGCATCTGGTCAGCCCGGCGATGGCGGCGGCAGCGGCGATTGCCGGCCACTTCGTCGATGTGAGGGAGCTGCAATGACACCGTTCACGACCCATTCCGGCCTGGCCTGCCCGCTGGATCGCGCCAATGTCGATACCGACCAGATCATCCCCAAGCAGTTCCTGAAATCGATCAAGCGCACCGGCTTCGGCGTGAACCTGTTCGATGAGTGGCGCTATCTCGACCCCGGTGAGCCGGGGCAGGACTGCACGACGCGCCCGCGCAACCCCGACTTCGTGATGAACCTGCCGCGCTATGCCGGCGCCAGCGTACTGCTGGCCCGCGAGAATTTCGGCTGTGGTTCCAGCCGCGAACACGCGCCGTGGGCGCTTGGGGAATACGGCTTCCGCGTCATCATCGCGCCCAGCTTCGCCGACATCTTCCACAACAACAGCTTCAAGAACGGGTTGCTGCCGGTCGTGCTGGAGGGCGAGGCAGTGGACGCACTGTTCGCCCAGTGCGAAGCCAGCGCCGGCTACGCGCTGGCGATTGACCTCGCCGCGCAGACCGTCACCCGCCCCGATGGCGTGCAGCACCGGTTCGAAGTCGAACCATTCCGCAAGCACTGCCTGCTCAACGGCCTGGATGACATCGGCACGACCCTGCAGGCACGGGAAGCGATCGCGGCGTTCGAGGCGCGCCACCGCCGCGCGCAGCCGTGGGTGTTCGCCGCGCGCGCAGGGCACTGAGGCGGAGGCTTGGCCGCGGCCGCAGGGCGCCTCGTGGAACTTTGGCGCGCAGGGGCGGTCTTGGTCGGTGGCGGACAGCGGCGCAGCCGATGGAACGCAAACCGAATGCAGCAGGCATGGATCGCAGTTGCAGAAGAGCCGGTACTGCCACTGACACGAGCAGTGCCGGCTTGAGTACGCCGCACGCTGCATGATTCCGCTGCAGGGCGGAATCAGTCGCGCAGCTCCAGCACCTGGCAGCCGAGCAGGCGTTCGATGACGGCCGCGGTGGCGGCCTGGGTGCTGGCCGCGTTGCCGCCGCGGGTGGCAAGGTCGGCGGTGAATGCGCCGGCCGCCAGTGCGTCGGAGACCGCCTGTTCGACGCACTGCGCCTCCTGTTCCAATCCCAGTGAATGCCGCAGCAGCAGCGCGGCGCTGAGGATCGCCGCATACGGATTGGCAATGCCCTTGCCGGCAATGTCCGGCGCGCTGCCGTGGATGGGCTCGTACAGGCCAACCTTGCCGTCGCCCAGCGATGCGGATGGCAGCAGGCCCAGCGAGCCGGCCAGCATGGACGCTTCGTCGGTGAGGATGTCGCCGAACATGTTCTCGGTGACGATCACGTCGTATTCGCGCGGGCGCGCCAGCAGGTGCATCGCCATCGAATCGACCAGCTGGTGTTCCAGCGTCACGTCCGGGAACTCCTCGCGCACGATGCGCGTCGCCACCTCGCGCCACAGCCGCGAGGTTTCCAGCACGTTGGCCTTGTCCACCGAAGTCAGCTTGCCGCTGCGCGCGCGCGCCAGCGCTGCGGCGTGGCGCACCACGCGCTCGATCTCGGCGACGCTGTAGCGGCACAGGTCACTGGCCTCAACGTCGCTGCGGGTCTTGTCGCCGAAGTAGATGCCCCCGGTGAGTTCGCGCACCACGACCAGGTCCACGCCTTGGAGCAGGTGCGGCTTGATCGGCGAGGCGCCCAGCGTGGCCGCGTGCGGTTTCACCGGGCGCAGGTTGGTATACAGGCCCAGCGCCTTGCGGATCGCCAGCAGGCCCTGCTCCGGGCGCACCGTTGCGTTCGGGTCCGACCACTTCGGTCCGCCCACTGCGCCCAGCAGCACGGCGTCGGCGCGTGCCGCCGCGTGCAGGGTTGCCTCGGGCAGCGGGGTGCCGCAGGCGTCGATGGCGGCGCCGCCGATCAACTGTTCCTCAAACTGAAACGCGTGCCCGTGGCGGTTGGCAACGGTGCGCAGAACGGCGACGGCGGTGGTGGTGACTTCGGGGCCGATGCCGTCCCCCGGCAACACGACGATGGTGGCTTGCATAAGGAATTCCGGAAAGGAAGAGAGGTCAGGCGAATGCGGCGATGCGTTGCGAGGCGTGGCTGCGCAGCACCTGGTTGGCCACCGCCAGCCAGGCAATCGCGCTGGCCTCCAGCACGTCGCGGCTGGTGCCTTGGCCGGCCAGGGCTTCACCGCCGATGCGCGCGCTGAGATTGGCCTCGCCGCGTGCATCGCGGCCGATGCCCATGCTGTGCACTTCGTAACTTTCCAGCTCGAAATCCACGCCGGTGGCGCGCGCCAGTGCGGCGAACAGGGCGGCGATCGGGCCATCGCCCTGCGCTTCCTGCGCGACGTGCAGGTCGCCGGGATCGGACAGTTCGATGCGGGCGCGGGTGTGTTGGCCTTCGTCGATCAGCGACATCGCGGTGATGCGCCAGCCGCCGCCGGACGGGTCGCCGTCCAGCAGCCGCAGCAGGTCAAGATCGCTGACCACGTGCTGGGTCTGGGTCAGCGCCTTGGCATCGGCGATGACTGCATCCAGTCGCGCATCGTCAAGGACGTGACCCAGCGCGCGCAGGCGGTCGGCGACGGCGGCGCGGCCGCTGTGGCGGCCCAGCACCAGCTGCGATTCGGCCCAGCCCACATCCTGCGGGTGCATGATTTCGTAGGTGCCCCGGTGCTTCAGCATGCCGTGCTGGTGGATCCCGGACTCATGCGCGAACGCATTGGCGCCGACGATGGCCTTGTTGCGCTGCACCTGGATGCCGGTGATGCGCGAGAGCAGGCGCGAGGTGTCCAGCAGCTTCGGCGTGTCGATGCCGGTATCGACGCCGTACCAGCCGCCGCGCACCTTCATCGCCATCACCAGTTCTTCCAGTGCGGCATTGCCGGCGCGTTCGCCGATGCCGTTGATGGTGCATTCCACCTGGCGCGCACCGCCTTCGATGGCGGCCAGCGAATTGGCCACGGCCAGCCCCAGGTCGTTGTGGCAGTGCGCGCTGAACACCACGCCGTCCGCGCCCTTCACGTTCGCGCGCAGGTAGCGGAACAGGTCGCGGATTTCCTCGGGCGTCGCGTAGCCCACGGTGTCCGGCACGTTGACGGTGCGCGCACCCGCGGCAATCGCGGCCTCGAACACCTCGACCAGGAACTCGCGCTCGGTGCGGAATGCGTCTTCTGCGGAAAACTCCACGTCGTCCACGTGGCTGCGCGCCAGTTCCACGCCCATGATGGCGTGCTCGACCACCTGCTGCCTGCTCATGCCCAGCTTGTGTTCGCGGTGCAGCGGGCTGGTCGAGATGAACACGTGGATGCGCGGTGCGGCCGCTTCCGACAACGCGCGTGCGCAGGCCTCGATGTCGCCCGCATGGCAACGCGCAAGGCCGGCGATGGACGCGCCGCGCACCTCGCGGGCAATGGTCTGCACCGCGCCGAAGTCGGCCGGCGAGCTGTTCGGGAATCCGGCTTCGATCACGTCCACGCCGAGGTCGGCCAGCGCATGGGCGAAGGCGATCTTCTGCGCGGCGCTCATGGTGAAGCCCGGCGACTGTTCGCCGTCGCGCAGGGTGGTGTCGAAAATGCGGACGCGTTCCTGGGGAGTCTTCATGCGAGGAGTTCTTCTTCTGATTCGGCGCGCGCCTGGCGCGGCACGGGGATGGATCGACAGGTGATTGCGGCAAGGCCGGCAGCAAGCGGGAACGCCTTGACTGCCGGCGGTGGAAGTCGCTCCTGCTTGCGTTGCCGTGGCTTGCGTGGCGGCCGCGGCCGCACGTCCTGCAGCAATCTGGCCAGCACGCCGGCATCCAGGTTGCCGCCGGACACCACCGCGCATTTGCGCTTGCCGGCCACGCGCTTGCCCGCCGCCAGTGCCAGTGCGCCAGCGCCCTCGGCAACCACGTGTTCTTCCAGCGCCAGCCGCACCAGGGTTTCGCGCAGCTCGGCTTCGCGCACGATCACCACGTCGTCCAGCAGCGCGTGCAGCAGGCTGCGGGTCAGCTGGCCGGGGACCTTGACCCGCACGCCGTCGGCCAGCGTTGCGGCAGGTTCGACGATGGCGTCATCGCCGCGCAGGGCACGCGCCATGGCATCCACGCCTTCGACCTGCGCACCGATGATGCGCACGCCCTGCGACTTCAGCGCCAGCGCGACGCCCGCCGCCAGCCCGCCGCCGCCAATCGGCACCAGGACCACGTCCGGGCGCATGGCAGCGGCGATTTCCAGGCCCACCGTGCCTTGCCCTGCGATCACGTCGGGATCGTCGAACGCGGACAGCAGGCGATAGCCGTTTTGCGCGGCGAGTTCTGCGGCGAATGCTTTTGCTTCGTCATAGGTGTCGCCGTGCAGGCGCACGGTGGCGCCCCAGTGCGAAACGCCGGCGATCTTGGTTTGCGGGGCCGTACGCGGCATCACCGTGATCGCCTGCATGCCAAGCCGGTATCCAGCCCACGCCAGGCCTTGCGCGTGGTTGCCGGCGGAGGCGGCGATGGTGGCGCGCAGGTCGCCGCGCTCGCGTGCGGCCAGCAGTGCGTTCAGCGCGCCGCGCACCTTGTAGGAGCCGGTGCGCTGCAGGTTTTCGAGCTTCAGCCAGCAGCCGAAGCGCTCCGCATAGTGGGTCGGGGTGACGTCCAGATACCTGCGCAGGCGCGCTTGCGCCGCCAGTACGTCGCTGGCGGTCACGGCATGCGCGGCGGTTACCGAAGGCTCCATCAGGCTGCGACAGCCGAAGCATCTGCAAGGCCGCACGGCCATGCGAAGACACCACGGCGGTTGTGCGACGCGTTCATCGACATGGCTGCATCTCCACGGCCAGGCAGTCGTAGAGCTTGGCCAGCTGCTGCAGCAGGCCTTCCGGCTCGCGTTCGCCTTCCACGGTCATGCGCAGATGCCAGCGGTCGCCGTCGTCGCGCGCGTCGCCATCCACGCTGAGCGGGGCGAAGCCGCGGCGCTCGGCGGTGCCCAGCACGCGTACCAGTGCGCCTTCGGCGCGGCGCAGGGTGAGATCAAGCTGGTAGCGCATGCGGCATCTCCGTGGCGGTGCGGGCAGGCGCAGCTGCATCGGCATCGGCGCAGGCCGCGTCGAGCATTTGCGCGTTGTTGCGGTTGGGTGGCACCAGTGGCCACACGTTGGCGGCGGTATCGATGGCGACATGCAGCAGCGCGGGGCCATCGGCGGCCAGCAGTGCCTGCAGGGCGGCCTCCACGTGATCGGCGCGGTTGACGTGCAGGGACTGGATGCCGAAGGCCGCCGCGACTGCGGCGAAGTCGGGGTTGTCGGACAGGTCGACTTCGGAATAGCGCTTGTCGAAGAACAATTCCTGCCACTGGCGAACCATGCCCAGCGCCTGGTTGTCGAGCAGCACGATCTTCACCGGCAGCTGGTAGCGCCGCAGCGTGGCCAGCTCCTGGAGGTTCATCATGATCGAGCCGTCGCCGCTGACGCAGATCACTTGCGCGTCGCGGCGCGCCACTTGCGCGCCCAGCGCGGCGGGCAGGCCGAAGCCCATCGCGCCCAGCGCGCCGCTGGTCAGGTGCTGGCGCGGGTGCTGCATGCGCCAGTGCTGCGCCACCCACATCTGGTGCTGGCCCACGTCGCAGGCAACCACGGCCCCGGGCGCCAGTTCCGACAGCCTTTTCAGCAACGCCGGCGCATAGACGCCCTCGCCCGGCGCGTCGTAGCGCGCGGCGTGCTGCTGTGCGCGCTGCTTGCACTGTGCGCGCCACGCCTTCCGCGCGACGCCATTGCGCCCGTGCAGATGCGCGGCGCAGGGCAGCGTCAGCCGGGTCAGGGCCGTGACGATGTCGCCACGCACGCCGGCATCGGCATGGCGCAATTTGCCGATTTCGCAGGCGTCCAGATCGACATGCACGATGCGCGCATGCGGGGCGAATTCGGCCAGCTTGCCGGTGGCGCGGTCGTCGAAGCGTGCGCCCACCACGATCAGCAGGTCTGCTTCCTGCACCGCCACGTTGGCGGCGCGGCTGCCGTGCATGCCCAGCATGCCGAGGTTGAGGGGATGCTGGGTGGGCAGGGCACCCAGCCCTTTCAGGGTCAGCACGGTCGGGATCTGGGTGGCATCGACGAAGGTGCGGAACGCGGCGACCGCATCGCCCAGCGCGATGCCTCCACCGCCGTAGATCACCGGCCGCTGCGCCTGCGCGATCAGCGCCAGCGCTGCGTGCAGCGATGCATCCCTGGGCGGTTCAGGTGCATCCGTGGCCAGCGGGACGTGCGCCGGAAGGTGTGCTGCGTCGGCGTTCTGCACGTCCTTGGGCAGGTCGATCAGCACCGGGCCGGGACGGCCCGAACGCGCCAGCCGGAAGGCTTCGCCGACGATCATCGGCAGGTCCTCGACGCGGCGGGCGATGAAACTGTGCTTGACCATCGGCAAGGTCATGCCGAACACATCCAGCTCCTGGAACGCGTCGGTGCCCATCAGCGTGGTGGGTACCTGGCCGGTGACGATCACCATCGGCACCGAGTCCAGCATCGCGTCGGCGATGCCGGTGACCAGGTTCGATGCGCCGGGGCCGGAGGTCGCCACGCAGACGCCCACCCGCCCGCTGGCCCGCGCATATCCATTTGCCGCGAACGCCGCGCCTTGTTCATGTCGTGGCAGCACGTGGCGGAGTTGCGGGGTGTCGTGCAGGGCGTCGTAAAACGGCATGATCGCGCCGCCGGGATAGCCGAACAGGGTGTCCACCCCTTCGGCCACCAACGCCTGCGCGAGCCAGCGGGCGCCGTTCATCACGCGGCCTCGGCGGGTTTCAGGGCGGGCGCGGTGTCCAGCCACTTCATGTTGGCGCGCAATTTCTTGCCGATGGTTTCGATGGGATGTTCCAGGTCGGCCTGTTTCATCGCCTTGTAGTTGGCGTTGCCGGCGGCATATTCGGCGATCCATTGGCGGGCAAAACTGCCGTCCTGGATCTCGGTCAGCACTTTCTTCATCTGCGCGCGGGTGTTGGCGTCCACCACGTAGTCGCCTCGGGTCAGCGCGCCGTACTGCGCGGTTTCGCTGATGAACTCGTGCATGCGGGTGATGCCGCCTTCGTAGAACAGGTCGACGATCAGCTTCAGTTCGTGCAGGCATTCGTAGTAGGCGACCTCGGGCTGGTAGCCGGCTTCCACCAGCGTTTCCCAGCCGGCCTGCACCAGCCGCGTGGCGCCGCCGCACAGCACCGCCTGCTCGCCGAACAGGTCGGTCTCGGTTTCTTCCTGGAAGGTGGTCCTGATGGCGTTCTGGCGCGCGCCGCCGATGCCTGCGCAGTAGCTGAGCGCGAGCTGCTCGGCATTGCCGCTCCGATCCTGGTGCACGGCGTAGACCGACGGCACGCCGCGGCCGATCTCGTATTCGCGGCGCACCAGCGCGCCCGGGCCCTTCGGCGCGACCAGCACCACGTCCAGGTCGTCGCGCGGGCTGATCTGCCCGTAGTGGACGTTGAAGCCGTGCGCGAACAGCAGGCAGGCGCCCGCGTCCATGTTCGGCTCGACGACTTCGCCATAGAGCTGCGGCTGCACCATGTCGGGGGTGAGCACGGCGACGATCTGCGCGCCCTTCACCGCCTCGGCCGGCGCTTTCACGGTGAAGCCGTCGGCCTTGGCCTTCAGTTCGGTGGGGCCGCCCGGGCGCAGGCCAACGGTGACGTCGAAGCCGGAGTCGCGCAGGTTGAGCGCGTGCGCGCGGCCCTGGCTGCCGTAGCCGATGATGGCGATGCGAGGTGTGTTGCTGGTCATTGCGAGTGTTCCTGGGTTGGGGGAGTGAAGCGGAGGCCAGAACGAAAAAACCCCGCACCTTTCGATGCGGGGTTTTGCGATTCTGGCGTTGTGTGTTTGCTGCTTACACGCCGGATCGTCCCGCACCTGTGGGCGAGGTAATGAGTACGAGTACGAGAATGGATGCCGCCTGAGAGGCGGTCATCGGGATCGGCGGGGGCATGTGGCGTTGCAGCATGTTTTTAGAGGAACATGCCGAAAGCGTTGTTGTCAACACTTTTCTCATGCTGATTTCGCATATCGAAAAGTTGCAGCTGAAACCGCGCAAACGCAGCAGAATCAAGGCTTGCAGCGCCTCCCCCCAAACCACATCGATGCCTCGCCATGCCCGATTATCGCTCGAAGACCTCCACCCACGGCCGCAACATGGCCGGCGCGCGTGCGCTGTGGCGTGCCACCGGCATGCGCGATGGTGACTTCGGCAAGCCCATCATCGCGATTGCAAATTCCTTCACCCAGTTCGTGCCGGGCCATGTGCATTTGAAGGACATGGGCCAGCTGGTGGCGCGTGAAATCGAAGCGGTCGGTGGCATCGCGAAAGAGTTCAACACCATCGCCGTGGATGACGGCATCGCGATGGGCCACGACGGCATGCTGTACTCGCTGCCCTCGCGCGAAGTGATTGCAGATTCGGTGGAGTACATGGCGAATGCGCACTGCGCCGACGCGCTGGTGTGCATCTCCAACTGCGACAAGATCACCCCCGGCATGCTGATGGCCGCGCTGCGGCTGAACATCCCCACGGTGTTCGTGTCCGGCGGCCCGATGGAAGCGGGCAAGACGGGGCTTGCCGAACACAAGCTCGACCTGGTCGATGCGATGGTGATCGCGGCCGACGAACACGCATCAGACGAAACGGTTGCCGAATACGAACGCAACGCCTGCCCGACCTGCGGTTCGTGCAGCGGCATGTTCACCGCCAACTCGATGAATTGCCTGACCGAGGCATTGGGGCTTTCGCTGCCGGGCAATGGCACCATGCTGGCCACCCACGCGGACCGCGAAGCGCTGTTCAAGCGCGCCGGGCGCCTGATCGTGGAGCTTTGCCATCGCTGGTACGGCGCGGAAGACGCCACCGCATTGCCGCGCGGCATCGCCACGCTGGAGGCCTTTGAAAATGCGATGACGCTGGACATCGCGATGGGCGGTTCCACCAACACCATCCTGCACCTGCTCGCCGCGGCGCAGGAAGCGGAAGTCGCCTTCACCCTGCGCGACATCGATCGCCTGTCGCGCCGGGTTCCGCAGCTGTGCAAGGTCGCGCCGAATTCGCCCAAGTACCACATGGAGGACGTGCACCGCGCCGGCGGGATCATGGCGATCCTCGGCGAGCTGGCGCGTGGCGGGCTGCTGCACGTGGACACCGCGACCGTGCATGCGCAGACACTGGGCGAGGCCATCGCGCAGTGGAACATTGCCACGGTCGATGACGAGGCAGTGCACACGTTCTACCGCGCCGGCCCCGCCGGCATCCCGACCCAGGTCGCCTTCAGCCAGTCCACCCGCTGGCCGACGCTGGATCTGGATCGGGCCGAGGGCTGCATCCGCAGCGTCGAGCATGCCTATTCGCAGGAGGGTGGACTCGCCGTGCTGTACGGCAACCTCGCGGTCGATGGCTGCGTGGTGAAGACCGCCGGCGTGGACGAGTCCATCCACGTGTTCGAGGGCCGCGCGCGCGTCTACGAAAGCCAGGACGCGGCGGTGGCCGGCATCCTTGGCGATGAGGTGAAGCGCGGCGAGGTGGTGGTGATCCGCTACGAAGGTCCGAAGGGCGGGCCGGGCATGCAGGAGATGCTGTATCCGACCAGCTATCTGAAGTCGAAGGGCTTGGGCAAGCAGTGCGCGTTGTTGACCGATGGCCGTTTTTCCGGCGGCACATCGGGCTTGTCGATCGGCCACGCGTCGCCGGAAGCGGCGGCGGGCGGGGCGATCGGACTGGTTCGCGACGGCGACCGCATCCGCATCGACATTCCGCAGCGTTCCATCGAATTGCGCGTCGATGAAGGCGAGCTTGCCTTGCGCCGCGCGGAGCAGGACGCGCGGGGCTGGAAGCCCGCGCAGCCGCGCGGACGCAAGGTCAGCGTGGCGTTGAAGGCGTATGCGCTGCTGGCGACCAGCGCAGACAAGGGCGCGGTGCGCAACCGGGAATTGCTGGACGGGGCGTGACGCCCCGCCTCAGAGCAGCTGCGGCGGCTGCCCGCCGACGATCACCACGTCGGCCGGGCGGCGCGCGAACAGGCCCACCGCGACCACGCCGGGGATCTGGTTGAGCTCGCGCTCCACCGCCACCGGGTCGACGATGGTCAGGTTGTGCACGTCGAGGATGACATTGCCGTTGTCGGTGACCACGCCATCGCGCCACACCGGCTGGCCACCGGTCAGCCGCAGAATCTCGCGGGCGACCAGGCTGCGCGCCATCGGGATCACTTCCACCGGCAGCGGGAACTTGCCGAGCACCGGCACCAGCTTGCTGGGGTCCACGATGCAGATGAAGCGCTCGCTGGCCTCGGCGATGATTTTCTCGCGGGTCAGTGCGGCGCCGCCGCCCTTGATCAAATGCTTGCGCGGGTCGCATTCGTCCGCGCCGTCCACGTACAGCGACAGCGGGCCGGCGGCGTTCAGGTCGATGACGTCGATACCGTGGGATTTCAGGCGCGCGGTACTTTGCTCCGAACTGGAGACCGCGCCCTTGATGCGGTCTTTCCACGGCGCAAGTGCATCGATGAAGTACGCGACCGTGGAGCCGGTGCCAACGCCGACGATCATGCCGTCCTCGACGTATTCGATGGCTTTTTCGGCGGCGAGTTTCTTGGCATCACTCATTGCATCACTCCAGTGAAAGCAGCAGTTTCCATTGCGAGGTGGTGACGGGGAACACCGACAGCCGGCTGCCGCGCGCGGTCAGCGCGAAGCCCTCGCCCAGTTCGTCGGCGTAGCTGCGGATTTCCTCCAGCGGGATGATCCGCCTGAGCTTGCGCTCGAACGCGATGTCGACCAGGAACCAGCGCGGCGTTTCCTGCGTCGCCTTGGGGTCGAAGTAATGCGATCGCGAATCGAATTGCGTGCTGTCCGGGTAGGCGGCGCTGGCCACGGTCGCCAGCCCGACGATGCCGGGCACCTTGCAGTTGGAGTGATAGAACATCACGCCATCGCCCACGCGCATGCCGTCGCGCATGAAGTTGCGCGCCTGGTAGTTGCGCACGCCGTTCCATGGCTCGGTGCCGACGCGCGCCAGGTCGTCGATGGAAAACGCGTCCGGCTCGGACTTCATCATCCAGTAGCGCCGTGGCTTGCTCATGCGGTGTCCTTGGCGAGATAGGTCGAGTCTTCGCAGCAAATCGCATCCAGCCGCACGTCCCAGGCTTCGCTGTGCAGGGCATCCACGCGCTGGATCGCGAAGCCGGCGCCCACCAGCCAGGGCGGTGCAGCTTGCGCGCTGCGGAAAGCGAGGCTGCGGTCGTACCAGCCGGCACCCATGCCAAGCCGGTTGCACGCCGCATCGAAGCCCACCAGTGGCAGTACCAGCAGGGTCATGTGTTCGGCCGTCAGCGCGGCGCTCGCGCTGATGTCGGGCTCGGGAATGCCGTAGCGGTTGGTCACCAGCGGGTCGCCCGCGCGCCACGGCGCAAAGCGCAGGGTGCCGTCGTCATGCAGCATCGGCAGGCAGTAGATCAGCGATGCAGGCAGGCGCAGCTGGAAAGCGTGCAGGCCGATCTCGCCATCCATCGCCCAATAGCCGGCCACGTAGCCGGAGACGGGGCTGCCATGTTCCTGCAGGAACGGCAGCGCCAACAGGCGCGTGGCCAGGTCATTGGCGGCGGCGATGCGCTGCTGTGCAGCAAGGCTGCGGCGTCGTTCGCGCAGTGTCTTGCGCAGCGCGGCGCGGTCGGATGGCGAGCTCACGCGGGTGGCGAACCGTGCTGCGGGAAGGAAAGATGTCTCCGCCGTGGCGATGCATGCGAAACGACCTTGAACCCGGGGTTCAAGTGGGAATGCGTGGCGACCATCGGGCTTCCCGCTCAAGGCGGACTTGCACTCCCGGCTACCATTGCACTCCCGTTGTCGTCATTAAGGGACAAGGCGAATGTTGCGCACGCCGTCGCACACAGCAGAGGACGCCGGCAGTATAGCCTGCCGCGTGCGGTGGTGAAGGGGAATCGGGGCGTGCTGGCTGAGTGATTCAGCTTTATGCCAGCAGTGCATCCAGCTTGCGATTGGCTTCGGCCAGCAGGGCAAGCGTGCCGCTGTCGTCGGCGGTGGCTGCTGCAGTGCCCTTCGCCTGCTGCAACTCGTGCGCGAAATTGAGCGCGGTCAGCACTGCCAGCCGGTCGGGTGGCACCAGCTTGTTGCCGCCGCGCAATTCGCGCATCCGCGCATCCAGCAAGCGCGCGGCCACCGCCAGGCCGGCACGCTCTTCGTCGCCGACGCCAATGGTGTATTCGCGGTCGAGGATACGGACGGTGACCGGTTCGCTCATGTGTGCTGCTCCAGCGACTTCAGCCGCCCGATCATCGCTTCCACCCGGCTGCGCGCCTGCTCCTGCTTGTTCAGCAGTTGTGCCCGTTCGCCGGTCATTTGCTCGACCTGCTGGCGCAGGCTGCGGTTCTCATCCTGCAGGCGCTGCATGCGACCGGCCAGCAGGTCGATGCGAGCCAGCAGCTTGTGCAGTTCCCCGTGCAGGTTGGCCTTGTCCATCCGGCCACCTTAGGCAGGCGCCGTGCCGGGGTCAAGAAGCACCTGCGGTGCGTGCTGGCGCGCCTGCGCGGCGAGGATGAAACGCAGGCAGGCGCCGGCCTCCAGTGGCCGCGAGATCCAGTAGCCCTGCACGATGCTGCACGCGTTGTGTTCCAGGAAAGCGAGCTGCTCCGCGGTTTCCACGCCCTCGGCCACGACCTGCAGGCCAAGCGTGCGGGCCATGGCGATGACGGTGGTGGTGATCGTGGCGTCCTCGTGGTCGTCGGGCATGGCCAAACCGTCGATGAACGCCTTGTCGATCTTCAGCGTATTGATCGGCAGGCGGTGCAGGTAGGCAAGCGAGGAATAGCCGGTGCCGAAGTCGTCCACGGCGATCGCGATGCCCAGCCGGCGGAAGGCGAGCAGGCGTTCGCGCACGACCTCGGCATTGGCCATCAGCACGCTTTCGGTCAGCTCCAGTTCCAGCGCGGCGGCCGGCAGCCCGCTGTGTTCCAGCGCCGCGGACACCGTGGCCACCAGATCGCTGCGCAACAGTTGCAGCGCGGAGACATTCACCGACACCTTCAGTCGAGGATCCGCGCCAGCCTGATGCCAGCCGGCCAGCGTGCGGCATGCCTGCTGCAGCACCCATTCGCCGATCGGCAGGATCATTCCGCTTTCCTCGGCCAGCGGGATGAACTCGCTGGGCGTGACGACGCCGAACTCGGGGCTGTTCCAGCGCAACAAGGCTTCGGCCGCGCCAACCCGGCGCTCCTGCAGGACCAGCTGCGGCTGGTACACCAGCGACAGTTCGTCCCGCTCCACCGCCTTGCGCAGTGCGGCAATCAGATTGGCGCGGCGGCGGATGTCGTCGTCCATGCTGTGCGCGTAACGCACGAAGCCGCGCTTGCCGCTGCTTTTGGCCTGATACATGGCGGTATCGGCGTGCTTGAGCATGTCGGTTGGCACCTGTGCGTGCTCGGGGAACAGGCTGATGCCGATCGAGGGCGAAATGGTGAATTCGTAGCGCTCATCGAGACGCAGCGGGATGTCGAAGGCCTCGATGATCCGCAGGGCGGCGCGTTCCGCCTCGCCTGCGTCGGCCAGATTCTCCAGGATGGCGACGAACTCGTCGCCGCTGACCCGCGCCACCGTTCGCCCTGCGCCCAGCACCTCCTGCAGGCGGCGCGCCACCGCGCGCAGGACGCGGTCGCCGGTGGCATGGCCCAGCGAGTCATTGATGTTCTTGAAATTGTCGAGGTCGAGGAACAGCAGGGCCAGGCAGGAGCCGTGCCTGCGGGCATGCACGATGGCGTGTGCCAGGCGCTCGGCCAACAGCGTGCGGTTGGGCAGGTTGGTCAACGTGTCGTAGTTGGCCAGGTAGCGCAGTTCCTGTTCGATCCGACGGCGTTCGGTGATGTCGTTGGCCACCAGCACGTACAGCCTGCGGTTGCTGCCGGGTTCGAGGATGGCGTTGCACTGCATGGCGCAGAGGAATTCGCGCCCGTCCCTGCACTGCTGCCACATCTCGCCGGCCCAGCCGTCGTTGATGCTGATGGCGTTGCGTGCTTGCTCGTAGAACGCGGGGTCGTGCCGGCTGCCGTTCAACAGGGAGGAGTCCTTGCCCAGGACGTCGGCCTCCGCGTAACCGGTCATGCGGCTGAACGCGGGATTGACGGCCACGAAGCGGAAATCGGCGTCAAGCACGGCCACCGACTCGGCCATGCTGCGCATCACCTCGGTGGCGATCTTGCGCTGGCTCTCCAACTGGTGAAGCGTATCGACGTTGCGCGCCGTGCCGGCGAGGCGAATCACGCGCCCGGCCCCGTCGCGTTCGATTGCCCGGCCGCGGATCCGGACCCATTGCCAGTGTGCGTCCTCGCCCAGGATCCGCTGCTCGGACATGAAGATGGGCGTCAGCCCGCGCAGGTATTCGCGCAGCCGCTGCAACACCAGCGGCAGGTCCTCCGGGTGGATCTGCGGATTCTTGTCCAGGGCGATGTGCACGGCCAGGTCGTTGGCCTGGTCGGGCGCCACCCGGGTTTTTTCCAGCTCCCGCGTGCGCAGGTCGTACTGCCAGTACAGTTCGTTCGAGGCCCATAACGACAGCCGCAGGCGTTGTTCGCGCTCGCGCAGCTTGCGCAGGTGCTCCAGTTGCTCGCGTTCGCGGCGGCGATGGCCGGCAATTGCCAGCGCGGCCAGGGCCAGCACCAGCGATGCCAGCAGCAGCACCAGCAAATGGTCGGCCGGAAGATCCACGTCCGCCGCGATGGCAGGCAGCGGCGCCAGCAGCGCACTGCATGACACGACTCGTTTTGCCGGAATGCCGCGCATGCCCATCCGCCGAGTTTAGGCGCGTGCCCTTGCCGACAACAAGCGGCAAGCCGTGGTTGCTACACTCGTCACTCCCCCGCAGAGGTTGAGCGCGTGAGCGAAATCGAGTTGCCGGACTGGGCCGAGGTGGAGCAGGCCGCCGACCGCCTGCACCTTGCCAGCAGTCCTGCGGAGCTGCACGGCGCGCTGTGCGGCTGGTTGGCCGCCGGTGGTGGCGATGCCGCGGGATGGCTGGCGCTGGTCATGGCCGACCCCGCGCTGCCAACGCCGGTTGCCGGAGACGTGCTGGATCGCCTGCGTGCGGCCAGCGTGTCGCAGTTGGGCGACCCGTCGTTCGGCTTCCAGCTGTTGTTGCCGGATGGCGAGCGCGCCATCAAGCGGGCTGACGCGCTGTTCGCGTGGTGCAGGTCCTTCCTGGGCGGGTTCGGTTTGGCGGTAGGCGGAAAATCCCTGACCGAGGATGGGCAGGAAGCGCTGCGCGACCTCGCCAATCTGGGTGCGGCACAAATAGACGAGGCCGATGACGCCAGCGACGAGGATGCGCTGGCCGAGATCGAGGAATACCTGCGCATGGCGGTATTGCTGTTGCATGCGGACTGCGTATTGGGAGCGCAGCACCGCCAAAGCCTGCACTGATCGACCATGCGGCCGTTGACGACCCATTGGCGCACCGTGTTGGCTCGCCGCCGCCAGCAGTTGATGGCGACGGCGGGCGATGGCGCGATCCTGATTCTGCCAGCCGCGCCGGAGCGCATCCGCAGCCGCGACACCCACTACCCGTATCGGCAGGATTCCGACTTCTGGTATCTGACCGGCTTTGCCGAGCCCGACGCGGTGCTGGTGCTGGTGCCGGGCCGCAAGCATGGCGAAACCATCCTGTTCTGTCGCGAACGCGATCCCGGGCGCGAAGGCTGGGACGGGCCGAGGCTGGGGCCGGAAGGCGTGATCGACACGCTGGGCGTGGATGATGCCTACCCGATTTCCGACATCGACGACATCCTGCCCGGCCTGCTGGAAAACCGCCGTCGCGTGCATTACCCGCTTGGCCGCGACGCCGAGTTCGATCTCAAGCTGATCGGCTGGATCAACCGCGTGCGCGCGCAGGCAAGGCAGGGTGCGCAGCCGCCGCAGGAGTTCCTCGAGCTGGGGCACTTGCTGGATGAAATGCGCCTGTTCAAGTCGGCGGACGAAATCCAGCTGCTGCAAAAAGCCGCCGACATCAGCATCGAGGCCCATCGTGCCGCGATGCGCGCGGCCCGCGCGGGCATCCACGAATACGAGCTGCAGGCAGAAATCGAGCGCGTGTTTCGCAGGCACGATGCGCAGCCCGCCTATGCCAGCATCGTGGGTGCGGGCGCCAATGCCTGCGTGCTGCATTACGGCGCCAACAACGCAAAGTCCCGCGCAGGCGACCTGGTGTTGATCGACGCCGGCGCCGAATACCGCGGCTATGCCGCCGACATCACCCGCAGCTTCCCGGTCAATGGCCGGTTCAGCAAGGCGCAGCGGGCGCTGCATGACCTGGTGTGCGCCGCGCAGGCGGCGGCGCTGGCGCAAGCCAGGCCCAATACGGCTTACGAGGCGGGGCACGATGCTGCGGTGCGCACGCTGTCGGAGGGCCTGCTGTCGCTCGGGTTGCTCAAGGGGACGCTGGAGCGCGTGCTTGCGGACGGCGATTACAAGCGGTTTTACCGACACAAGACCGGGCATTGGCTGGGGCTGGACGTGCACGACGTTGGCGAATACCGGATCGATGGCGCTTCCCGGCTGCTGGAGCCGGGCATGGTGTTCACCATCGAGCCCGGGCTCTACATTCCCGCGGATGATCCCGCGGTGCCGGCGAAATGGCGCGGCATCGGCATCCGCATCGAAGACGATGTGCTGATCACCCGCGATGGCCACCGCGTGCTGACTGGCGCGCTGGAACGCAGCGCGGACGAGGTGGAAGCACTGATGGCGGGGTGATCGCGCCGCCCGGCCGGCATGGCGGGGGAACGCGCTCGCCGCTCAGGCTTCGCGTCCGGCTACGATTCGCGGCCGCGCGCCCTCCATGGCGCGCTCGATCACCTTCCCCGCCATGCCGGCCAGGCGATGCAGCAATTCCGCTAGACCGCCGCGAACGCTTCGCGCGTGAGGTTGATCGGCTCGCCGTCGGTGCAGACCACGTCGTCCTCGATGCGAATGCCGCCACAGGGCTTGAAGGCCTCCACCCGCGACCAGTCCACGGCATCGCCCAGGCCCTTGGCCTTCAGCTCGTCCAGCAGCATGTCGATGAAATAGATGCCCGGTTCGATGGTCACCACCATGCCCGGTTGCAGCGTGCGGGTCAGGCGCAGGAAGGGGTGGCCGTCCGGCTTTGCGATGTGGCCGCCTGCATCGGAGGCGGCAAAGCCCGCGACGTCGTGCACCTGCAAGCCGATGCCGTGGCCGATGCCGTGCGGGAAGAACGCGCTGGACACGCCACTTGCCAGCGCGTCCTCGGGTGCGACCTTGAGCACGCCGGAATCGCGCAGCACGCCGGCCAGCAGCAAATGCGCCTGCATGTGGATGCGGGCGTAATCGGTGCCGGCACGCACCATGTCGCACAGCGCCAGCTGCGCGGCATCCACGGCGCGGATCATCGCCGCGAAGTCGTCGTCGTTGGCCGAATACGTGCGCGTGATGTCGCTGGCATAGCCGCCGAAGCTGGCGCCGGCGTCGATCAAGAAACTGCGCACCGGCGCGGGCGGCAGGCGGTCTCGCTGGGTGTAGTGCAGCACGGCGCCGTGTTCGTTGAGCGCGATGATGTTGCCGTAGGGCAGGTCGTTGGCATCCTGCCCGGCGGCCTGGCAATACGCCAGATGGATGCCGAACTCGCTGGAACCCGCGCGAAAGGCGCGCTCGGCGGCGCGGTGTGCGCGTGCGCCGATGCGGTTGGCCTGCCGCATCATCTCGACTTCATAGGGCGTCTTGAACGCGCGTTGGTAATCCAGGTAGGCGAGTACCGGCGGCGGGTTGTTGGGGATGCAGTCGCCGATCGCACTCTGCGCCTCGCCCAGGATTGCGCAGCGGGAGAGATCGCCAGGCAGGTGCTGCAGCGCGTCGTCCGGCGTGCGGATGATGTGGATGTCGAAGTGCTCGACCCAGTAGCCGCTGGGTGCAGCCGGCACCACGTGCCAGTAGTCGTGTGGTTGCAGGAACAGCAGTGTCGGGCGCTGGCCTGGAGTGACGATCAGCCAGCTGCCGGGAGCCTGGGTGAGCGGCAACCAGGCCTTGAACTGCGGGTTCACCGCATACGGATAGTCGCGGTCGTCGAAGGCCTGGTAGTGCAGCGTGCCGCTGGCGATCAGCAGGCAATCGAAGCCGCCACGGCGCAGCGCCTCGGCGGCGTGCGACTGCAATTGGCCGAGGTGGTGCGGAAAAAGAGCGGCGAGGGAGGTCGTGGACATGGCGACAGCGCGACAGGGGAGACGCCGCGATTGTCGCGCATCCGTCCGTTTGCCGCAGCGCCACCTGTGCCTGAATCAGGGGTGCGCAGGCGCCAGCTCCGCCCAGTTGCGCAGCCTGCGCAACGCGTCCGGCGACAGGCCGAGGAAGCGCATGCCGATCCACGACTGCCCCGGTGCGCCAGCTCGCGCTTGCCACAGGACATGCGCGCCGACTTCCAGCGGCTGCGCGGCGCCGATGTCGTCGGGCAGGTTGAAGCGGAACTGGAACAGCGCATCGTCAGGCAGACTGCGACTGGCAACCAGCAGCATGCCGCCCACCGAAAGATTGCCCAGATGGCCCACGGTTTCTTCACTGATGGTGTCGAAGACCGTCACCATGCCGGGCACCGCACGGCGTGGCTGGCGGCGGGATTCAATGCCCATGGTTGCCTCCGTCAGGCAGTGCATCGGGTTCGCCGGCGGTTCTCAGCAGACTGGTGATCGTCGCATCCCATGCCGCTTCGGCAGGCGGCGTGTCGCCCACCAGCAGGCGCATCTGGCCCTCGGCCAGCTTGCGTGCCAGCGTTTCCAGCTCGTCATGACTGGTTCGCTGGCCCCGCCGATTCACCACCAGGATCTGGCCGGTGTGGGCACTGACCCAGGCCAGCCGATAGCGCTGCGCCTGTCCCTGGTCATTTTCGATTTCAACCCATGCCGGCTCGCGCAGGGTGCGCAGCAGCTCCATCGCGGACTGTTCATCGGTCGACAGGAGCGGCGCGTCGGCCTTGCTGGCGGGGGCATGGCCTTCCCCCAGCCGAACCTGGGTGCCCAGCTGCAGCAGCAGATCCGGGTCGGTGGCGGGTTCGTCGGCAGCGTCGCCGCCCGCAGCCAGCCGGTGCACGATCGCCTCCACGTTCTCGCTGTGGTAACCCACCTGCTCCAGCGCAGCGCGCATGCATTCGAGCTCGGTGGGGCCCAGCGGTGGCGCCGATTCCGCGGTGCAGGTGTCGATGATGCGGGTGGTCACGTCCAGCAGCTGCAGCCAGGCATCGGAATGCTCGCCGTTGCGCAGGTGCGCCAACGACAGCACATCCACCCAGGCCTGTTCCAGCAGGGCGGTCTGGAATTCGGGCAGGTTGCGGCCTTCGGTCAGCCGCGCGATCTCGGTTTGCGCGCGCCGCCGCGCGACTTCCAGCTTCTCGCGGCCGCGCGCCGCGTCCACCTGCCGGCGCTCGGCCATTTCCGCCTTGCGCGCCAGTGCCTGCAGGCCCGCCTGCAGGGTTTGGTTGGCGTCGGTGAACGTGTCCAGCCCGGCATCGCTGTCATGCTGCACGGATGCAACCGCGCGCTGCAGCAGGCCGAGCCATTGGCTATCAAGGTCATCGTCCGCCAGCCAGCGCGCGCCAGCCAGCGACACCGCGTCCAGCAGTTGGCGCCCGGGGTGTTCGGCGTTGGTGAAGAAGCTCTGGTCGCGCATCGCCAGCTGCACCAGCGGCAGGCGCAAGCGATCCACCAGCGTTTCGCCGGGGCTGGACTTGCGCAGCTCGCGCTGCAGCTGGTTCATGAACAGGTTGAGCAATTCGAAGCTGTCGTTGTCGGCTTCCGCCAGGGACACGCCGTGGCCGTGCAGCTGGCGCGCCTGGGCCAGCAGGATCTGCCGGAAATCGACTGGCGAGTCGGCCTTGGTGGCGGTGTTGCGCATGTGCTGCAGCGCGCCCAGCACTTCGCCGTGGGGCAGTTGCGCGCGCGCGCGCTCGTCCTGCACGCCGGGGCGCAGCTTGTTGATCAGCGCGCGTCGCCGGTGCAACAGGTCCTGCAGCGCGGCAAAACCGGGGTTGGCGGCCTCCGCTGCTGCCGAGGACGACGGGGATTGCGCG
The DNA here is from genome assembly GCF_024498955.1 of Thermomonas paludicola. Classification (GTDB taxonomy): domain Bacteria; phylum Pseudomonadota; class Gammaproteobacteria; order Xanthomonadales; family Xanthomonadaceae; genus Thermomonas; species Thermomonas paludicola. The sequence goes on along the minus strand of NZ_CP093311.1, from coordinate 2,303,198 downwards.
GCAGATCCCGCATGGCCGGCATCCTGATGCGGCGCGCTGTCGCCGCCGTGCCCGCCAGCGTGTTCGCCGGCGTGGCCACGATCCTCAGCCGCAGCGGCTGCCGCTGCCGCCGCCGCTGCCGCAGCGGGCGCCGCCGAGCCCGGGCGCACCCGCACCGGAACGAAGCTCAGATACGGCAGGATGCCGTCCTGCGCCAGGCGGGCATTGAGCGCGTCCAGCATCGGCGGGTAGAACTCCGCCATCGCCTTTTCGAATTGCTGGAACAGCAACAACCGCGCGTAACGCGACAGCTCGAGTTTGTCGGCGGCATCGGCCAGCGCATTGCACAAGGCATACGGGCCCAGAGGCAGGGACTCGCCATCGAAGGCCGGGGCGCCGGCCAGCACGCCAAAGCGTTGACCCAGAAGCTGCAGCGCCAGGCTGTTGCGCGATTCCATCCGGCTGGCCATGTTCACCAGCGTGGTTTCGTCGCTGACGACCTCATCTTCGAGTAGTTGCAGTTCCAGCACCGGGTGGTCGGTCGGCTTGCCTTGCGCGGACCGCGTCGCCTGCAGGTTGGCCAGCGAGGTTTCAATCGATGCCAGATAGCGGCGAGAGAACGCCTGCACGCCCCGGCCCAGATTGCGAATGGACGTCAATCGCGCCGACTCCAGTTTGGAGTCGCTGCTGGGCGCCGCGCGCGCCAGCGCCAGTTCGGACTCCTGGAGGAGCTGCGGCAATTGCTGGCCCATTTCCGCGCGGACATCCACCAGCACCCGTTCAAGGGCCTGGCGCGCACGGCGGGGCAGGGTTGTGTTGGCCAAGGTGGCCGCAGCTGGAGAGGCTGAGTTTGTGGATGAAGCCACGGGTGGAACGCCCCCTGCACAACAGCAATGTCCTGCATGGTATGCGCGATGGGTCGCCGCCTCAATCCATTGGGCGGCGGGGGTCAGTCCAGGAACAGGCTGATCACGTCGTTGGCAAAGCGCCGGCCCAGTTCGGTCGGGCGCAGCCAGTCGGCATCCGGCTCCAGCCAGCCGCGCTGGTGCGCGTGTGCCAGCCGCTCCGCAATGGCCGCGCGGGGCAGGCCGGTGCGTGCTTCGAACATCGACAGCGGCACGCCTTCGTTCAGGCGCAGCGCGTTCAGCATGAAGTCGAACGGCAGGCGCTGCTCGGTCAGGTAGTCATCGCCGCCGATCGCCGCATGGGTGCCGGCCTTGGCCAGGTAGTCGGTGGGATGCTTGAGCTTCCAGCGGCGCAGCACCTGCCGGGTGGCGCCCAGGGTCAGCTTGCCGTGCGCGCCCGCGCCGATGCCAAGGTAGTCGCCGAACCGCCAGTAGTTGAGGTTGTGCGCGCACTGCCGGCCGTCGCGTGCGTAGGCGCTGGTCTCGTATTGGGCGAAGCCGGTCTCGGCCAGCCGCGCCTGGCAGGCCTCCTGCATGTCCCAGGCGCTGTCCTCGTCGGGGATGCCCGCGGGCTTGCGCACGGCGAACGCCGTGTTGGGCTCGAGCGTGAGCTGGTAGTGGCTGACGTGGGTTGGCTGCAGGGCGATGGCACGATCCACGTCGTGCAGCGCCATCGCCAGCGTCTGCTGCGGCAGCGCATACATCAGGTCGAGGTTGAGATTGTCGAAGCCGGCATCCTGCGCGGCCTTGACCGCACGTTCGGCGTCGCCGCTGGAGTGGATTCGCCCGAGCCGCTGCAGGCAGCCGTCGTCGAAACTCTGCACGCCGAGGCTCAGGCGATTGACGCCGGCCGCGCGGTAACCGGGGAACGGGCCGTGTTCCACCGTGCCCGGGTTGGTTTCCAGGGTGATTTCGGCATCGGGCGCGAAGCGCAGCCGCGCGCTGGCCTGCTGCAGGAAGCGGTCGATCGCCTCGGGCGGAAACAGCGACGGCGTGCCGCCGCCGAAGAACACGCTGTGCACGATGCGGCCCCACGCCAGCGGCAGGTCGAAGTCGAGGTCGGCGATCAATGCGTCCACATACGCATCGATGGGCAGTGCGCCGCGCTGCGCGTGCGAATTGAAATCGCAGTACGGGCATTTGCGCACGCACCAGGGCAGGTGGACGTAGAGCGAAAGCGGCGGCGTGGTCAGCATGGGTGCTCGTTTTCTCGTCATTCCCGCGGAGGCGGGCATCACGGATTCCGCAACCGCTCCTGCAGCTTCGCCAATGCGATGCCGCGATGGCTGTCGCGGTTCTTGATGTGGGCCGGCAGCTCCGCAGCGCCGCAGGCATGGGTGGGCGAGTAGAACACCGGGTCGTAGCCGAAGCCGTTGCCGCCTTGGCGCGCGCGCAGGATGCGGCCGCACCAGACGCCCTCGGCGACCAGCGGCATGGGGTCGTCGGCGTGCCGCAGCAGGGCCAGCACGCAGACGAAGCGCGCGTTGCGCTCTGCGTCAGGTATGCCGTCGAGTTCGCGCAGCAGTTTGTCGATGTTGGCTTCGCTGTCGCCGTGGCGCCCGGCATGGCGGGCGGAATACAGCCCCGGCGCGCCATTCAGCGCATCCACGCACAGCCCGGAGTCGTCGCCCAAGGCAGGCAGGCCCGTTGCGCGTGCGGCGTGGCGCGCCTTGAGGATGGCGTTCTCGACGAACGACAGGCCGGTTTCCTCGGCGTCGCCCACGCCGAATTCGGACTGCGCGTGCAGGGTGAAACCGTCGCCCAGCAGTTCGCGCAGCTCGCTCAACTTGCCGGCGTTGCTGCTGGCCAGTACCAGATTCACGGCTGTGCCAGCGCCGCCTGCTGCGCCGCGAACAGTTCGCGACAGCCGGACTCCGCGAGCGCCAGCAGCGCATCGAGTTCGTCGCGGCGGAAGGCGTGGCCCTCGGCGGTGCCCTGCAGCTCGATGAAGCCGCCACCGTCGTTCATCACCACGTTCATGTCGGTGTCGCAGGCGCTGTCTTCGGCATAGTCGAGATCGAGCACCGGCACGCCCTGGTAGATGCCCACGGAAACCGCCGCCACGGCGCCGACGATGGGCGAACGCCCGCTCGGCGGCAGCTTGATCGCGCGGCTGTCGATCAGCCCCTGCACGGCATCCGCCAGCGCGACATAGGCGCCGGTGATGGCGGCGGTGCGGGTGCCGCCGTCGGCTTGCAGGACGTCGCAGTCGAGGGTGATGGTGCGTTCGCCCAGCAGGCTGCGGTCCACGCAGGCGCGCAGCGAGCGGCCGATCAGGCGCTGGATTTCCAGCGTGCGTCCACCCTGCTTGCCGCGCGCGGCCTCGCGGTCGCTGCGGGTGTGGGTGGCGCGCGGCAGCATGCCGTATTCGGCGGTGATCCAGCCTTCGCCCTTGCCGCGCATGAAGGCCGGCACCTTGTTTTCCACGCTGGCGGTGCACAGTACGCGGGTGTCGCCGAAACTCACCAGCACCGAGCCTTCGGCGTGGCGGGTGAAGCCGCGGGTGATCGAAACGGTGCGCAGCTGATCGGGATTGCGGCCACTGGGGCGGGCGACGGGCATCGAAACAGGCCGGGAATTTGCGGGGTGCTAGATTACCATTCGCTTTTCGATGGGCCTGGATTCCGAATGATTCGCAGCATGACTGCCTTTGCCGCCAGCGAGCGGGCCACCGAATGGGGGTCTCTCTCCGGCGAGTTGCGCGCGGTGAATCACCGTTTCCTGGAATTGAGCCTGCGTCTTCCCGAAGAACTGCGCGCGCTGGAGTCGCAATTGCGCGAGCGCGTGGCATCGCGCGTTTCACGCGGCAAGCTGGACTTGGTGATTCGCCTGCGTGCGGCCAGCAGCGGCGAGTCACTGCAGCTGGACGAGGCGCTGTTGGAGCGGCTGGGCGAGCTGGCCCGGCAACTGGACACGCGCTTCCCGCAGTTGCAGGTGCAGTTCACCGAACTGCTGCAGTTCCCGGGCGTGCTGCAATCGCGAGGCATCGATGGCGAGTTGCTGCAACGCGAAGCGATGGCCCTGCTGGACGCGGTGCTGGACGACTTCGTGGCGGCCCGCGAGCGCGAGGGAGGCAAGCTTGCTGCGGTCATCGGCGAGCGCGCCGATGCAGTGGCGAAGATCGCCGCCGAGGTGCGCACGCTGGTGCCGCACATCCGTGCCGGCCAGCGCCAGAAGCTGGACGCGCGGCTGGCGGATCTGGGCTCGGCGCTGGAGCCGGGGCGGCTGGAACAGGAGTTGGTGATCTGGTTGCAGAAGCTCGATGTCGATGAAGAGCTGGACCGCCTCGACAGCCATCTGTCGGAGCTGCGGCGCATCCTCAGGGGCGGCAAGGAGCCGGTCGGTCGCCGCCTCGACTTCCTGCTGCAGGAATTCAACCGTGAAGCGAACACGCTGGGCAGCAAATCGGTGGATGCGCGCACCAGCAATGCCGCCGTCGAGCTGAAAGTGCTGATCGACCAGATCCGCGAGCAGATCCAGAACATCGAGTGACCCCAAGCCCATGCGCGGAACCCTCTATATCGTCGCGGCGCCCTCCGGGGCTGGAAAGTCCAGCATCGTCAACGCCGTGCTGGCGCATGATCCGAACATCCGGCTGTCGATCTCGTTCACCTCGCGCGCACCGCGACCGGGCGAGCGGCATGCCGAGCATTACAACTTCGTCAGCGTCGATGAGTTCCAGCGGATGATCGATGCGGGCGACTTCTTCGAGTGCGCGCGGGTTCACGGCGACTGGAAGGGCACGGCGCGGCAGTCGGTGGACCCGCAGCTGGCTGCCGGTCATGACGTGCTGCTGGAGATCGACTGGCAGGGCGCGCGGCAGGTGCGCGCCAAGGTGCCCGACTCGGTCAGCGTGTTCATCCTGCCGCCGTCCCGGTCCGCGCTGGAAGAGCGCATGCGCAAGCGCGGGCAGGACACCGAGGAGGTGATCCAGCGCCGGCTGGCCGCGGCGCGCGAGGAGATGAGCCATTACAGCGAATTCGACTACGTGATCGTCAACGAGGTGTTTGACACCGCGGTGGCCGAAATGTGCAGCATCTTCACCGCCAGCCGCCTGCGCAAGGACGCGCAGGTGGCGCGGCATGCGCGCTTGATCGAAGGCCTGCTGGTGGGTCCGTAAGCAGGTCTGCGTGCGCCTAAGTTTCTGATTTGAAAGGCGCAGGCTTGCGGTGGGCGGCATCCGCGCATAGAATGGCCGACTCTCTAGAACCCGCAGCGGCCCAAACGCCGCAGGATAGCCATGGCCCGGATTACCGTTGAAGACTGCCTGCAGGTGGTCGATAACCGCTTCGAACTCGTGATGATGGCCGCCAAGCGTGCGCGCCAGCTGGCTGGCGGCGTGGAGCCGAAGCTGGACAACAGCGAGTCCAACGACAAGCCCACCGTGTTGGCGCTGCGCGAGATCGCCGCGCGGGTCATCAATACCGACTTCATCGATTCGGTTGAAAAGGCCGAGCGCGAGCGCAAGGAGCGCGAGGCGCTGGAATGGGCTGCCGCCGAGGTCGTGGCCGCCGACGACGACATGAAGGGCGACGACTGATCGCAGCTTCGAGGTTGCGTCCACGAAACGGCCCTGCGGGGCCGTTTCTGTTTTGGTTTTGCCCGCGATTTCGTTTGAAATTTCCGTTTGCCGGCATCGCGTTGCGCGGTTAGTCTCGACGCATGACTCCCGGCGATCCCGCGCTTGCCCTGCCGCCCGCCGCGCCCGATGCGGCTGCGGTGCCGGACTATGTGCAGGCGCTGGAGCAGGCGGCTGCGTATCTGGGTGAGGCGCAGCGCGCCCTGCTGCGGCGCGCATGGGCGGTGGGTGCGGCGGCGCACGCCGGGCAGATGCGCAAGTCGGGCGAGCCCTACATCACCCATCCGGTGGCGGTGGCGCAGGTGCTGGCCGAGCAGGGCCTGGACGTCGAAACGCTGGTGGCGGCGATCCTGCACGACACCATCGAAGACACGCCGCTGACCCGCGCCGACATCACCGCGCAGTTTGGCGAAACCGTCGCCGAGCTGGTCGATGGCGTCACCAAGCTGGACAAGCTGCGCTTCGCCGACCGCCAGGAGGCCGCCGCCGAAAGCTTCCGCAAGATGCTGTTGGCCATGTCGCGCGACTTGCGGGTGATCCTGATCAAGCTGGCCGATCGCCTGCACAACATGCGCACGCTGGGCGCGCAGACGCACGAGGCGCGGCGGCGCATCGCCGTCGAAACGCTGGAGATCTTCGCGCCCATCGCGCAGCGGCTGGGCATGAACCTGATCAAGGCCGAACTGCAGGACCTGGGGTTCCGCGCGTTGCATCCGTGGCGGCACGCGGTGATCGCCAGGCGCATCCGCAGCCAGCCGCTGGCGCGGCGCGAGACGCTGACGCAGATCGAGGCTTTGCTGGCGCAGCGGCTGGCGTTGGAAAAACTCGATCATCAGCTGGTGGGGCGGATCAAGACGCCGTGGAGCGTCTATACCAAGATGCGTTCCGAAGGCCGCAGCTTCGACCAGGTGATGGATGTGTTCGGCTTTCGCGTGGTGGTGAACAGCGTGCCGGACTGCTATCACGCGCTGGGCGTGGTGCATGCGGTGTACAAGCCGCTGGATGGGCGCTTCCGGGATTTCATCGCGATCCCCAAGGCGAACGGCTACCAGTCGCTGCACACGGTGCTGTTCGGGCCGTACGGCTCACCGATCGAGGTGCAGATCCGCACCCGCGAGATGAACCTGATCGCCGAGCGCGGCGTGGCCGCGCACTGGGCCTACAAGATCGGCGCGGAGGGCGGCGGCAACAGCGCGCAGGGCCGGGCAGCGGCGTGGATCGCCAACCTGGTGGAGAGCCAGCGCGCCACCGGCTCGTCGCTGGAGTTCCTGGAGAACGTCAAGGTCGACCTGTTCCCGGACGAGGTCTACCTGTTCACGCCGAAGGGCGACATCCTGTCGCTGCCGCGCAATTCCACCGCGCTGGATTTCGCCTACGCGGTGCATACCGATGTCGGCAATCACGCGGTCACCGCGCGCGTGGACAAGCGGCTTGCACCGCTGCGCACCAAGCTGGCCAGCGGGCAGTCGGTGGAGATCATTACCGCCAAGTCCGCGGTGCCGACCACGCAGTGGCTGGAATTCGTCGCCACCAGCAAGGCGCGCACCGCGATCCGCCAGCAGCTCAAGCAGCTCGAACACGAAGACGCGGTGCAGCTTGGCCATTACATGCTGGATCGTGCGCTGGGCGCGCAGGGCACCGCGCTGGACCGCATCCCGATGGCGCGGCTGGAGTCGTATCTGGCGGACAACCGCTATTCGCGGCTGGAGGCGATGCTGGCCGATATCGCGTTGGGCAACCGCATGCCGTCGCAGGTGGCCTTGCTGCTGGCGCAGCAGTCCAGCCAGTCGCCAGGCGCGGAAGCGTCGGCAACGGCGGGAGTGCTGCAGGAGCGCATCCTGATCACCGGGTCGGAGCGCGGCGTGATCAGCTTCGCGCAGTGCTGCCTGCCGATTCCGCGCGACGAGATCATGGGTTACCACAGCGCCGGCAAGGGCATCGTGGTGCACCGGATGGAATGCCCGAACGTGGCCGAATTCCGCAAGTCGCCGGAGCGCTGGGTGGCGATCGGCTGGGACCGCGAAGTGGCCGGCGATTTCAGCGTGGCGATCCGCATCGAAGTGGAAAACCGCCCCGGCGTGCTGGCGCAGGTGGCGGCGGCGATCGCCAACGCGGAATCCAACATCGACCGCGTCGAGTACCTGGAGCGCGACAGCAACATCGCGGTGCTGCGTTTCGGCATCGACGTCACCGACAGCCGCCACCTGGCCGAGGTGATCCGCGGCGTGCGCAGGCTGCAGGTGGTGCAGGACGTGCAGCGCTGTTGAGCGCACGGCCGCCTGCGGGCGCGCAGTAGAATCCGGGGTTGCAGACCTTCATGCCGCCCGGAGATCCCATGTCGCGCACCGCCATCCATACCGATTCCGCCCCCGCCGCCATCGGCCCGTATTCGCAGGCCATCCGCGCCGGCAACACCGTGTACCTGTCCGGGCAGACGCCCTTGCTGCCGGGGAGTGGCCAAATGGTGGAAGGGGACATCGAGGCGCAGGCGCGGCAGGCATTCGACAATCTTCGCGCGGTCTGCGTGGCCGCCGGGGGATCCTTCGAGAACGTGGTGCGGCTGGGCCTGTACCTGACCGATCTCGCCGACTTCGCGCGGGTGAATGCGGTGATGGCCGAGTACTTCAGCCAGCCCTATCCGGCGCGCTCCACCATTCAAGCGGCGGCGCTGCCGCGCGGCGCCGCGTTCGAGGTGGATGGCGTGATGGTGCTTGGCTGAGCCGGCGCCTCCGCTGCCGGGCGCTGGCCGTGGCGAAGCTGGCCGGGCAGTTGCCCGGTCCAGCGCTTGAAGGCGCGGCGGAAGTCGCGCACATCCGCAAACCCCACGGCCGCCGCCACCTGTCCCAGCGGCAACACGCGTTCGCGCAGCAGCCGGCTGGCGGCGCGCGCGCGGAGACGATCGAGCAGGGCGCGGTAACTGTCGTTCTCTGCCTGCAGTTGCCGGCGCAGGGTGCGTTCGGTCATGTGCATTTCAGTGGCCAGTTCCTGCAGGCGCGGAGGGTTGGCCAGCCGCTGCCACAGGCGCTGTTCAATGGCTGCGGCCAGCCCGGATGCGGCGTGGCCCGGCGGCATTTCCGCATCGCAGACGGCGGTCATCTGGCGTACCGCGTTCGGGTTCGCGGCGGGCATGGGCGTGGGCATCCAGCGATGCGCGATCACGATCCGGTTTTCGTGGCATCCGAACCGCACGTTCGGGCCGAACAGCTGCGTGTAGCGCTCGGCGTGTGGCGGTGGCGGATACGCCAGATCCACGCGCTCGGGCTGGAACCCGTCACCCAGCATCGCCCGGCACAGATTCATGCAGCTTGAAATCAGCTCTTCGCAAAGATACGGCTGCAGCTGCGCATCGTGTTCGTACATGTGCAGGGTGATGGCGACGCCGGCGCGCTCCTCATCCATCGCCAGTGCGAACATGACCCCGGTGATGGGGGCGTAGCGGATGCCGGTGCGCAATGCATCGCCGAAGGTTGGCGAGGCCAGCATCGCCAGGCCGAGGACATCGAATTCGGCCAGGGTCTGGCGCGCGCCCAATTCCAGCCCATGACCGCTGCCAGGCAGTGAGGCCAGCGCGTGGCGGAGGATCGCGCAGGTCTCCCGGTAGGACAGGCAGGGCAGGTGGTGGAAGTCGGCAAAATCGGCAGCTTCGACCGCAAGTCCGATGAACCAGTGGTCGCAGCGAAGCCCCAGTTCTTCGGCATGGGCAACCAGGGGGGCGATGATGCGGCCATGGAAGCGGTTGCTGCCCGGCGGGGCGAGGGGGCGGCGGGCAGGACGGGGCGGCATGGGAGGCTCGATATGTCCGTTTCACCCCCATTCTAGGGCGGATGGCCCCTTTTCACCCGTGGATTCATCCGCACAAACTGCAATTCCCGAGGGACGGCATCCATGGGCAGTGCCGGCGCGCCGCACGCTGGTGTTGCCGATCATGCTGGGTGCCGGGGCAAGCCGAGCGTCCGGGGCAGGGGCGTGAATCCAACAACAGGGGACTGCAATGAAACACCACATTTTGACCGATGGCGTGCGCAAGGCATTGCTGGCATCGCTGCTGGCTTCCGCGGCGTTTTCCGCGCAGGCGCAGGAGACCCCGCAGGCGCAACCGGCCGCCAAGCCGGACGCCGTGCAGCTGGACAAGATCGTGGTGACTGCGCAGAGCCGCGAACAGGAGTTGCAGGACGTGCCGATCGCGCTGCAGGTGGTGGATGCCGACGTCATCGACACCACGGCGGCCAGGACGATTGCCGACCTCGACAGTTTCATCCCCGGCCTCGACGTCAACGACGTGCAGGCCACCCAGGTCAAGTTCAAGCTGCGCGGGCTGAGCACCGAGGACATCGGCATTGGCACCGACCCCACCGTGGGCGTGTATGTGGATGGCGTTTATGCCGGGCGCGGTGGCGGCACCGTGCTGCCGTTCCTGGACGTGGAGCGCATCGAAGTCCTGAAAGGGCCACAGGGCACGCTGTTTGGCCGCAATACGGCTGCGGGCGCGATTTCGATCATCACCAAGCAGCCCTCCGCAACGCTGGAAGCGCGGGCACGGCTGCGCGCCGGCGATCATGGGCAGCGCCAGTTCGACGGCATGTTCAACATGCCGCTGGGCGATCACCTGGCGTTGCGCATCAATGCCCTGCATGGACAGACCGATGGTTGGCTCCGCGATGCCGCAACCGGCAGGCCGCTCAATGATGGCAAGAATGACGCCTTGCGAATGGCCCTGGGCTGGGACGCTTCGGACCGTACGCGCGTGCAGCTGACCTGGGATCGCGAGCGGCTGAACCAGCGGTCGCGCCCCACCATCGGCATCGTCGATCTGGATCCGGTGACCGGTTTGCCGGCATTTCCGGCCGACCCGCTGCACTATCGCAATCCGTTCGACATGCCGGCCACCACCGACGTGGCGGGCAATGACGAAACCCGCGATTTCGATGGGCTCACGCTGCGGGTGGAGCATGACTTCCGGTGGGGGGCGCTGGCCGCAACCACCGCCTGGCGTCATTACGACACGTTCAACCGCACCGAGGAGGACGGCACCAACCGGGCCTACCTCTACATGGACAGCATCAACAGCGAGCGCAACACCACCTGGTATCAGGAGTTCAAGTTCAGCGGCGGGAACGAGCGCATCGACTGGGTGGCCGGCGCCAGCTGGTTCAAGGAGCGTGCGCGCCAGTCCAGCGTGGTGGACCTGGACAGCAGCAGCGTGGATACCGCAACGCTGTACGCGCTGGGCATCCCGCTTTTCAGCATGCTGCAGGCGGCGGCCGACCAGTACGCAGTGCCGGTGCAGCTGCTTGGCCAGCCGTGGACGGAGTCGTATGACAACACCCTGGCATCCACCGCCTACGCTGCGTTTGGCGACGTGATCTGGCATGCCACCGACAAGCTCAACCTGACCGTCGGCCTGCGCTATACCCGCGACGAGAAGCAGTTTTCCTGGTTCAACGACTACCATCGCGCGGATGCATTGAACCAGGCGCTGCAGATATTGGACAGCGCCGGCATCCTGGCTGGCGCCGGCCTGGATGCGGCCACGTTGGCGGGGATGGACCTGGCATTTTCCGATCCGGTCTCGATGGCCAACAAGGGCGTGCTCAATCGCGCCAGTCATGCCTGGAGCGATGTCAGCCCGCGCCTGGTGATCGACTACCACCTGGCCAACGGCAGCATGGTGTTTGCATCGCTGGCCAAGGGCTACAAGGCGGGCGGTTACAACGCGTTCTCGCCGGGTGCGAGTTTCAAGAACGAGGAAGTGTGGAATCTGGAGGCGGGCATCAAGCAGTCGTTGCAGGACGGGCGCCTGCAGTTCGAAGCCTCGGCCTATCGCTATCAATACAACAACCGCCAGGCGATCTGGCTGGATACCAGCACCCAGGTGCCGCGCTATGTCACCAATGTGAGCGACCTCACCGCCACCGGCGCGGAGTTCAGCGCGCGCTGGTTCCCGAGCCGTGCGCTGCAATTCGACTTCAACCTGGGCTGGATCGATTCGACCTATGACCACTACGTCACCCCGCAGGGATTGAACCTCAGCGGCAAGCCGACCGGCGAGCCGCGCATCTCCTATGCGCTGGGTGGGCGGTATCGCGTTGAACTGGGCGAAGCCGGCAGCCTGCTGCTGTCGGCCCGCCACGGCGCGCGCGGAGCGATGCGCTGCAATGCGGCGTCGATTGGCCAGGGCAACTGCGGCAGCTATCCCGCGTTCCGCATCGGCGCGGCAAGCAATCGCACCGATTTGTTCGTGCAATGGCGCTCGCCGAAAGACGCCTGGAGCGTGGCCGCCTACGCCAACAACGTATTCAACCAGCGTCATGTCACCGACCTTTGGCAGTACGGCACCAGCGTTTTCGGAACGGTGGGCGCCAGCATCAGCGCCCCCCGCCAGCTTGGCCTGGAAATGCAATTCCGCTATTGAGTGCGCGCCAGACTGGCGTGATCGCATGCATGCCGGCATCCTTGTGCGATGCCGGCAGCACCCATCAATGCCATCGCGGGTGCCGACACCCCGCTTTCCGTCCTGACCGGCGTTGGTCCGGCGCTGCGTGAGAAACTCGCGGCGCGCGGGCTTTCGACCTTGCAGGATCTGTGGCTGCACCTGCCGCGCGAATACGAGAACCGCACCGCGCTGACCCCGATCCGCGACTTGCGCGCCGGCGTGCCCGCGCAGGTCGAAGGCCGGGTCGAAGCGGTGGAGCGCGGCTTCCGCTACCGGCCGATGCTGCGGGTGGCCCTGTCCGATGCGGGCCGGGGTACGCTGGTGCTGCGCTTCTTCCATTTCCGCGCGCAGCAGGTGGCGCAGTTCGCGGTCGGCGCGCGCGTCCGCGCCTACGGTACGCCGCGCCCAGGCCAGCTCGGGCTGGAAATCGTGCATCCCAGTTACCGCGTGCTGGACGACGGTGAGCATGCGCTGGGCGAGGCGCTGGATCCGGTCTATCCCGCCGTCGAAGGCATCGGCCCCGCCAGCCTGCGCAAGCTGGTGGTGCAGGCCTTGCAGCGGTTGCCGGACGAGGCGGCGCTGGAGTTGTTGCCGCCGGCGTGGCTGCGCGAACTCGGCCTGCCGTCGTTGCGCGAGGCGATCCTGACCCTGCACGCGCCACCGCGCGACGCCGACCTCGCCGCGCTGCAAAGCGGCCTGCATCCGGCGCAGCGGCGGCTGGCCTTGGAGGAACTGCTGGCCCACCAGCTCAGCCTGCGCCGCCAGCGGCTGGCCTTGCAGGCGGAGGGCGCGCGCGCGCTGCGCGGCGACGAGAAACTGGTGGCGCGATTGAAGAAATCGCTGCCGTTCGCGCTGACGAACGCGCAGGCGCGCGTGTATGCGCAGCTGCGCGACGACCTGCGCCAGCCGCGCCCGATGCTGCGGCTGGTGCAGGGCGACGTCGGCAGCGGCAAGACCGTGGTCGCGGCGATGGCGGCGCTGCTCGCCGTCGCCGATGGCCGCCAGGCCGCGTTGATGGCGCCGACCGAGCTGCTGGCCGAACAGCATCTGCACAACCTGCGCGGCTGGCTGGAGCCGTTGGGATTGAACGTGTGCTGGCTGGCGGGCAAGGTGACCGGCAAGGCGCGGGCGAAGGCGCTGGCGGAGGTGGCGTCCGGCGTGGCGCAGGTGGTCGTCGGCACGCATGCGCTGATGCAGGAAGGCGTGGCGTTCCACGACCTCGCGCTGGCCATCGTCGACGAGCAGCACCGCTTCGGCGTGCACCAGCGGCTGGCGCTGCGCGACAAGGGCCGTGCCGGCGTGCCGCACCAGCTGGTGATGACCGCCACCCCGATCCCGCGCACGCTGGCGATGAGCGCCTACGCCGACCTCGACGTGTCCGCCATCGACGAGCTGCCGCCGGGGCGCACGCCGGTCACCACCATCGCGCTGTCGGCCGAGCGCCGGCCCGAGCTGGTGGAGCGCATCCGCAATGCCTGCGCCGAAGGCCGCCAGGCCTATTGGGTGTGCACCCTGATCGATGATTCCGATGAGGTGGTGGCGCAGGCCGCGCAAAGCACGTTCGAGGCACTGCAAGCGGCCCTGCCGCTGGCGCGCGTGGGCCTGGTGCATGGTCGGCAGAAGGCAGCCGAAAAGCAGGCCATCATGCGCGCCTTCAAGGGCGGCGAGATTGATTTGCTGGTGGCGACCACCGTCATTGAAGTCGGCGTGGACGTTCCCAATGCCTCGCTGATGGTGATCGAGAACGCCGAGCGCCTCGGCCTGGCGCAGCTCCATCAGTTGCGCGGTCGAGTGGGGCGCGGTCGCGCGGCGTCCAGCTGTGTCCTGCTGTACCAGGGCCCGTTGTCGGCGATGGCGCGCGAGCGCCTCGACACCCTGCGGCAGACCAGTGACGGCTTTGCCATCGCCGAAAAAGACTTGCAGCTGCGCGGCCCGGGTGAATTGCTGGGGACTCGCCAGACCGGGCTTGCCGCGTTCCGGATGGCGGATCTGGCGCGCGATGCCGACCTGTTGCCGCGGGTGCATGCATTGGCCGATCACCTGCTGCGCGATGCGCCAGAGGTGGCCGAACGCATCGTGCAGCGCTGGGTGGGCGGTGCCGTGCGCTACGCTGCGGCGTGAGCCAGCAGGGGCTTAGCCGGCACACACGGACTGGGTGCCGCAATAGATCCCGTGCAGGGTTTCGATGATGCGCTGGGCCGGGCCATCGGCCAGTGAGTAGTAAATCGTTTGCGCCTCGCGGCGGGTGTTGACCAGCCCATCTGCGCGCAGCAGCGCCAGATGCTGCGACAGCGCGGATTGGCTGAGTTCGACCCGGGCGTTGAGTTCGCCGACCGACCGCTCGCCTTCCACCAGCAGGCACAACATCACCAATCGCTTGTCGTTGGCCAGCGCCCGCAGCAGCCGGGCGGCATCGCCGGCATGCGCGCGCATCGCTTCCGGATTCATCTCAAGGGCAGGGCGGCGTTGCATGGTCGGCATGGCTTCAGCGTGCTTGCGGGGTTGGCCTGGCCGCGCGATCCGCGCAGGCAGGACGGGGCGCAGGCAAAATATCAGTTGACACTAATATAAGCAAGATCTAATATTAATCCACCTGCCAGAGATGGCGACCGGGAAGAGGCGAGAAATGGCCAGGATCGTGGTGATGGGTGCGGGGTTGGGTGGCATGAGCGCGGCGTACGAACTGCGCGAAACGCTCGGCAAGGGGCATGACATCGTGCTGGTCGGCAAAGGCGAGACGTTCGGCTTCACGCCTTCCAATCCATGGCTGGCCGTCGGTTGGCGCAAGCAGGACGACATCACCCTGCCCGTTGCCGAACATGTGGGCCGGTATGGCATCACCTTTGACGGCAGCGGCGTCGAGCACATCGATGCCGAGGGCGATGCGGTCATCACCGGCAAGGGCGAGCGCATCGCCTATGACTACCTGATGATCTGTACCGGCCCGAAGCTGGCGTTCGACGAGGTTCCCGGCGCCGGTCCCGACGGCGGCTTCACCCAGTCGGTGTGCACCACGCCGCACGCAGCGGGCGCCTGGGTGGCCTATCAGGAATTCCTGAAGAATCCGGGCCCGGTGGTGATCGGTGCCGTGCAGGGGGCCAGTTGCTTCGGCCCGGCCTACGAGTTCGCGATGATCGTCGATGCCGACCTGCGCAAGCGCAAGCTGCGCGACAAGGTGCCGATGACCTTCGTCACCAGCGAGCCGTACATCGGCCACATGGGGCTCGGCGGCGTGGGCGACTCCAAGGGGTTGATGGAATCGGAGATGCGCCAGCGGCATATCAGCTGGGTGGTGAACAGCAAGGTCAGTGAAGTGCGCGACGGCGAGATGACCGTGGTCGAGCACGATGCCAAGGGCCAGCCGGGCGATTCGCGCGTGCTGCCGTTCAAGTTCGCGATGCTGCTGCCGGCGTTCAAGGGCGTGGAGGCGGTGGCCGCGGTGGCGGGCCTGTGCAACCCGCGCGGCTTCGTGATCGTGGACAAGCACCAGCGCAGCCCGACGTACCCGAAGATCTTCTCGGCCGGCGTGTGCGTGACGATTCCGCCGGTGGAAGTCACGCCGGTGCCGACCGGCGCGCCGAAGACCGGGTTCATGATCGAGTCGATGGTCACCACCATCGTCAAGAACATCCAGGCCGAACTGAAGGGCGAGACGCCGGATTTCGAAGGCACCTGGAACGCGGTCTGCCTGGCCGACATGGGCGACACCGGCGCGGCGTTCGTGGCGCTGCCGCAGATCCCGCCGCGCAACGTCACCTGGACCAGGATCGGCAAATGGGTGCACCTGGCCAAGGTCGGCTTCGAAAAATACTTCCTCTACAAGATGCGCAACGGCACGTCCGAACCGATCTACGAGAAATACATCCTCGGCCTGCTCGGCATCGAGCGGCTGAAAGACGTCAAGCGTCCCAACTGATCCCAATTCATCAAGGAGAAACAACATGACTCTCGACCGTGCCGTTCAGGCGTTTGCCGGCGTGATGGTGGTGGTCAGCGTGCTGCTGACCCAGTTCGTCCATCCCAACTTCTTCTGGCTCACCGCCTTCATCGGCGTGAATCTGTTCCAATCCGCGTTCACCGGTTTTTGCCCGGCGGGCATGCTGATGAAGAAACTCGGCATTGGCCGGGGCGACGGCGCTTCCTGCAACCGCTGCTGACGAGGGAACCCATGCACAACACGCGACTCCTGCTGCTGCCCGTGCTGCTGATGCTTGCGGCCTGCGGCACCGACAAACCCATCGCCACGCCGGCCTTGCCGGCCGACCTGGCCACCTTCACGGTTGCGGCGGGTACGGCGCTGCCGGGCCGCGGCTGGGATGGCGTGGTACAGGCCGTGCGCCGCGCGGACCTGGCGGCGCAGACGGCGGGCCGGGTCAGTGCGGTGCCGGTGGACGTCAACGATCGGGTGAAGGCGGGCGACGTGCTGCTGCGCATCACCGCAGTAGAGCAGGACGCCGGCGCCAACGCCGCGCGCGCGCAGCTGCGCGCGGCCGAAGCTTCGGCCATCGAGGCCGAACAGAACTATCGCCGCTTTGCCGCGCTGGCTGGCGCGCAGTATGTGTCGAAGGCGCAGATCGACCAGGCTCGCGCCGCGCGCGATTCCGCCCAGGCCGCGCGCAATGCGGCGGCGGCCAGTCTGGCGCAGGCCGCGCAGCTGGCTGCGTACACGGTGGTGCGCGCGCCTTTCGATGGCGTGGTGGCGCGGCGCGACGTGGAGCCGGGCGAGACCGTCGCCCCCGGCATGCCGTTGGTCAGCCTGTATGCGCCGGGCGCGCTGCGCATCGAAGTCGCCGTGCCGCAGAGCCGCGCCGAGGCGATTCGCCGCGATGCGCGGGCGCAGGTGCTGCTGGCCGACGGGCGCAAGATCACGCCCGCCGAGGTGATGGTGTTTCCCGCTGCCGACGCGAGCAGCCACAGCGTCAACGTGCGGGTCAGCCTGCCGATGCTGGAGCCGGCGCCCGCGCCGGGCACCACCGCCAAGGTGGTGTTTTCCGCCGACGCCGCCAGCGATGCCGATGCGGGTGGCGCGGTGGCGGCCAGCGTGCGCATTCCGGCTGCCAGCATCGCCCAGCGCGGCGAGCTGTCCGGTGCCTACGTGGTGCAGGACGGGCGCCTGCTGCTGCGCCAGCTCCGGCTCGGCGCGCGCAGCGGCGATACGGTCGAGGTGATCTCGGGCCTGCGGGCCGGCGACGTGGTGGCGCGCGATCCGGTCGCCGCCGTCCAGGCGCTGGCCGCGCAGCGCAAGGCGGCGGAGGCCGGTCGTGAATAAGGACGCGCGCATGGGAATCTCCGGCCGGTTGGCCGCGGCGTTCCAGAGCAACCCGCTGACGCCGATCCTGGCGGTGATGGGCCTGCTGCTGGGCCTGCTGGCGGTGATGATCACGCCGCGCGAGGAGGAGCCGCAGATCGACGTCACGATGGCCAACGTCATCGTGCCGTTCGACGGCGCCAGCAGCCGCGACGTCGAGCAGTGGGTCTCCACCCCGCTGGAGCAGAAGCTGTCCGAGGTCGAGGGCGTCAAGCACGTCTATTCGATCAGCCGGCCGGGCATGGCCGTGCTGACGGTGGAATTCGAAGTGGGCGTGCAGCGCCAACCGGCGCTGGTGCGCCTGTACAACCAGGTGTTCTCGAACGCCGATTTCCTGCCTGCCCGCGCCGGCGTCGGCCAGCCCATCGTCAAGCCGAAGGGCATCGATGACGTCCCGGTGATGGCGCTGACCCTGTGGAGCGACGATCCGGCGATGGACGCCAGCCGGCTGGCCGAGGTGGCGCATACGCTGGAGGCCGAGCTCAAGCGCATCCCGGGCACCCGCGACATCTACACCATCGGTGCGCCCGACCGCAGCGTGCTGGTCACGCTGGATGCGGCCAAGCTGGCGGCCTACGGCATGGGTGCCAACGACCTCGCGCAGGCGCTGCAGGCGGCGAATCTGGTGCACCAGGCGGGCGAGCGCGTGGACGCGGCGCAGGGCGCGGTGCCGGTCACGGCGGGTGCGTACCTTGCGACTGCCGACGACGTGGCCAGCCTGGTCATCGGCAGCCGCGACGGCAAGCCGCTGCTGCTGTCGGACGTGGCCACCATCGCGCCGCGCGGCGACATCGCCACCCGCTACGTCTGGCACGGCGCGCCGCCCGGACGCACTGGCCCCAAGGCAGGCACTGCGCCCGCGGTGACGATCGCCATCGCCAAAAAGCCGGGCAGCAATGCCAGTGACATCACCACGGCCATCGCCGCGCGCGTGCAGCAGCTCAAGGGCGAGCTGATTCCCGCCGGCATGCACGCCAGCATCACCCGCGACTACGGCGCCACCGCCAGCGACAAGGCGCAGAAGCTGATCCAGAAGCTGGTGTTCGCCACCGCCAGCGTGGTGCTGCTGGTGCTGTTCGCACTGGGCTGGCGCGAGGCCATCGTGGTCGGCAGTGCGGTGATCCTGACCTTGGCGGTGACGCTGTTCGCGTCCAAGGTGATGGGCTTCACCCTCAATCGCGTGTCCCTGTTCGCGCTGATCTTCTCGATCGGCATCCTGGTGGATGACGCCATCGTGGTGGTGGAGAACATCCACCGGCACATGGCCCGCGACGGCAAGTCGCTGCGCGAGGCGATCCCGCCTGCGGTGGACGAAGTGGGCGGCCCCACCATCCTGGCCACCTTCACGGTGATCGCAGCGCTGATGCCGATGGCGTTCGTGTCGGGCCTGATGGGCCCGTACATGCGGCCCATCCCGATCAACGCCTCGGTCGGCATGCTGCTGTCGCTGGCCATCGCGCTGACCGTCACGCCGTGGCTGTCGCTGAAGCTGCTGTCCCGCCACGGGCATGCGGCGGAAGCTCTTGATCGTCATTCCCGCGAAGGCGGGAATCCAGCTCTTGCTTCGGCTGAGAAAGATCAGAACCTGGATGGGCCAGACGCTCATCTGTCAGAAGCGGCCGGCCTTCGGGGAAATGACGGGACGGGGCAGGCCAGCTGGCTGCATCGCCTGTTCGAGCGCGTGATGTCGCCGTTCCTGCGCGGCACCGGCGCCGGCCGCAAGCGCACCCTGCTGTTCGCGTCGATGGCGGGGCTGGTGCTGCTGGCGGCGTCGCTGGCGGTATTCAAGCTGGTCGTGCTGAAGATGCTGCCGCTGGACAACAAGTCCGAAGTGCAGGTGGTGGTGGACATGCCGGAAGGCAGCACGCTGGAGCAGACCAACGCGCTGCTGGCCGAACTGGCCGCCAAGCTCGATACCGTGCCGGAGGTGCTGGATTACCAGGCCTACGCCGGCACCGCGGCGCCGATCAACTTCAACGGGCTGGTGCGGCAGTACTTCCTGCGCAGCGGCAGCAACGTGGGCGACCTGCAGGTGAACCTGGTCGACAAGCACCACCGCAGCCGCCAAAGCCACGAGATCGCGCTGGCGATCCGGCCGATGCTGGCGCAGCTGGGCGCGAAATATGGCGCCTCGGTGAAGGTGGTGGAAGTGCCGCCCGGTCCGCCGGTGCTCTCGCCGCTGGTGGCCGAGGTGTACGGGCCCGACTACGCCGGCCAGCGCAAGGTCGCGCTGGCGCTGGCGAAGGAGCGCTTCGCCGCCACCGAGGGCATCGTCGACGTCGACACCAGCGTGGAGGCGGCCGCGCCGCGCGAGCAGATCGTGGTGGACCGCGAGCGCGCCGCGCGCCTCGGCGTGCCGCAGTCGGCCATCGCCGACGCCATCGCCATGGGCGTGTCCGGACTGGACGCGACCTACGTGCACGACGGCGCGTCCAAGTATCCGCGCCCGGTGCGCCTGCGCCTGCCGGCGCAGGACCAGGCGTCGCTGACCTCCCTGCTGGCGCTCAAGGTGCGCGGCGCGCAGGGCCAGCTGGTGCCGC
Source organism: Thermomonas paludicola (assembly GCF_024498955.1). Taxonomy (GTDB): domain Bacteria; phylum Pseudomonadota; class Gammaproteobacteria; order Xanthomonadales; family Xanthomonadaceae; genus Thermomonas; species Thermomonas paludicola. The sequence goes on along the minus strand of NZ_CP093311.1, from coordinate 2,283,454 downwards.
TGTCCGAGCTGGTGCGCGTGGAGAAGGCGACGTGGGACGGCGCCATCCAGCACAAGGACGGCCTGCCCGTGGTCTACGTGACCGCGGACGAAGCCGGCGAACTCGACAGCCCGCTGTACGGCATGTTCGGCATCGTCGGCCAGCTGGACGACCACAAGGTGGCCGGGCAGACGCTGGCGCAGACCTTCATCACCCAGCCGGCCGATACCAGCGGCTATGCGGTGAAGTGGGACGGCGAATGGCAGATCACCTACGAGACCTTCCGCGACATGGGGATTGCCTACGCCGCCGGCATGGTGCTGATCTACCTGCTGGTGGTGGCGCAGTTCCGCAGCTATCTGGTGCCGCTGGTGATCATGGCGCCGATCCCGCTGACCGTGATCGGGGTGATGCCCGGCCACGCCCTGCTGGGCAAGCAGTTCACCGCGACCAGCATGATCGGCATGATCGCGCTGGCCGGCATCATCGTCCGCAATTCCATTCTGCTGGTGGACTTCATCAACCAGGAAACCGAACGCGGCGTGCCGCTGGTGGACGCGGTGATCGACGCCTGCGCGGTGCGCGCCAAACCCATCGTGCTGACCGGCGTGGCGGCGATGCTGGGCGCGTTCTTCATCCTCGACGATCCGATCTTCAACGGCCTGGCGATCTCGCTGATCTTCGGCATCCTGGTCAGCACCGTCCTCACGCTGGTGGTGATCCCGTTGTTGTATTACGTGCTGAAAAGCAGGACGGCGGGTGCCGACCCTGCCTGAGCAGATGAATGGAGGAACACGATGAGCGAAGACGACGGCATCCGGCTGCTGCTGGAACAGGACGGGCCCTATGCGTTCCGGATCAGTTTCGAAGGAACGGATCTGGACGCACTGCACACCGATGAGAGCGCGCCGCTGGGCGCGGGCGCGGGCCCGAATCCGTCGCACCTGCTGCTGGCGGGCGTGTCCAACTGCCTGTCGGCCAGCCTGCTGTTCGCGCTGCGCAAGTTCAAGAACGCGCCCGGCCCGATCCGCACCGAAATCGTGGCGCACAAGGCGCGCAACGAAAACGGGCGGTGGCGCATCCCGCGCGCCGAGGTGGCGATCCACCTGTCCGACGCCGCTGCGGGGCTGGAGCACTTCGACCGCGTGCTGGGTCAGTTCGAGGAGTTCTGCATCGTCACCCAGAGCGTGCGCGAAGGGATGCAGGTGGAGGTGCGCATCATCGATGCCGCCGGCGCCGAATACGTGCCCGGGGGCGCGGAGGCGGGCGCATGAGCGCGGCATCCACCATCGTTGCCTGTCCGGCCTGCAACGGCCTGAACCGCGTGCCCAACGCGCGGCTGGCGGAGGCGCCGAAGTGCGGCAAGTGCGGCGCGCTGCTGTTCGATGCGCATCCATTGGCATTGGATGATGCCGGCTTCCACGCCCACGCCGAGCGCGCAGACTTGCCGCTGCTGGTGGATTTCTGGGCGCCATGGTGCGGCCCGTGCCGGATGATGGCGCCGCAGTTCGAGGCAGCGGCCAGGCAGCTGGAGCCGGCGCTGCGGCTGGCCAAGGTGGATACCGAGGCGCAGCCCGCGCTGGGCAGCCGCTTTGGCATCCGCAGCATTCCCACCCTGGTGTTGTTTCGCCAGGGCCATGAGCTTGCGCGGCAATCCGGTGCCATCGGCACTGCCGACATCGTGCGTTGGACGCGCCAATTTCTTTGATCGAAGGAGTGTTTCGTGAGCCAGTCTTTTCCCGACCTGATCGATGATCTCAACGCCGCCATTGGCAAGTTCCGGGAGGGCGCGCCCGAGCCGATGCGCGGGTTTTCCATGCTTGCGCGCGAAGCGCTGAAGCCCGGCGCGCTGGACGTGAAGACCAAGGAATTGATCGCCATGGGCATTGCGGTCGCCGTGCGCTGCGATGGCTGCATCGGCTTCCATGCCAAGGCGGCGATCGGTGCCGGCGCCAGCCGGCAGGAAATCCTGGAGACCTTGTCGATGGCGATCTACATGGGCGCCGGTCCATCGATGATCTATGCCTCCGAAGCGTTGCGCGCGTTTGATGAACTGTCGCCGCAGCAGGGTGCGCCGGCATGAGGCGCCGCGGCGTCCCGTCGCTGTTGGCGGCCATGGCCATCGCGCTGGCCGCCGGCTGCGCGCATGCGCCGGCCAGCGTTGCGGCCGCGCCCGAGGTCAAACTGATGCAGCCGTTGCCGGGCCTGTTCACCGCCGGCCAGCCCGGCCCGCAGGACTGGAAGGCGATCAAGGCGCGCGGCGTGCGCACCGTCATCAACCTGCGCACGCCGCAGGAACTGCAGGGGCGTGACGAAGCCGCCGAGGTGCGCGCTGCCGGGATGCGTTACATCGAGCTTCCGGTCAACGGTGCCGACGGGCTCACCCGCGCCAACGCGCAGCTGCTGCACGAAGCCCTGCGGCCGGGGCACCAGCAGGTGCTGTTGCACTGCGCCAGCGCCAATCGCGCCGGCGGCCTGCTGGCGCTGGAGCAGGCGGATTTCGACGGCGTGCCGGCGGATGCCGCGCTTGCGCTGGGACGCAAGGCGGGCATGACCAGCACCGAGGCGCGGGTGCAGCAGGAATTGGCCCCGGGCCATCAGGAGTGATCCCATGAGCAGCAGGAAGATCACCGTGGTCGGCTCCGGCTTTGCCGGGCTCACCGCGCTGCGCACCTTGCGGAAAATCTCGCGTGAGGCGGAGTTGACGCTGGTGGCGCCTGCCGCAGAGTTGCACTACCTGCCCGGCACCATCTGGTTGCCGTCGGGCAAGCACCGGCGCGAGGATCTGGTGGTGCCGTTGCGGGAGTTCCTGCAGCGCCAGCGCATCAGCTTCCATGCGGCGCGGGCCACCGGGCTGTCCGCCGATGCCCGCACCCTGCAAACCGATGCGGGCGAGGTGCGCAACGACGGCCTGATCATCGCCAGTGGCGCGCGCTTCCTCCGCAAGCTTCCCGGCCTCGAGCACGCCATCATTCCCTGCGACGGCGTGGCGGCGGGCGAGGCGATCCGCGACCGCTTGGCCGCGATGGACGGCGGCACCTTGTGTTTCGGCTTCGGCTCAAACCCGAACGAGCCCATCGCGATGCGTGGCGGGCCAGTGTTCGAATTCGTGTTCGGCATCGACACCTTGCTGCGCAAGCAGCGCCGGCGCGAGAAGTTCCGGCTGGTGTTCTTCAGCCCGTCGCAGAAGCCGGGCCAGCGCCTGGGCGAGCGTGCGGTGGGCATGATCCTGGCGCAGATGCACAAGCGCGGCATCGAGACCGTGCTGGGTGAAAAGCCGCAGCGCTTCGAAGCCGACGCGGTGCATCTTGAGCACACTCGCATCGAAAGCGACCTCATCCTGTTCATGCCAGGCCTGACCGGGCAGGCATGGCTGGACAACACCGTGCTGCCACGCTCGCCGGGCGGATTCGTGCAGGGCGATGCGCATTGCCGCGTGCCGGCGGTGGCCTGCACGTACGTGGCGGGCGACGGCGGCAGTTTCCCCGGGCCCGACTGGATGCCGAAACAGGCGCACCAGGCCGACCTGCATGCGGACGTCGCCGCGCGCAATCTGCTGCGCGAACTGGACGGCGAGCCCGCGCGGGACACCTTCCGCAGCGAACTGGTGTGCATCATCGATTCGCTCGACCGCGGCATGCTGGTGACCCGGCATGAAGGCGGTGGCCGCGTGCTGCCGCCATTGCGCGCGCTGCACTGGGCCAAGGCCCTGTTCGAGAAGCGCTATCTGCGCCGCTATCGCTGAATCCGTGCGCGGCGGGCAATAATGCGGAATGAACAATGACCGCATTCCGCTGTTGATCGATACCGACCCCGGCGTGGACGACGCGCTGGCCCTGCTGATGGCCTTCAACGACACTCGCCACGAGGTCGTGGGCCTGACCATCGCCGCCGGCAACGTGGGGCTTGAGCACACCGTCGCCAACGCGCTGAAGCTGTGCGAGGTCTGCGGCGTGGACACGCCCGTGTTCGCCGGGGCGGATGCGCCGCTGGTGTTCCCCGCGCGCGACGCCGCCTACGTGCATGGCCGCGACGGTTTCGGCGATACCGGGTACGCCAGGTCCACGCACGCCGCACGGGCCGAGCACGCCGCACTGGCCATCCTGCGCCTGTCGCACGAGCACGCAGGCCGTCTGCTGCTGGTCGCGCTTGGCCCGCTGACCAACCTTGCGCTGGCGCTCAAGCTCGACCCGACCTTGCCGCAGCGGATCGCGCGTTGCGTGGTGATGGGCGCTGCCGTCAGCGCGCACGGCAACATCACCCCGGCAGCCGAGTTCAACATCGCCTTCGACCCGGAGGCGGCGCATATCGTGTTCACCGCGTTTCCGAAAATCGAATTGGCCGACTGGGAGGCGGTACTGGCGCATGGCTTCCTGCACGCGGACGCCGAGCGTTGGCTGGCGGCCGATGCGCCGCGCGCACGCTTCTATGCCGGGATTTCCGCGCATACCCGGTCGTGGGCGAAGGCCGGGCGCGGCGAGCGTTGGCACGCCGCCGACGCGCTGGCGATGGCGCTGGCGCTGCAGCCGGAGGGCGCGCTGGAGATGACGGAACGCCCGCTGGCCGTGGAAACCGCTGGCCTGCACGCGCGCGGGGCCACCATCGTGGACTGGAACCGGCAGACGGGTGCGCCAGACAACGTGGCGATCCTGATGCGCTACGACCAGCGGCGATTCGAGGCGATGATCGAGGCCGCGCTGCTGGCCCGGCCGGCATGAGGCGGGGCGACTTGCGTTCGCCCGGGGGCGGCCGCTACAATACGCGGCTCTATCCGTTCCACTTCCCAGAGTTTGCATCATGAAAGCCGGCATCCATCCCGAATACCGCGACGTCGTCTTCCAGGACGTGACCTCGGACTTCAAGATCCTGACCCGTTCGACCATCTCCAGCAAGGAGACGGTCAAGTGGGAAGATGGCAACGAATATCCGCTGGTCAAGGTGGAAGTGTCGTCGTCTTCGCACCCGTTCTACACGGGCCAGCACAAGATCATCGATACCAGCGGTCGCGTGGACAGGTTCCTGAAGCGCTACCAGAAGTAAGCGTCGCGCCACGTGATACGCGAACGGCTGCCGCAAGGCGGCCGTTTCGTTTTTGTTGATCCGGATCAGGCGTCTGCGACTTTCGTCCGGGTTTGGCGGCGAACGGCCTATGCGATAATCCGGGTTTCCCATGCGCCGGCGCATGGCCGCCAGGCCGGCACCGCGCAGCCCCCACTGGAGCCCTTCGTGTCCAATCTCGACCAGATCATTTTGACCGCAGGCGACAAATCGGTCGCCATGCCTGTGCTGCAGCCCACTCTTGGCCAGCCTTGCGTGGACATCGCCAAATTGCCGAAAGAAACCGGTTGCTTCACCTACGACCCCGGCTTCGGCGCGACCGCCAGCTGCAAGTCGGCCATCACCTACATCGACGGCGACGCGGGCGTGCTGCTGTATCGCGGCTACCCGATCGAGCAGTTGGCCGAAAAGTCCACGTTCCCGGAAGTGGCCTACCTGCTGATGCATGGCGAGCTGCCGGACAAGGCCCAGTTGACCGACTTCGAACATGAAGTCACCCACCACACGATGATGCACGAGGCGTTCCGCACGTTCCTGTACGGCTTCCGCCACGACGCCCATCCGATGGCGATGTTGACCGGCATGCTCGGCTCGCTGGCCAGCTTCTACCACAACGACCTGGATCTGGAAGATCCCGAGCAGCGCCGCCTCGCCGCGATCCGCCTGATCGCCAAGGTGCCGACGATTGCCGCCGCCTGCCATCGCTATTCGATCGGCTGGCCGATGCGCTATCCGCGCAACAACCTGGATTTCACCACGCGCTTCCTGCACATGATGATGGAAGTGCCCAGCGAGCCGCTGGCGCTCAATCCGGTGGCCGCCAAGGCGATGGACCTGCTGTTCATCCTGCACGCCGACCACGAGCAGAACGCCTCCACCTCGACCGTGCGCCTGGTCGGTTCCACCGGTGCCAATCCCTACGTCAGCGTCGCCGCCGGCGTGGCTGCGCTGTGGGGCCCGGCGCACGGCGGCGCCAACGAGGCGGTGCTGAAGATGCTGGCCGAGATCGGCAAGCCGGAGAACGTGAAGTCGGCGGTGGACAAGGCCAAGGACAAGGAATCGGGTTTCCGCCTGATGGGCTTTGGCCATCGCGTGTACAAGAACTACGACCCGCGCGCGGCGCTGGTGCGCAAGATGACCCATGAAGTGCTGGGCGCGCTCAATGTCAACGACCCGCTGCTGGAAGTGGCCGTGCGGCTGGAAGAGGCGGCGCTGAAGGATGACTACTTCATCCAGCGCAAGCTCTATCCGAACGTCGATTTCTACAGCGGCATCATCTACAAGGCGCTGGGCATCCCGGTGGAGATGTTCACCGTGATGTTCGCCATCGCCCGCACCGCCGGCTGGGTCAGCCACTGGCTGGAGCAGCAGGACGACCCGGAAAACCGGATTGGCCGTCCGCGCCAGCTGTACACGGGCGCCGGCAAGCGCGATTACGTGGACATGGGCAAGCGCTGAGCCCTGCCCGGTCTTGCCCACGAACGCCCCGCACGTGCGGGGCGTTTTCATTTGGCATCAGCCGCCGGCGTGATCGCGGGCGATCTCGTCTTCTGCCAGCAGTGCGCGCAGCTGGGCCAGCGACGCGCGCGGCATCGGCCTCGCATCGACGCCGGAAAGCGGCGCCTGGCGCACGCCATCGGCGGGCAGCACGGAGACGTCGAAGGACAGGCCCTCGGCGGCGAACCGCCACGCCGGCGCTTCGTAGTCGCGCTTGTGGTCCAGCCGCAGGCGATGGCTGCGCGATTGCGCCGGGATGCCGTGTTCGTCCAGCCAGCGCGGGACCGCGTCGGGGTCATCGCTGTGCAGGTGCAGGGTGATCGGCGAGTGCGCATCGGCGGTGCCGTCCAGCACGCAACCGACCAGGCGCGGCTCGAACGGCTGGAAGAACGCCAGTGCGCGCAAGGCGGCATCGCGGCGACGGCGCAGTTCGGCCTGCTGGCTTGCGCCCACGAACAGGCGCTGGTACTCGCGCAGGGCGTCCTCGATTTCGCGGTTGCGCGGCAGCGACGCATCGTCGCGAATCCCCAGCCGCTGCGCCGCCTTGCGCTTTGCCTGCTGGAAATCGCGGATGCCGCCTTCGGCCATCAGCCGGGCCGCTTCCGCGGCAAGGCGCTGGCGGCGCTCGCGGGTGCGGGTCTGGGCGTGCAGATGCGCATGGACGTGCTGGCCGGTGCCCGACATCGCGTTCCTCCCCTGCGGCTTGCCTCGAATGTACCCGAGCCGGCGCGACTCTGCCTGCCGGCTCGGCCGCGCATGCTTCAGAAGATGTCGAACGATTGCTCGGTCGGCTGTTCCTCGGGCTCAGGGTCGGTCAGCGCTTCTTCCTCCATGCGCTGCAGGTCCTCTGCCTTCACCCATTCCACGATCCCGCCGTCGCCGCCCGGCAGCAGCCGTCCGTTGGCGCCAACGCTGACCTTGACCATGCCGGCGGGCGGATCCGGCAGGCGCTCCGGCTGGCCTTTCAGTGCAACCTGCATGTAGCTGATCCAGATCGGCAGGGCGGCTTTGCCGCCATATTCGCGATAGCCCAGCGACTGGAAGTCGTCACGGCCCACCCAGACCGTGGTCACGTAGGGGCCGCCAAAGCCCGAGAACCAGGCATCGCGATGGTCGTTGGTGGAGCCGGTCTTGCCGGCCACGTCCTCGCGATTGAGCACGCGGGCGGCGGTGGCGGTGCCGCGGCGAACCACGTCGCGCATCATCGAGGCCAGCTGCCATGCCACGCGCGGGTCGATTGCGCGCGGCGCGACGGTGGTGGCGGGATGTGCCGAGCCGTCAGGCGCCGGGGGCTGCGGGGGCTTTGCCGTCGGCGCGGGCTTGCTGGCCGCGCTTGCCGGGGCTGCCGGGGCCGGCCCGAGGTCGAACCCATCCACGGTGCCCGCTTGCGCCTGCCCGGCCACCGTCTGCCCGGGTGCGCTGGTTCCCGCGCAGGACGGGCAGGCAACCGCAGGGGTTTCCTTGAATACGTCCTTGCCGTCGCGGTCGCGCACGCTGTCGATCACCCACGGCGTGGTCAGGAAGCCGCCGTTGGCAAACACGGTATAGCCGCGCGCCACCGACAGCGGCGTGAGCGAAGCAGTGCCCAGCGACATCGACAGGTTGGGCGGCAGGCTGGCCTCGTCAAAGCCGAAATGGCTGATGTAGCGGCGCGCGTAGTCCACGCCGATGGCGTCCAGCAGGCGCACCGACACCAGATTTCGCGACTGCACCAGCGCCTCGCGCACGCGCATCGGGCCGGCGAAGTTGCCGGAGTCGTTCTGTGGCCGCCATTCGTGGCCGCGGCGGTCCTTGAACACCACCGGCGCGTCCAGCACGATCGATGCCGGATTGAAGCCGCGCTCGAAGGCGGCGGCGTACAGGAACGGCTTGAAACTGGAGCCGGGCTGGCGGCGCGCCTGGGTGGCGCGGTTGAACTTGTTGCCGGCAAAGCTGTAGCCGCCGACCAGTGCGCGCAGTGCGCCGTTGTCTGCATCCAGCGACACCAGGGCCACCTGCGCGCGCGGAATCTGGTCCAGCTCCCATTGCGCCGGCGCATCGGGCTTGTCGGTGGGCAGGCGGCGAATCCGCACCACGTCGCCGCGCTGGGCCAGCGCGGACGCGGGTTTGCCGGTCCAGGCCAGGGCGCTGCCGGCCAACTCCATTTCGCTGCCGTTGGCGAGCACCACGTGCAGCCGGCCGCCGTCGTTGGCGGTCACCACCGCCGGCAGCAACCCGCCCTGCGGGGGCGTGGCATGCAGCAGGTGGCCGATGGCCTTGGCATCGGCCGCTGCCGGGATCTGCACGGTCTGATCGGGCTTGCGCCAGCCATGGCGACGGTCGTACACGCGCAGGCCGTCCACCACGGCGCGATCGGCGGCGGCCTGCAGGGCCGGGTCGATGGTGGTGGTGACGTGATAGCCCTTGTTCAGCACGTCGCCGCCGAAGCGCTCGACCATCTGCTGGCGCACCATTTCGGCCACGTAGGGCGCATAGACCTCGACCTGGCGCTCATGCGGGGCTGCGTGCATGGGCACCTGGCGTGCGGCGTCGGCGTCGGCGCGCGACACGAAGCCCAGTGCGGCCATGCGCGGAAGGATGTAATTGTCGCGCCGGATGCGGGCGCGCTCCGGGTTGCTGATCGGGTTGCCGCTGGACGGAAATTTGGGGATGCCGGCTAGCGTGGCGGCTTCGTCCAGGCTCAGTTGGTCGAGCGACTTGCCGTAGTAGTACTCGGCGGCGGCGGCGACGCCATAGGCGCGGTTGCCAAAGAAACTCTTGTTCAGGTACAGCTCGAAAATCACGTCCTTGCCCAGCTCGCGCTCCATTTTCATCGCCAGCAACATTTCCGCGAACTTGCGGCGAAAGCTGTATTCGGAGCTGAGGAAGAACTGCTTGGCGACCTGCTGCGTGATGGTGGAGCCGCCGGCAACGCGCTCCTGCCCGCCGGTCTTGGCCAGCAGCCACACGGCGCGCGCCACGCCGGTGAAATCGACCCCGTGGTGCTGGTAGAAATTGGCGTCCTCGGCGGCCAGGAAGGCCTGCTTGACGCGCGCTGGCACCTTGTCGATCCGCACCGGATAGCGCCGCATTTCGCCGAACAGGCCAATCAGCCGGCCATCGCGGGCGTACACGTACATCGGTTCCTGCAGCTCGATGTTGCGCAGGCTCTGCACGTCCGGCAGGCGCGCGCTGACGACGTACACCATGGCTCCCAACGCCAGTGCGCCGATCAGGCAAAATGCAGCGGACACCAGCAAAAACCAGCGCAGAAAGCGGGGGAGTCGGGGCATTGGAGCAAATTCCGATTGCAGCATTCGTGGTCGCGGAGTATAGATGAGCGGCCGGTATCGAACGGCCCACGGGGGTGGCCGGTTCCCATTCACGCATGCGTTGATGGGGGCCGGGCAGGGCAAAAAACGGGGTTCTTGGCAGGGTGGCTGGCGGACATCGCTTGCCTTGCGGTAAAAAGTCCGTTATTCATGTACTACAGCACCTGGTGCGCGTAAGCGCCCGTGGGAAGGGGAGAAGCCGTGGGTCTGGGGACAAAGACACAACCGCCGTTGATCGGCGTGGATATCAGTTCGACCGCAGTCAAGCTGTTGCAGCTTGCGCGGACGGGCGACCGTTACCGCGTTGAGCACTACGCGGTAGAGCCGCTGCCGCCGAACGCCGTGGTCGAGAAGAACCTGGTCGAGGTCGAGGCCGTGGGTGAGGCAATTCGCCGCGCCGTGGCCCGCTCCGGTGCCCGGGTCAAGAATGCCGCTGCCGCGGTGTCCGGCTCGTCGGTCATCACCAAGATGATCACCATGCCGGCCGCGCTGGATGAGGACGAACTGGAGTCGCAGATCGAACTCGAGGCGGTCAATTACATCCCGTACCCGGTCGAGGAAGTGAACCTCGATTTCGAGGTGCTGGGGCCGGTGCCCGGCAATAGCGAGATGGTTCAGGTGCTGTTGGCGGCTTCGCGTTCCGAGAACGTCGAAGTGCGCGCCTCGGCGCTTGAACTGGGCGGGTTGACCGCCAAGGTCATCGACGTGGAGGCGTTCTGCATCGAAAACGCCTTCGCACTGATGGCGCCGACGCTCAACGTCCCGCGCGACGGGCTGGTTGCCTTGGTGGACGTGGGCGCCACCATGACGACGCTCAATGTCCTGCGCGGTGGTCGCAGCATCTACACCCGCGAAAACGTGTTCGGCGGAAAGCAGCTCACCGACGAGGTGATGCGTCGCTACAGCCTGAGCTACGAGGAAGCCGGCTTGGCCAAGCGCCAGGGCGGCCTGCCTGAAAGTTATGAAATCGAAGTGCTGGATCCGTTCAAGGAAGCGATGGTCCAGCAGATCAGCCGCTTGCTGCAGTTCTTCTATGCCGGCAGCGAATTCAACCGCGTCGATCAAGTGGTGCTGGCGGGTGGCTGTGCTTCCATCCCCGGTATCGCCGCAATGGTCGAAGAGCAACTGGGCATCCCGAGCGTGATGGCCAACCCGCTGGCACAGATGACGCTTGGCCCGCGCGTGCAAGCGCACGCCCTGGCGCAGGACGCGCCCGCGCTCATGATTGCCTGCGGGCTCGCATTGAGGAGCTTCGACTGATGGCACGGATCAATCTCCTCCCGTGGCGTGAGGAACGCCGCAAGGCGCGGCAGAAGGAATTCATCGGGATGCTGGGCCTGTCGGTGGTCGCCGGCGTGCTGCTGTCGATCCTGATTTTCAGCTTCTACAGCGGCCGCATCGCCAGCCAGACGTCCCGCAATGAATACTTGCGCGGCGAGATCACCAAGGTCGATGGCCAGATCAAGGAGATCGAGGCGCTCGACCAGAAGAAGTCCAAGCTGCTGGCGCGCAAGGAAGTCATCGAGCAGTTGCAGGCCAACCGCTCGCAGATGGTGCATCTGTTCGATTCGCTGGTACGCACCATCCCGGATGGGGTGGCGCTGACCGCGATCAAGCAGGAGGGTGACATCCTGACGCTGAGCGGTCGTTCGCAGTCCAATGCACGGGTTTCGACCTATATGCGCAACCTGGAAAGCTCGGGCTGGATGAGCAATCCCGATCTCAACGTGATCGAGGCCAAGGAAGGCAATCCGGGTCTGCCCTACGAGTTCAACCTGAAGGTCAAACTGGCCAATCCGAGCGCGCCGAAGGACGCGGACGGTGCCACGGAGGCGCCTTCCGCCACGCCGGCTGCCCCGGCTGCAGGAGGGTCCGCCTCGTGAGTACCAAAAAGAAGATCAACCTGCGCGAGCTGGACATCAACAACATCGGCAACTGGCCGCGTGAAGCACAGCTTGGCTTCTGCGCATTGGTCGCCCTGCTGATCGTGGTGCTGGCCTGGTGGGTGATGGTGCGCGGCAAGCAGGACGAGCTGAAGTCGCTCGAAGCGCAGGAAACCGACCTCCGCACCGAATTCGAAACCAAGCAGGGGCGCGCCGCCAACCTGGAGCCGCTCAAGCAGCAGCTGGCGCAGATGGAGCAGCAGTTGCAGCAGATGCTGCGGCAGCTACCCAGCAAGACCGAAATGCCGGACTTGATCGTCGATATTTCGCAAACTGCGCTGGCAACCGGCATCCAGAATGACCTGTTCCAGCCCGGCCCGGAGGCAAAGCAGGAGTTCTACGCCGAAAAGCCGATCATGCTGCGGATGGTCGGGACCTATCACCAGTTCGGTGCCTTTGTCAGCGGCGTGGCCTCATTGCCGCGCGTGGTCATCATGACCATGCACGACATTTCGCTGCAGCCTAAAAATGCAAAGACGAATCCGAATGCACGGATCGGCGCCAATACCGCGCTGGAGCTGGCCGGTACGGTCAAGACCTACCGCTACCTGGATGAGGATGAGTCGGCGCAATCCGAGACCACGACGGCCGATGCCGGCAAGAAGGAGGGCAAGTGACCATGTGCATTTCATCGTTCACTCGCCTGTCCGGCCTGCTCATCCTGGTGATCCTGTGTGCTGCGCTGTCCGCCTGTGGCGGCAGCCGTGGCGACCTGGAAAAGTGGGTCGCCGAGGTCAAGGCCAAGCCGGCGCCGGCGCTGCAGCCGCTGCCGGTCATGCAGCAGTTTGAAACGTTCGAATACACCGCCCAGAGCCTGCGCGACCCGTTCGACCAGACCTTCAGTGGCGAAGGTGCCGGTGGGCCGCGCCCGGATCCGGGCCGGCGCAAGCAGACGCTGGAGATGTTCCCGCTCGACGGCCTCAAGATGGTCGGCTCGCTCGGGAGCGGCAAGGGCCTGGTGGCGCTGGTGATGGCACCGGACAAGGTGACCTACCGCGTGCATGCGGGTGACTACATGGGGCAAAGCGACGGTCGCGTGACCGACGTGCACGAAGACCGGATCGAACTGGTCGAACTGGTTCCGGATGGCGCAGGCGGCTGGCTGGAACGCCCCGCCAAAATGGCGCTCGAAGACAATTGATTGGGGAATAGACCGATGACCTTCACTAACGCCAAGCAACCGCAGTCCGTCCGGCGTCCCCTGCACATCGGGGCGCTTGCAGCAGGACTTGCGGCAGGCCTGTACGCCGCCGGCGCAAGCGCCTTGCCTGTCTCCGCCATTGCCGTCGGGATGGGGCAATCCGCCACCGGCGCCATGGCCGATCCGGCCAAGCGCACGCCGGATGCGGTGACCGTGTCCGCAATCGACTTCAAGCGCGGCGACGGCGGCTCCGGCAAGCTGATCCTGCGTTTCTCGGGCAGCGGCGCCGCACCGGACCTGCACAAGATGGGTTCCAACGTCGTTGTCGATATCGGCAACGCGCAATTGCCGGCTGCCCTGCAGCGGCCGATGAACGTCACCGATTTCGCCACGCCGGTGCAGCGCATCGATGCGCGTGCCACCAGCAGCGGCGCGCAGCTTGTGCTGGGGACGCAGGGCGCGTTCGAGTCGATGGCCTACCAGAGCGGCAACGAGTACATCATCGAAATCGTCCCGCGTGCGACCCCGGTCGTGGCCGCCGCGCAGGGCAAGGCGCCTGCGATGGGCGCCGTGTCCTCGGCGTCCGCCGGCAGTGCCGCCAGCGCGCGCTACAGCGGCAAGGCAGTCACCTTCAACTTCCAGGACGTGCCGGTTCGCACCGTCCTGCAGCTGATTGCGGAAGAGTCCAACCTCAATATCGTGGCGGCCGACACCGTGCAGGGCAACGTCACCCTGCGTCTGGTCAACGTGCCGTGGGATCAGGCGCTGGATCTGGTGCTGCAGGCCAAGTCGCTGGACAAGCGCCGCAGCGGCAACGTGGTCTGGGTGGCCCCGCAAAAGGAAATCGCGCAGTTCGAGCAGGATAAGGAAGATGCCCGCATCAGCCTGGAGGAGCGCGCGGAAAAAGTGACCGAGTACATCCCGGTCAACTACGCCAACGCCGAAGACATCGCCAAACTGTTGACCGAAGAGAGCAAGGGTAACCAGCAAGGCGGCAACCAGCAGAGCAGCCAGAACTCGCAGGATCGCGGCTTCCTGTCCGGTCGCGGCAGCATCAGCTTCGACAAGCGCACCAACACCCTGCTGGTCATCGACATCCCGCAGCGCGTTTCGAACATCAAGAGCCTGGTGCAACAGCTCGACAAGCCGGTGGATCAGGTGGTGATCGAGGCCCGCATCGTGATTGCCAATGAGAGCGTGGCCCGCGAGCTGGGCGCCAAGTTCGGTATTTCCGGCGTGGCGCGCGATGGCAAGGTGTATTACGGCGACCACATCGGCAACAACATATCGACGCAGAACTCGCTGCTCAATGCGATCGACCAGAACAGCACCACCCCGCCGCCAGCTGTCCCGGTGCGTCCCACGCTGACCCGTGGCTTGAACTGGAGCATGCCGGCTGCCCTGCAGAATCCGGGTGGCTCGCTGGCGCTGTCCATCCTCAATGCCGGCTATGCGCTTGATGTGGAGTTGTCTGCGATCCAGGAGCAAGGCCGCGGCGAAGTGATTTCCAACCCGCGCATCGTCACCAGCAACCAGAAGGAAGCGGTGATCCGGCAGGGCAAGGAAATCGGCTATCTCACCGTCTCCGGCGGCCAGGGTGGCAACGTGCCGACCGTGCAGTTCAAGGAAGCGCTGCTGGAGCTGAAGGTCACCCCCACCATCACCAACGACGGTCGCGTGTTCCTGAACATGGGCGTCAAGAAGGACGAGCTGGATGGCTTCATCAGCTTGGGCAGTTTCGGACAAGTGCCGCAAATCGCACGCCGCGAGGTCAATACCGCCGTGTTGGTGGAAGATGGCCAGACCGTAGTGATTGGCGGCGTGTACGAGTTCAGCGACCGCACCGATATCTCCAAGGTGCCGTTCCTCGGCGACATCCCGATCCTCGGCAACCTGTTCCGCAACAAGAGCCGCAGCAAGAGCAAGGCCGAGCTGCTGGTGTTCGTGACCCCCAAGGTGATGCGCGTTTCGCAGCGCTGATCTGGGGCGGCAGGCAAGAGTCAAAAACGGGAGCCGCAGGGCTCCCGTTTTTTGTTGCAACATGCAAACTTTCCATGTGGCGCAACACGGCGTGCGAACCTTTGCCGGCGTGCGTGGTCAAACCAGCGCCCGGCAAGAGGATCAGGATGGACACCAGTACCCCGCACCCCCGGCACCTGCACGGTGTTTTTTGCACGTTGCGAGATGAGCTGTCTGGCGAGATCATCGGCCAGCCTGCACTGGTCGAGCGACTGTTGATTGCGCTGCTGGCCGATGGCCACTTGCTGGTGGAAGGCGCGCCGGGGCTGGCCAAGACCACCGCGATCCGGGCCCTGGCCTCCAGGCTGGAGGCGGACTTCGCCCGCGTTCAATTCACCCCGGATCTGCTGCCCGCGGATCTGACCGGTACCGAGGTCTGGCGGCCGCAGGACGGGCGCTTCGAGTTCCAGCCTGGGCCGATCTTCCATTCCATCCTGCTGGCCGACGAGATCAACCGCGCACCTGCCAAAGTGCAGTCGGCGCTGCTGGAGGCAATGGGCGAACGCCAGGTCACGGTGGGGCGGCAGACCTGTCCGCTGCCGCCGCTGTTCCTGGTGATGGCCACGCAAAACCCGATCGAGCAGGAAGGCACGTTCCCACTGCCGGAAGCGCAGCTGGATCGTTTCCTGATGTACGTGCGCATCGGCTACCCGGAAGTGGAAGCCGAAACCGAAATCCTGCGCCTGGCCCGCGAGCGCGCCCGCGACAGCTTGTTGCCGCCCGCGCCACCGCCGTCGCGAATCACCCAGGGCGACGTGTTCGCCGCCCGGCGCGAGGTGCTGGACCTGCACATGGCGCCTGCGCTGGAGCGGTATCTGGTGGAACTGGTGCTGGCTTCGCGTGATGCCGGCCGCTATGACCCGGCGCTTGCCCGTCGCATTGCGTGGGGAGCCAGCCCGCGCGGCTCCATCGCGCTGGAGCGCTGCGCGCGCGCGCGCGCGTGGCTGGCGGGGCGTGACTTCGTGATGCCCGAGGATGTGCGCGCGATCGCGCCCGATGTCCTGCGCCATCGTGTCCTGCCCAGCTTTGAAGCCACCGCCGAAGGCTGGGATGGCGAGCGGTTGGTCGCCGAACTGCTGAGGCTGGTACCGCTGCCGTGAAGATGCAGGGTGCGGGAATGCGTGATCTGCGTCGGCGGTGGTGAGGCTGGCGACGGATGAACGAGGCTGCCTCTCTTGCTGGCGTGGTGCCAACCCTTGCCGAGCTGATTGCGCTGCGCGCCCTGGTGCACGGGCGGCGGGCCGCCCGTCAGGGCCGCTTTGGCAACCAAGGGCATGCGCTGTCCAATCTGCGTGGGCGCGGCATGGAATACGCGGAATCGCGCGAATATGCGCCGGGTGACGACGCACGCCACATTGACTGGCGCCTTACCGCGCGCAGCGGCAAGGCGCATACCAAATTGTTCCAGGCGGAGCGCGAGCGGCTGACGCTGCTGGTTGCTGATACGTCGCCGGCGCTTTACTTCGGTACCCGGGTGCGCTTCAAGTCGGTGCAGGCCGCGCGCGCGGGCGCCTTGGCCGCCTGGCTGGCCGCGCGCGACGGTGATCGCATCGCGGCACTGCGCGGCAGCATGCGCGAAGCGGCCGTCGCGCCTGCTGCGGGTTCCCGTGGCGCGCTGCGCGTGCTGGATGCCCTGGTGCGCTGGTACGCACGGCCTCCGCAGGACGATGCCGGTTTGGCAACGGCGCTGGAGCATGCGCGTCGCCTGCTGCGGCCAGGGTCAAGGCTGATCGTATTGGCCGATCCGGGCAGCATCGCAACGGTGCCAGGCGTCGTTTGGCCAGGCTTGGCCCAGCATCACGAATGCACGGTGCTGTTGCTGAGCGATCCACTGGAGCGCACGCCGCCGCAAGCGCGGTTGGCATTTGCGGGTGGTGCAGGCGAGCGGATGCAACTGGCGCTGGATGCGGCCGGCGTGCGCCAGCGTTGGAAGCAATCGTTCGATGCGCCGCTGCAGGTGGCATTGGCACTGCTGCAGCGGCATGCGATTCGCGCCGAGATGCTGTCCAGCGATGCCCCCAGTGACGCGTGGCTGGGCTTGCTGGATCGGCCGAAGACGGGGCGCGCGCGATGACCCTGCCGTTGAAGAACGTGCATGCGGGCGTGGCGCCTTCCTGGTGGCCACCGGCGCCGGGCTGGTGGCTGGTGACAGCGGGCGTGCTCGCGCTGGTTGCTGTGGGCTGCTGGCTGTGGCGCCGTCGCCGGCGTCGGCATGCGGCGCTGTTGCGCCTGTTCGACGATGCCGTTGCCGGGGCGGGTTCGCCCGTGCAGCAGGTGGCCGCGATGTCGGAACTGCTGCGGCGTGCAGCGCGACGGATCAAGCCGGAGGCCGATCGGCTGGACGGCGAGGCGTGGCTGCGATTCCTGGATGATGGCTTGAAGCACCCGGCGTTCGTCCACGGGCCGGGCGCGCTGCTGGGCGACGGCGGGTTTCGTCCCGACGTGGATCCGGCTGCGGTGGAAGCGCTGCGCGTGGTTGCCCGCCAGCGTTATCTGGACTGGATGCGCCGCGCATGAACACGCTCTTCGCGCTGCTGCACATCGATGGTTTCGCATGGCCGTGGCTGTTGCTGGCGGTGGTCTTGCCGTGGCTGGCCTATCGCCTGCTGCCAGCGCGTGCCCAGGACGGGGATGCACTGCGCGTGCCGTGGTATGCGCGCCTGCACACGCTTGAGGGAGGACTTGTGGCGTCTGCACCGACGCGTGGTTTCCCGTGGTTGGCATGGCTGGCCTGGAGCCTGCTGTGCGTTGCCGCCGCCCGGCCGCAGCAACTGGGCCCGCCGGTGGCGCCGCTGCAGGCGGGGCGCGACCTGATGTTGGCGGTTGACCTGTCGGCCAGCATGGGGGAAGAGGACATGCAGCTCGGTGGTCGTGCAGTGGATCGGCTGACCGCGGCGAAAGCCGTGCTGGCCGATTTCCTGGATCGGCGTGCCGGTGATCGGGTCGGCCTGATCGTGTTTGGCGATCGCGCATTCGCACTGACGCCACTGACGCTTGATCGCGACAGCGTGCGCCAGCAACTGGATGGCACGGCAGTGGGGTTGGCCGGGCGGGCCACTGCCTTGGGCGATGCCGTCGCCTTGGCCACCAAGCGGCTGCAGATCCAGCGCGCGCAGCAGCGCGTGCTGATCGTGCTGACCGATGGCGTCAATACCGCCGGTGTACTGGCACCGGACAAAGCCGCGCAGATCGCCCACGATGCCGGCGTGCGCATCCACACCATCGCCTTTGGCGGCGACGGCAGCACCGTGTCGGTATTCGGCTTTCGCCTGCCGCTGGGTGGTGGTGGCGACGAGGTGGATGAAGCCGGACTGCAACGCATCGCCAACGCCACCGGCGGACATTTCTTCAGGGCACGGGATACAGAGGCACTGGCGGGCATCTACGCGGAAATAGATCGGCTGGAACCGGTGCGGCGGCATGGGCAGGTAGTGCGGCCGAAGATCGAGTGTTATCCGTGGCCGCTGGGTGCGGCGGTGATCCTGGGCGTGTTGGCAGTGCTGCTGCGGAGGCGTGACCGATGACTGCGCTTCTGAGCGACATCACCCAGCTGCATTTCCTGCGCCCATGGTGGTTGCTGGCGTTGCCGTTGCTGCCGCTGTTGGCGTGGCGTGCGCAGGCGCGAATGCGGCAACGCAGCGCGTGGCGGAATGCGGTGGATGCGCATCTGTTGCCGCACTTGCTGGCGCCGGCCGAACTACACGGCAGGCAGGCAAGGTGGACGCATCGGATGGGTTTGCTGGGCCTGCTGTTGTCCGTGCTTGCGCTGGCCGGGCCAAGCGTGCGCAAGGACGTGCAGCCGCTGTGGCAGGCGCGGCAACCGCTGGTGCTCGTGCTGGACCTGTCGCGCGCAGTGCTGGCGCATGACCTGCCACCCAACCGGCTGGCACAGGCGCGGACCAAGCTGGCAAGCCTGCTGCAGGAGCGCGCCGGCGGGCAGGCGGGGCTGGTGGTTTATGCCGATGATGCCTTCACCGTGGCGCCACTGACGGAAGATGCCGCCAACGTTGCGCTGTTCCTGGATGCGCTGGCGCCGGAGGTGATGCCCGCTGACGGTCATCGTGCGGATCGCGCGATTGCCTTGTCGCAGCGCCTGCTGCGGCAGGCCGGCTTCGACCGCGGTGAAATCCTGCTGCTGACCGATCGTGCCGATGGCGATGCCATCGCCCAGGCCACCAGGGCGCGCGCCGCAGGGTACAGCGTTTCGGTGCTTGGCTTGGGCAGCGGGCAAGGCGGCGTGTTTTCCGCGCCGGAAGGATTGCAACAGGCTCGGCTTGATGCGCCATCGCTGCATCGGTTGGCGGCTGCAGGCGGCGGGCGATACCGGCAGATCACGACGGGCGATGCCGACCTGCGTGCGCTGGAGGTGCTGGATCCGCAGCAGGAGGATGCTGCGGCGGCACGAGGCGAAACAAGCGCACGTTGGCGCGACGATGGCTATTGGCTGCTGCCGCTGGTGCTGTTGTTGTGCCTGCCCTTGTTCCGACGGGGCGGAGCGTTTGCCGCGCTGCTGGTGTGCGCGCTGTGGTTGCCGCTGTCGCCGGTGCAAGCACAGACCCAGCATGCAGACGCGCATGGCGGCAGCCTGTGGCAGCGCCCCGATCAAATTGCCTACGCGCGCATGCAGGAAGGCATTGCCGCATACCGGCGCAAGGAATATCAGCAGGCGATTGCGCGGTTTTCGCAGCAACATGACGCAGATGGGCAGTACAACCTCGGCAATGCACTGGCGCAGGCAGGGTACCTTGATGCGGCGGTCGCAGCCTATGATCGCGCATTGAAATTGCAGCCGGGCATGGCCGATGCCCTCTACAACAAGCGCCTGCTGGAGGCAGCAAAGAAGCGGAAGGAGCAGCAGAACCAGCAGCAGAACCAGCAGCAAAGCCAGCAGCAAAGCCAGCAGCAAAGCCAGCAGCAAAGCCAGCAGCAAAGCCAGCAGCAAAACCAGCAGCAAAACCAGCAGCAGAACCAGCAGCAGAACCAGCAGCAGAACCAGCAGCAGAACCAGCAGCAGAACCAGCAGCAGAACCAGCAGCAGAACCAGGCCGGCAAGCCACAGGACGCGCAGGCGCAGCAGCAGGCGAATGACGCGCAGCGTCAGCGCATGCAGCAGGCCTTGCAAAAGCGCCAGGCCGGCCAGCGGGAGCGGGAACGACCGGGGCATCCGGATGCGCCCCCGGAAACCGCAGAACAACGCGAGCGAAGACTGGCCAACCAGGCATGGCTGCAGCGGGTGCCAGACGACCCGGGCGCGCTGCTGCGTGCGCGTTTCCAGCTGGAAGCGCAGCGTCGGCGTGGAGGCGGGCTGTGATCCGCGGCCTCACGTGGCTTCTGCTGATGTGGCTTGTCCTGGTTGCGCTGCCGGCATCCGCGCAGACCCGTGCCTGGTTGGATCGCCCCGAAATCACCGATGGCGAAACGGTGGCGCTGAACATCCAGACGGACCAGGCTGTTGCGCAAATCGACTTCAGCCCGCTGCAGCAGGTGTTCGACCTCGGCGGGCAAACCGTTCGGCGCAGTTTCGAGCGGGTCAATGGGCAGTCCAGCACCACCTCGGTGTTCTCGGTCGGCCTGCGCCCGCGCGCGCCGGGCATCTTGATCGTGCCGGCGCTGCGCGTCGGCAATGCGACCACGGCTGCGCTGCGGCTGGTGGTGCTGCCGCCTGCCGTGCAGCCGGCCACGGCGAAGGCCGATGTCTTCGTGGAAACCGAGGTGGACGCCACCCAGCCCTACGTGCAGCAATCCGTGGGCGTGACGGTGCGGCTGAACTACGCGGTGCCGCTGCTGTCCGGGCAACTGGATCTGGAGGCGCCAGAACACGCCAGCCTGCAACGGGTAGGCGAGGACATCCAGTACCAGCGCATGCTTGGTGGCCGGCGCTACAGCGTGGTCGAGCGCCGCTTCCTGCTGATTCCCGAACGCAGCGGCCCGCTGCTGTTGCCGGGCGCGCGTTTGAACGGCATTACAGGTGGCGGCTTCACGGGGCAGTTTTTCGAAGACGACCGGCAGCAGGTCTCGGTTGCCGCACCGGACCAGACCTTGCGGGTACTGCCCATCCCTGCCGGCGCGCCACTGCCGTGGTTGCCGCTGCATTCCCTGCAACTGCGCTACTTGCAGGCGCCGAAGCAGGCATGGGCGGGGCAGGCCGCGACGGTGGAGGTGGAGATGGTGGCAGACGGTGCCACCGCGGCGCAGGTTCCGGCACTGGAGTTCCCCGCCGTTTCCAGCGTGCAGGTCTTCGCCGAACCGCCGCAAATCATGGAACAGTTCGTCAACGGCCGGCCGCGGACCACGGTGCGGCGCACGGTCGCGCTGGTGCCTGCGCAGGCAGGTGCGCTGGGCGTGCCAGGACCGCGCATCGTCTGGTGGGATGCCGAACATCACGTCGCGCGCGCCTCCACGCTGCCGCCCCTGCACTTGCAGGTGGCGGCGGGTGTCCGCATGGATGCGCCGCCAGCCCTGCCGCCGGTCGCGAATGCGGCGTCAGCGCCGCCTTCGGCGGCAATGGACGTGTCCCCCGACGATGGCCTGCCCGTGCATCCAGGGTGGCGGCGCCACCTGCGCGAATGGGGCCTGGCGGCTGGCGTGCTGGCGGTGCTGGGCATCATCGGGTGGTGGTGGAGCGGGACGACGTCCAGCCGCGTGGTGACAACGCCAGCGCCGGCATCGGCCGCCGCATTGCGAGACGCTTTGTCGAAGGCCCTGGATGCCGGCGATCTTGCACGGATCAGCAGTGCGCTCGTGGCGGCGGCCAGAGTCGCGGTTGACGATCTGGATGCGGTGCGCGCGCATCTGGGCGATACGGCGCAGCAGGAGGCGGTGGAGCGCCTGCAGGCGGCGCGCTGGGGGCGGGGTGATGCGCAGATGGCGGTGCGCGCCCTGCGCGCGGCGTTTGCCGGCGGCGCGCGCTGGCGTGAGACGAAGCAGCAGGCGCATTCCCTACTGCCTCCGCTATACCCGGAATGAGCGGAAACGTTTGCTAAGCTTCGGGATTGTTTTGTTCCGCGAGCGTCACATGCATTCGATTGATAGCACCGCCGCGAAGCCCGCCAAGGGCCTTCCCTTGCACTACAAAGTGCTGATCGGTTTCGTGCTGGGCACGGGGCTGGGCTTGGCCGCGCATGCCACCGCGCTGGACGCGGCCTGGATCCATGGCGTGATCGATTACGGCACCAAGCCATTCGGGCAGATCTTCCTCAACCTGCTGTTCATGCTGGTGGTGCCGCTGATCTTCTCCGCACTGGTGCTGGGCGTGGCCGAGCTGGGGGATATCGCCTCACTCGGCCGGCTGGGCTGGAAGACGCTGGTTTACACGGCGGTGGTGACGGCCGCGGCGGTCTGCGTCGGCCTGGTCTGCGTCAATCTGTTCCAGCCCGGATTGCACATGGATCCCGCGCTGGTGGACAAGACCCTGAGCGGCAACATGCTCAAGGCCGGCGAAATCGTCAGCAAGGGCAACGAACTGCGATTGATGGATCTGCTGGTCAACATCGTGCCGCACAACATCGTTGGCGCAATGGCCGACGACAGCAAGAAGCTGGGCATCGTGTTCTTCGCGCTGATGATCGGCATCGGCCTGGTGATGAAGCCGACGCCCGGCACGCAGGCCTTCAAGAACGCGATGCACGGCCTGTTCGAAATCTGCATGCACTTGATTGGGCTGTTCATCCGCCTGGCGCCCTACGCGGTGGCGGCGTTCATGTTCAACCTGACCTTCCAGCTGGGTTGGGACGTGATCCACAGCCTGGTGTGGTTCGTGGTGACGGTGCTGGTGGCGCTGGCCATCCACGGCTTCGTGGTGATCCCGCTGTGGGTGTGGCTGATGGGCGGGATGTCGCCCCGCGTGTTCTTCCGCGAAACCCAGGAAGCCACCTTGACCGCGTTTGCCACGGCCTCGTCCACGGCCACCCTGCCGGTGACGTTGCGGGTGGCGGAAGAGAATCTGAAGCTGCCGCGCAAGGTCAGCCGCTTCGTGCTGACCGTCGGGGCATCGGCAAATCATCATGGCACCGCGTTGTTCGAGGGAATCACCGTGCTGTTCCTGGCCCAGGTCTATGGCCTGCACCTGCCGCTGGCGCAGCAGGTGATGGTGCTGGTGCTGTGCATCCTGGGGGGCATCGGCACCGCCGGCATCCCGTCTGGTTCGCTGCCGGTGATCGCGATGATCTGCGGCATCATCGGCATCAACCCCGATGGCATCGGCATCATCATCGGCGTCAACACCTTCCTCGACATGTGCCGCACCTCGCTCAACGTCACCGGCGATCTGGCCACGGCCGTGGTGGTGGCGCACCGCAGCGGCGAGAAGGACCTGGACGAGTCGGCGCTGGAGAAGCTGGACGAGATCGTGCGCTGAGGCGCGCCGCGCCTAGCCCTGGCCCGCCGCCAGCGGCTGGGCGATGGCCGGGAACGCCCTGAGCAGCTTCCCGTCCATGGTGACCAGACGCGCGCCCAGCGTTTCCGCCAGCACGACGAACTCGCAGTCGTAGGCCGAGCAGTCGCTGGCGCGCACGAGTTCCAGCACGCGCCGCGAATCCGGCTCGTGTTCCGCGCCGTCGAGCAGGGATTCCGCCTCGCGCCGGATCGCCTGCGCCTGTTCCAGCGCCAGCGTGCCGCGGCGCAGGCAGCCGGCGAGGATGTTGCGAAACTCGCTGCGCCACAGAAGCGGTGCGTGCCAGTCCGGGTCGTCTTCGAGCAGCCGTTCCGCCGCCTCGGTGAACTCCCCCGGCAGGTACAGGTACGCCAGCACGTTGGAGTCCACCACGATCATGCGCGTCCCTCGCGCTTCATGGCGTCGATCGCGTCTGCGCCGAATCCGCCTGCCTGCACGCCGGCACGCAGCGCGCGTGCGCGCGCCAATCGTTCGCCGGGGGCGAGCTTGCCGGGCGTCAGCACCGTTTCCAGGCACACGATCGCTTCATTGTTCAGGCTGCGCCGATGCAGCGCGGCGGCGGCCTTGAGCTGTGCGTACACCGCGTCGGGGATGTTCTTCAGGGTCAGGGTGGTGGGCATGGGAGCGCCTCCGTTCGAGTGGAACCAAAATACAACCATTTTGGTTCCATTGCGAGTGGCGAGGCGCGGAGCAGGGAGGGCGACGGCGGTTTGCATGCGCGCAGCCTGCCGCACGCCGCTTCGCGAGGCAGTCGGTGCTTGCCGCGTCAGTCGGTGGGGATTTTCCCGGTCACGTTGCGGGATGCCTGCCTCAATCCGTCGGCCGGATCAGATCCAGCAGCGCCGTCCGGCGCTTGGCGGGCAGCGTGCGGTAGCGCAGCAGCAAGGCGCGCTCCTTTTCGTTGCGGGCGATGGGTGAGGCTTCGCCGGCGGCGTAGATGAGCGCTTCATCGCCAATCTGTCTGCCGTCGGTGGACGCAATGCCGCAGACCAGCTCGTCCAGCGAACGCCCGAGGTGCCGGCGCAACTCCGGCAGCATGCGGAAGCTCGGCGTCTCGCGCCCGTTCTCCCAGGCCGATACCGACGATTTGGTGATCCCCAGCGCGAAGCCCAGCTGTTCCTGCGTCATCCCCACGGCCACGCGCGCTTCGCGCAGGCGGTCGGCGAATCGCTTCATCCGCAGGGCTCCGATGTCGGGGCTTTACAAGGTATGGATCATCCGTACTCCTGTCGTGCGGGTATGCATTGACAATCGAAGTTCGGAAATACCAAACTTAGGAGGACGGAGTTTCCGAACCCCGCTGCATTGGCAGATTTGAGTCAGGCATCGGGGGAAACAGGGGGGAGGCCGCTTTTACGGCGGTGCCAGAGGCGCGCCTGCGCTTGCCCGAATCAGGAAGAAAGGGAGAGCGTGATGCGGGATTTCAGGTTTTCGATCGTGGTCACTGCGCTTTGTCTGGCGCTGGCCGGGTGGTGGGGGCATGCGAGTGGCATGGGAGTACTGCCCGCGTTATGGCTGGCGCTGGTGCTGGGCGTGCTGGAGGTCAGCCTGAGCTTCGACAACGCGGTGGTGAATGCGAGCGTGTTGAAGCACATGTCCGAGTTGTGGCGGCAGTTGTTCCTCACCGTCGGCATCCTGATCGCGGTATTCGGTATGCGCCTGGTATTCCCGATCCTGATCGTGGCGGTGGCCACGGGCGAGGGATTCGGCACGGTGGTTCGGATGGCGCTGGAGCAGCCCGATCAATACGCTTCGGTGCTGACCGGGCACTATCCGCAGATCGCGGCTTTTGGTGGGATGTTCCTCCTGCTCGTGTTTTTGTCCTTCATTTTCGATACCGAGCGCGAGCATTTCTGGCTGGAGCCGCTGGAGCACTTGTTAGCCAAGATCGGCAAAGCGGACGCGGCGGCCGTCATCGTCGCGATCGCGGTGCTGCTGGCGACCAAGCTGTTCGTACCGGCGGAAATCTTTGGAGCCGTCCTGCTGTCGGGTTTGTGCGGAATCCTGCTGTTTCTGGCGGTGGATAGCGTGGATGCGTTCTTCCAGGTCGAGGACGAAGAGGGAAGTGGCGCCGGCATCGGTAAGAAGGCAGGCGTGGCGGCGTTCCTCTACCTCGAAGTGCTGGACGCCAGCTTCAGCTTCGACGGCGTGATCGGTGCGTTCGCGATCACCCGTGACGTGGTGGTGATCATGCTCGGTCTGGCGATCGGCGCGATGTTCGTGCGTTCGCTGACGGTCTATCTGGTGCACAAGGGGACGCTGGATCAGTTCGTCTTCCTGGAGCACGGCGCGCATTACGCCATTGGCGTATTGGCCATGATCATGCTGTTCGGCATCGTCCACCACGTTCCCGAAGTTGTGACCGGGTTGATTGGCGTGTTCTTCATTGCCGCCTCGGTCTGGTCGTCCATCCGCCATCGCAGGCGCAACCCGGAGCTTCCGTCGCCGACAAGCGGGAGCTGACGGTTCTCCCTGCAAGCAAAGGAGCGCACACATGCATCGCAAACTTCCGGTTTACTTGTTGCTCGACACGTCTGGCTCGATGGCTGGCGAGCCCATCGAGGCGGTCAAGAACGGCGTCCAGTTGCTGGTATCCACCCTGCGCCAGGATCCGCACGCGCTGGAAACCGCCTATCTCTCGATCATCGGCTTCGGCAGTGATGCGTCGGTGCTGGTGCCCCTCTCCGAACTCGCCGCATTCCAACCGCCGCCGTTGACTGCAAGCGGCACCACTTCGATGGGTCAGGCGCTCAAGTTGCTGGCAACGCAGATCGACGCAGAAGTGACCCGCACGAGCGCGGATACAAAGGGTGATTGGAAGCCGCTGGTGTTCTTGATGACCGATGGCATGCCAACCGACAACTGGCAGTCCGGGTTGGATGAGCTCAGGAAGCGCAAGGTCGGCACCGTGGTGGCTTGTGCTGCGGGCCAGCAATGCGACGAAGCGGTACTCAAGCAGATCACCGAGATCGTGGTGCGCCTGGACACCGCCGATAGCAGCACGATCGCCGCCTTCTTCAAATGGGTGTCGGCTTCGATTTCGACCGGCAGCCAGCGGGTCGATGCGGGCGGCAAGGAAGTGACGGGTATCGACGACCTGCCGCCGCCGCCGAAGGAAATCAATCTGGTCGTCTGACGGACGGCGCGATCAGCACGAGGAAAAGGACGCACGCATGGCCATCAGCTTGAAGAAGGGACAGGGCATCAGCCTGTCGAAAAGCGAATTCGATCTTTCCAAGGTCACTATCGGCCTGGGCTGGGACATTGCCAGCTCCGGTGGCTTTCTGAAAAACCTGTTTGGTGGTAGCCAAGAGGAATATGACTTGGATGCCATCGCCTTCCTGTGTCATGCCGATGGCAAGGTGCATCGCTTCGGAGACAAGCTTGTGGGGGGCGATGTGGTGTTCTTCAACAGCATGAAGCACCCATCAGGGAAGATCTGGCTGACCGGTGACAATCGCACCGGTGCAGGCGATGGTGACGACGAGCAGATCATCGTCCTGCTCGACTCCATGCCTGACGAAATCACCAAGATCGTATTCGTAGTCAGCATTTATCAGGGGCTTCAGAAGCAGCAGCACTTCGGGAAAGTGCAGAACGCCTTCATCCGCGCTGTGGATGCGCGCGGCAGGGAAATGGTGCGAACCGACCTGTCCGTAAGCCCCGAGACGCAGAACATGTGCTCAATGGTGTTCGCGGAACTGAACCGAACCGCCGCAGGCTGGGAGTTCAAGTCGCTGCTGCGACCGGAGCGCACCGACAGTTTCGCGATGATCCTGCGGGATTACTACGTTCCGACCAACGGGTAAGCGCGGGATGCGTCGCCTGCCTGTCTACCTGTTACTGGATACCTCGGGCTCGATGCGCGGCGAGCCCATCGCCGCCGTCAACGTCGGTCTGGGAGCGCTGATCGCCAGTTTGCGCCAGGATCCGTCGGCGCTGGAATCGGTGCACGTGAGCGTGATGACGTTCGATGCGGAAGTGAAGGTCGTGGTTCCGCTCACGCCGCTGGATCAGCTGCAACTTCCCGTGATATCGGCACCTGACTCCGGGCCGACCTTCCTCGGCATGGCGCTGGAAACGCTGTGTCAGTCTTTCGATCGCGAAATCAGAAAGAACACGGCCGATGCCAAGGGGGATTGGGCACCGCTGCTGTTCGTGATGACGGACGGCAGCCCGACCGACCTGCAGGTGTACGAGGAGCAGGCAGCCGAAGTGAAAAAGAGGCCCTTCGGCAACATCATCGGCTGCGCGGCGGGCCCGAAGGCCAAGCGGGAATACCTGTCGATGCTCACCGACAACGTAGTGAGTCTGGATACGCTCGACAGCGCCTCGTTCACCAGCTTCTTCCGCTGGGTGTCGTCGGCGGTCAGCACCGGCAGCCGGAGTCAGGGGTTGGCCGAAAGCGCGCCGTTGCCGCCGCCGCCTGCGGAAATCCAGTTCGTCATTTGACCCGGGGGGCGCATGCGCCGATTGCCGATCTATTTCCTGCTGGACGTGTCTGAGTCGATGCTCGGGGAAAATCTGTACCGGCTCGAAGAGGGATTGCAGCGGATCATCGGCGAACTGCGAACCGATCCGCATGCGCTGGAAACCGCATGGGTGTCGGTGATCGCATTCGCCGGTAGGACGCGCGAGGTCGTTCCGTTGACGGAACTACCCAGTGTTCACTTGCCGCAGCTGCCGGTGGGCGGTGGTACTTCGTTCGGCCGTGCGCTGATGTTCCTGATGGATCAGATGGACGCCAGGATCCGGCGCGGTGACGGCGAACAGAAGGGCGATTGGAAGCCCATCGTGTTCCTGATCACCGACGGCAAGCCGACCGACGATGTCGAGCCGGCACTGGTGCGCTGGGCGCGCTATGCCAGTCGCGCGACTCTGGTCGCCGTTTCGATCGGACGCAGTGCCGACCTGCGTGTACTCAACCGGCTGACCGATGCGGACAAGGTGCTGACGCTGGATGACGTAAGCGACGAAGGTTTCCGCAAGTTTATTGCCTGGGTCACGCAAGCGGTTCAGTCGCGCAGCCGCAGCGTTGGCGATCCTGCGCGCGAGGAGCTGATGCCGGCGCTGGACGACGACATCCTGAAGAAGCTCGATCTGCGCAAGCCCATCGAGACGGTGGACGAGACCAATGCCTATTTCGTCTCGAAGTGCCAGAACACGCGGCTGCCCTATGTGTCGCGTTATGAACCGCTGCGCGATGAACTCGACATCGGTGGAAGGCCGCTACAGACGGTGATGTACCGGCTGTCCGGTTGCTATCCGGTCAACAACAGTTATTTCGAGATGACGTCGGAGCAGCCGGATGTGGCGACGCTGTCTTCCGACCAGTTGCTCGGCATGCCGGGCTGTCCGCATTGCGGCAATCCGGTGGGCTTCGCAATGTGTTCCTGCGGTAACACCTTCTGTATCCCGGGAGCAGGCGAACACATCTGCCCCTGGTGCGAACAGGCCGGCAGTTTCACGCCGATGGATGCGGACGCGGAAGCGCCCGAGATCAATCGGGCGAGGGGTTGAGCGATGGCGCGTTTCCAGTCGCCGCAGGACAAGCGCATCGAGATCGCACTCGCTCGGCTAATTCGATGTCAGCTCACGTTGCACGATCTTGAAGCGGATGTCGGCGCGCTGGTACGAATCCGCCAGCAACTGCCGGTCGCCCGGTTTCTGGACGAGATCGTGGAGGCAGGTCGTCGCAATGCCGGCCAGAACCTGCTGATGGTCGATGTTTCGACGAGGCCGAGCGCAGAGGCTCCATGTTCTGCCGACATAAGTCGTGCTGCCGAACCGGGGGTGCCGGTTTCCGATGCGACGATTGGTTCGCTGGTAACGAACATCGCCGAAACGATTGGGTCGCCGCCTGACGGCGAGGTTGGTGGCGAGGCCGTGATGAAGGATGCGGCCCCTGCCGCGCCAACTCCGAAGGATGCCGGACAGCCCATGTATCGCCTGCTCGTACCGAACGCCACGGCAGATGTCGCCTACAGCTATCAACTTGATCTTTCCCGCGAACCGTTGGCGGCCTATCGCATCCATGCGATTTCCGGATTGGAAGAGATCGGGCTGACATTCGATCCGGAAACCCACCGGCTTCACGGCACGCCGTGCGTAGAGCCAGGGCAAGCGCTCCAGAAGGAGTTGGAGGTCGTGTTGGCGCGCCGGGACAATCCAGCCGTCCGCGTGGCGTCCAGGCTTTCGCTGTTCATCAATCCGCATCCGCGCACGCTATGGAAGAAGATCGAGCCTGACGCATTGCTGGAACATCGCAAGGAACATCGATGCTCGCTTTGCGAGGCAGGGCCGCCGATGGTGCTGGCCGCCAGCGTGCGCGGGCGTTCGCACGAGAACAGCGGTGCATTCCGCGAGGACGACTTCCATGTCGGCCGTACGGCGGATGGATCGTGGACAGTCGTGGCGGTGTCCGATGGTGCCGGCTCGGCGAAGCTGTCGCGGCTGGGCTCGCGGATCGCGACGGAAACGGCTGTGGCTAGCCTGTTGGATGCATTGGGAAATTGCAGGGCAGAGCTCGACGCGGCTGTCGCGGAGGTCGTTCAGGATGAAGATGCGCTGGCGCGAGTCGCTAGGCTGGAGAAGTCCGGTGAAGCGATGCTTCTGGAACCCGTGGGACGGGCCGCCTTCGCGGCGAGCAAGGCCATCCAGACAAAGGCGGGCGAACTCGGGGTGGAGGAAAAAGCGCTGGCTGCGACCCTGATGTTCGCGGCGATCCGGCGTATAGGTGATGACATGCTGGTCGCGTCCTACTGGATCGGAGACGGCGCGGCGGCACTGTTCGATCCCGCTTCCGGCGCGTTCCATTTGCTCGGTGAAGCGGACAGCGGCGAATTCTCCGGTCAGACGCGGTTTCTGCTGTCTCAGGAGTTTCCCGTAGACTCCGCATGGGTGGCGATCGGAAAGCGTTTTCGTTTCCGCTGCGTGCCTGTCAGCGCAGTTTTACTGCTGATGACGGACGGTGTGTCCGATCCCAAGTTCGGCACCGACAATGCATTGCGCGATCCGGCGCGTTGGCGGGCCTTTTGGGAAGATGATCTTGCCGCGCAATTGCCGCTGTCCACGCCGGAGGCGGAACTGGGAGCGAAGCTGGAGGACTATCTCCAGTTCTGGTCACAAGGCGAGCACGACGACCGTACCTTGGCTCTGGTGCGTTGGGCATGAGCGGCAAGATCATTCGGCTGACGGCACACGACGGCACGCCAGTCGAGTTCGTCGATGAGGTCAAAGGCGCGGGCGGCCTGAAGGACTGCTACTTCGCGCCCGATCGAAGCTATGTGGTGCTGTTTTACCGCGATAAGGTGGATGCTGTCGGCAAGGATCGGCTACAGAGCATCGTTGGCCGTTTCAAGGACAATATCTTCAACCAGGCGGGTGGTGCCTACTGGGAAAAGCTCTATTGCTGGCCGGATCGCATCGTGGAATGGAACGGCAGGATCGGGATCACGGTTCCTTTTTATGCGCGCCACTACTTCTTCGAGCACGGCTCGAAGAGCGGCGACATGCTGAAGATCAAGGGCCGGGAAAAAGAGGGCAAGTGGTTCGCCAGCGCAAACAACCGCGCCAAGTTCCTCGACCCTCGTGAACTTGGCACTTGGGCCACTCACTTGCGCATGTGCCTGATGCTGGCCCGCGCCGTGCGCCGCCTGCACATGGCGGGCCTGGCGCACTCCGACCTGTCCTACAAGAACGTGCTCGTCGATCCTGTGGGCGGCAACGCCAACATCATCGACATCGACGGCCTGGTGGTACCAGGGAAGTTTCCGCCCGATGTGGTAGGGACTCCCGATTTCATCGCGCCCGAAGTGGTGGCGAGTGCGCGCTTGCCGCGCGGCGATCCCAACCGGAAATTGCCCAGCATCCAGACCGACTGCCATGCGCTGGCGGTGCTGATCTACATGTACCTGCTGTACCGGCATCCGTTGCGTGGCAGGAAGGTGCACGATCAGGACACGACCCGCGACGAAGAACTGTCCATGGGCGGGCGTGCACTGTTCGTCGAGGATCCGAAGGACGCTTCCAATCGCATCAATCCGAAGGGTGTCCGTCCCAGTGAGCTGCCGTGGGCCGATACAGGTGCGCGCCCTTATACGTTGACGGGGCCGTACCTGTCGCCGCTGTTCCTGCGCGCCTTCACGGAGGGATTGAAGAACCCGCAGGTGCGGCCCACTGCCAGCGAATGGGAGTCCGCGCTGATCAGGACGGTGGATCTGTTGCAGCCCTGCATCAATCCGGCCTGCGAGCAGAAGTGGTACGTGTTCGACAACTCTACCCGGCCGTGTTGTCCGTTCTGCGGCACGCCGTTCCGTGGCCTGTTGCCGGTACTGAACCTCTACCACGCCACCCACAAGCCGGGCGAATTCCGGCCGGACAACCACCGGCTGATGGTTTATACCAACCAGTCGCTCTACCTGTGGCATGCCAGCCGCAGCGTCGCGCCCAACGAACGCATCACGCCGGAGCAGGCGCAGCGCGTGGGCTATTTCGTCCTGCACAGCGACAAATGGTGGCTGGTGAACGAACGCATGCCGGATCTGTACGACGCTGGTGCCAAGGCGGCCATCCCGGTCGGGCAGAAAGTGGAACTGAAACACGATCAGCAGATTCTACTGGCCAAGGGCGAAGGCGGTCGGCTGCTGCACGTGCAGATGGTGGGCGCTCGTTAGGAACTATGAACTATGCGCCCCGCATGGCTGGGGCGTTTCATCGCAAACGCAATGGGAGTGGAAACATGGGGATCAGTCTTGCGAAAGGTGGCAACGTCAATCTCACTCAGGGCAATGCCAGCCTCAAGGAAGTGGCGATCGGGTTGGGCTGGGACGCGCGCGCCACCGACGGTGTGGATTTCGACCTCGATGCCAGCGCCTTCCTGCTTGGCTCCAACGGCAAGGTGCCGGATGACGGTCATTTCATCTTCTACGGCCAGCTTTCGTTCTCGAACGGCTCGGTGGTGCACCAGGGCGACAATCTGACCGGCGATGGCGACGGCGATGACGAAGTCATCGAAGTCGATATCCAGCGCGTGCCCGAGCATGTGCAGAAGATCAGCTTCTCGGTCAGCATCCACGAGGCCGCGCAGCGACGGCAGACCTTCGGCATGGTGGACAACGCCTACATCCGCGTGGTGAACAAGGCGGATGGAAAAGAGTTGGCCCGCTACGACCTGACCGAGGATGGTTCGACCGAGACCGCGATGATCTTCGGCGAGCTGTACCGCCACAACGGCGACTGGAAGTTCCGCGCGGTGGGGCAGGGCTTTGCCGGGGGGCTGGGGCCGCTGGCCTCTCATTATGGCGTGAATATCGTTTGACCCAGCCTGCCCGTCATGCATGCAGGCGTACGCCGTGCACAAGACGGTGCGGATGCATGGCGGGCACGCAAGGCACGGCACCGGAAGCGGTGCAATCACTTGGACACGAGCGAGGACAGCATGAGTGCGAAGAGCAGCTATTCCGTGACCTACACCCGGAAGAGCAATCCCGGGTCGATGATGTATGCGACTCGGATGGCATCCAGCGTTTCCGAAGCCAAGAACATGGTGAAAGCAGATGAGGCGCGGAGAGGCGAAATCGTCACGATCATCGCCTGCGTGAAGCGCTGACGGATCAAGGCCAAACGGGGGAGCATGGATGAAGAAGAAATTCGAGGTGACATACGTCAGCAACGGCGGCGACAAGACGACGCGTCGAAAGATGGTGGTTGCGGAGGATCAGCATGAGGCGCGGCGAAAGGTCGAATCACAGGGAAACAAGGTCATCGCAGTCGTATATCAAGGCGTGGCCTAATCACTGGCGGTCGGGCTGGCGGGCTCTGGCCGGATGAGCGCCATGGCGATGCCAGCCTGCGAAGGGTTGCGGCGCTCGTTCCCCCTGCTAGGGAGGATCTATGGAAGACAAGGATTCGAAGGGCTTGATCGCCTCGGAAGAAGCGCAATCGGCCGGCGAGAGTGCGGGGAAGTTGAATGAATCCCTGTTGAAGAGCCGGTATTACTTCGATATGGAGGATGCCGCGCGCGAGGTCAAGGAAAAGGCGGACGACTTCGACAAGGTCGTTTCCTCGGCCAAGTTCGCGGGCAAGCTCATTTCCAACGTCGGCATGTTCGGAGTGAAGCTGGGTGCGCGTGCCGTGGAGCATGCGCCGGCGATCGCGGCAAAAATGGCCGAGCAGATGCTGGCGAAAAATTCCGACATCAGCGATGAGCGGAGATCGAGCTTGGAACGGCTGGCGGGAAAAAGGACATGGAGTGATCTGGTATCAGGCGGTGGCAATGCCGAAAGCAATGAAGATGAAGCGTAGTCGCGCATAGCGCCTTCGCGCAGCGTCCAGTTTTTCGGCAGGATGGGTTCTTCCGGCGTATTGATTTGTCCGGTATTTCGTACTAATTTCCTTTTTCGAGTGAAATTGTACGAAATACCGGACATGCTGAGTCGCCCTATTCTCAACCCGCGTGAGCTGGGACAAATGCTTCGATCCGAGCGGCGTGCGCTTGGCTTGACCCAACAAGCAGTGGCCGACGCCACGGGCTATCGTCGCCAGACCATCCTGGATCTGGAGGCGGGCAGGAACGTGTCGGTGCAAACGCTGTTCGCCGCGCTGGGGGCGTTGGGAAAGGGTATGCAGTTGGTGGATGCGCGCCCGGACATCGACCAGTTGTCGGCCCTGCTGGATGCGCCGGATGAAGATTAAGCGGCTGCGCGTCACGACGCCCCGCGGCCTCGCGGGCGACCTGCATCGTGAATCGCAATACGTTTTCAACTATGCGACCACTGATCGGCGCGGCGAGGTTTCGCTGACGATGCCGATCCGCGCGCAAAGCTATGCCGGCAATCCGTTGATGCCGGTGTTCGCGATGAACCTGCCCGAAGGGTATCTGTACGACACGATCGTGCGGCGGATGGCCAAGCACGAGCGCATCGACGAGATGCGCCTGCTGGCCATCACCGGTCGGCACCAGATCGGTCGCCTGCAGTTCGAGACTCCGGATGATGAGCCTCGGGAGGAGCGCCCCCGCATCGGCCTGCATCAGCTGCGGACGGAGCGTGCTTCGCGGGAACTGTTCGAATTCCTGGTGGATGCGTACTTCGATTCCGGCATATCGGGCGTGCAACCGAAGGTGTTGCTGCCGGATGCGGATCGCCTTGCTGCCATGCGCGACGATCGCGCCACGCTGGTGCATTCCGACCTGATCGTGAAATCCGGCGGTGGAGAGTACGAGCAGCTCGCGCGGAACGAGTTCCTGTGCATGGACGCCGCGCGCCGGGCCGGCCTGCAGGTGCCGGAGTTCTGGCTATCCGACGACGGCAGCCTGTTCATCATGCGCCGCTTCGACCTGGCGCCGGAACGGCGCGGGTTCGAGGACATGTCGGTACTGATGGGCAAGGCGCGTGACCCGCAGGGCAACTACAAGTACACGGAAAGTTACGAGGCGATCGCTCGTTTCATCGTCGCGCTCAGCGGGATCGATGCGCCAGCCAACCTGGCGGCGTTCTTCGACTATCTGGCGCTCTCGGTGATGGTGCGCAACGGCGATGCGCACCTGAAGAACTTCGGCCTGACCTACGACGATCCGGTGACGGGCAGCCGGTTGCTGGCGCCGCTGTACGACGTGGTGACGACGTCCGCATATCCCTATCTGAACTGGCGCACTGGCGAGCAGCGGGCGGACAGGACCCTGGCGCTCAAGCTGTTCTCCGGAGCCAAGCATCGCAATTTCCCCTCGCGCGAGGAACTGCTGGAGTTTGGCCGGACGGTATGCCGCGTGCGCCGGCCGGAGCAGGTGTTGGAGCGTGTCGGCACGGCGATGTCGGAGACGTGGCGGGAGCATGGCGACCGGCTGGACGGGGAGTTCCGGGCGCAGCATGGCTGCGGAGTGGGAGGAAGGGAAGCAGTCGATGGCTGCGCTCCAGTTGTTCTCGGGACAATAGGAAGACGATCCGCGACACCGCCCCGTCCGGGATGGGACAATAGCCGTTCCCTCCGCTCTGCCCGATGCCATGACTGCGCCCACCCGCCGCGACCTCGCCAATGCCATTCGTTTCCTCGCCATCGACGCGGTGCAGGCCGCCAACTCCGGCCATCCGGGCATGCCGATGGGCATGGCGGACATCGCCGAGGTGCTGTGGAACGACTACCTGCGCTGCAATCCGGCCAATCCGCACTGGGCCGACCGCGACCGCTTCGTGCTGTCCAACGGCCACGGTTCGATGCTGCAGTATGCGCTGCTGCACCTGAGCGGCTATGACCTGACCCTCGACGACCTCAAGCACTTCCGCCAGCTGGAATCGAAGACGCCGGGCCACCCCGAAAACTTCATGACGCCGGGCGTGGAAACCACCACCGGCCCGCTGGGGCAGGGCCTGGCGAACGCGGTGGGTTTCGCGCTGGCGGAGAAGCTGCTGGCGCAGCGCTTCAACCGCGATGGCCACGACATCGTCGACCACCGCACCTGGGTGTTCCTGGGCGACGGCTGCCTGATGGAAGGCATCAGCCACGAAGCCGCGTCGCTGGCCGGCACCTGGGGCCTGCACAAGCTGGTCGCGTTCTGGGACGACAACCACATCAGCATCGACGGCAACACCGACGGCTGGTTCACCGACGATACGCCGAAGCGCTTCGAGGCCTACGGCTGGAACGTGATCCGCGGCGTCGATGGCCATGACGCGACCGAGATCAAGACCGCCATCGAAACCGCGCTGAAGTCCAGCGACAAGCCGACGCTGGTCTGCTGTCGCACCACCATTGGATTTGGTTCGCCCGCCAAGGCCGGCAAGGAATCCAGTCACGGGGCGCCGCTGGGCAAGGACGAAGTGGCCGCCACGCGCGCGGCGCTGGGTTGGCAGTACGGTCCGTTTGAAATACCGCAGGACATCTACGCCGGTTGGCGCGCGCGCGATCGCGCCGGGTTGGAGTCGGGCTGGAATGCACGCTTTGCCATGTACAAGGCGGCTTATCCAGAAGCGGCTGCCGAGTTCGAGCGTCGCCTGTCGGGCGCATTGCCGGAACATTTCGATACCCAGGCGCAGGCGTTCATCGCCAAGCTGCAGCAAGATGGCCCGACCATCGCCAGCCGCAAGGCGTCGCAAAACGCCATTGAAGCGTTCGCGCCGCTGCTGCCCGAGCTGGTGGGGGGTTCCGCCGACCTGGCGCATTCCAACCTGACCTTGTGGAAGGGCAGCAAGTCGGTGGCCAGCGATGCGGCGGATGCCAACTACATCCATTCCGGCGTGCGCGAGTTCGGCATGACCGCGATCAGCAATGGCTTGGCGCTGCACGGCGGCTTCATTCCCTATGACGCCACCTTCCTGGTGTTTTCCGATTACGCCCGCAACGCGGTGCGCATGAGCGCGCTGATGGGCGCGCGCGCGATCCACGTCTACACCCACGACTCCATCGGCCTGGGCGAAGACGGGCCCACCCACCAGCCGGTCGAGCACCTGGCCTCGCTGCGCTACATCCCGGGCAATGACGTGTGGCGCCCCTGCGATGCGGTGGAATCGGCACTGGCGTGGAAGCGCGCCATCGAACGCGCCGACGGCCCCAGCTGCCTGGTCTTCAGCCGCCAGAACCTGCCGCACCAAGCCCGCGACGATGCCCAGTTGGCGAACATCGCGCGCGGTGGCTACGTGCTGAAGCACAGCGTGGGCGCGCCGGAGGTCATCCTGATCGCCACCGGCAGCGAGGTCGGCCTGGCCATGCAGGCGGCGGCACAGCTGGGCGACAAGGTGCGGGTGGTGTCGATGCCGTCCTCCGACGTGTTCGACCGCCAGGACGCCGCCTACCGCGAAGCGGTGCTGCCGAAGGCGTGCCGCAAGCGCGTCGCGGTGGAAGCCGGCGTCACCGATTTCTGGCGCAAGTACGTGGGCCTGGACGGCGCGGTGGTCGGCATCGA
Organism: Thermomonas paludicola; assembly: GCF_024498955.1. Taxonomy (GTDB): domain Bacteria; phylum Pseudomonadota; class Gammaproteobacteria; order Xanthomonadales; family Xanthomonadaceae; genus Thermomonas; species Thermomonas paludicola. The sequence continues at coordinate 2,246,217 of NZ_CP093311.1, read as the reverse complement.
CAGCTTCGGCGCCAGCGCGCCGGCGGAGGCGCTGTTCCCGCACTTCGGCATCACCGTGGAACGCTTGATCGACGTCATCAACGCGCTCTGAGCGCCGCGGTAGACTTCCCGCCGACATGATCCTGCGCTCCCGTCGCTTCCAGCACTGGATGGCCCGCCTGGCACTGGCGGCCGTCCTGCTGGTGTCGGCGATGCCGACGGTCAGCCGCTGGCTGGAGAGCCGTGCGCCGGAATTGCAGGCCACGGTGCTGGCGATGTGCACCATGGACGGGCTGGCGATGAAGCCGGCCAGCCTGCTGATTGATGCCGGCAAGGCGCCCGCACCGGCCGGCGCGATGCCGGACGAATACTGCGCCTACTGTCCGCTGCTGGCCGCACTGGCGCCGCTGGTGCTGGCCGCGCTGGCGATCCTGTTGCCGGCGCTGCCGCGCGCATTGCTGCCCGCCTGGGTGCCGCCGGCATTGCCCGTTCCGCCGCTGCTGCGCGGCCTGGGCGCGCGAGGGCCGCCGATCCCGCTCTGAACCACGACGCATTCCCGCGGGGCATCGCCCCGCCTTCTCGTGATTTGGAGCCAACATGTCTTCCCTTCGTATCGCGTCGGCGCTGCCGTCGCGCCGCGCGCTTGCTTGCGCGCTGTCTCTTGCCTTGTTTCCCTGTGCTGCTGTTGCCGCCGATACGCCCGGCAACCGCGCGAGCGACGCGCTGAAAACCTTCGATCGCGTCATCGTGATCGCCACGCCGGTGCAGCCGCTGACCTTCGAAACCGATCCCAAGCTGCCGCGCCAGCCGGTGCCGGCCAGCGACGGCGCCGATTACCTCAAGACCATCCCCGGCTTCACCGCGTTGCGCAACGGCGGCACCAATGGTGATCCGGTGCTGCGCGGCATGTTTGGCTCGCGCCTCAACCTGCTCTCCAACGACGGCAGCATGCCCGGCGCCTGCCCGGCGCGGATGGACAACCCACTGTCTTACGTGGCGCCGGAAACCTACGACAGTCTGGTGGTGGTGAAAGGCCCGCAGACCGTGCTGTGGGGGCCGGGTGCCTCGGCCGGCACGGTGCGCTTCCAGCGCGAGACGCCGCAGTTCGACGCCCCCGGCCTGCGCATGCAGGGCAGCCTGCTGGGCGGCAGCTTCGGCCGCAACGATCAGGTGCTGGACGCGACTGCGGGGACAACGCTGGGCTATGCACGGCTGAGCGCCAATCGCTCGCAGGCCGGCGACTACAGCGATGGCAGCGGCGATCGCGTGCCGTCCGCGTGGAAGAAGTGGAACACCGACCTGGCGCTGGGCTGGACGCCTGATGCTGACACGCTGCTGGAACTGAGTGCCGGTATCGGGGATGGCCAGGCCCGGTACGCCGGACGCGGCATGGACGGCGCGCAATTCAAGCGCGAAAGTCTCGCGCTGCGCTTCGAAAAGCGTTTCGACGGCACCCTGCGCAAGCTGCAGGCCAGCGCCTATCGCAACGATGCCAATCACGTGATGGACAACTACTCGCTGCGTGATCCCAATCCGGCCGGTTCGATGCCGATGGCGATGGCGTCCAACGTGGATCGCCTGACCAAGGGCGCGCGCGTGGCGGCCACGTGGGAGCTGGGTGCGTTTGCGCTGACCGCGGGTCTGGATGCGCAAGATAGCCGCCACCGCAGTCGCAGCGGGATGGGGCGCGGCAGCTACGCAACCCTGCCATGGTCGCGGGATGCCAGGCTTCGCAACCTCGGCATGTTTGCCGAAGGCACGTGGACGGCGGCGCAGGGCCAGCGCGTGGTGGCCGGCGCGCGCGTCGATCGCGCCGAGACGGCAGACCTGCGCCAGACCGCCGGCATGATGGCGATGCCCAATCCGACCTTCGGCCAGACTCGCCGCGAGACCTTGCCCGGTGGCTTCATTCGCTACGAACGGGACATCGCCGGCAGCGGCGTCGGCTGGTATGCGGGCCTTGGTCACGTGGCGCGCATGCCCGATTATTGGGAATCGTTTTCGCCCAACAGGGGCCCCATGGGCGCGACAAACGCGTTTGCCGGTATCCAGCCAGAGCTCACCACGCAGCTGGATATCGGCGCGCAGTGGCGCGGCGCGCGCGGCAGTGCCTGGGTGTCTGGTTACGCAGGGCGGATCGATGACTTCATCCTGTTCCGCTACATGAGCGGCGGGATGATGGGCAGCACCTCGATGGCGAGCAACGTCGATGCGCGCATCCACGGCGCGGAGGCCGGCGGTGAATTCCGCCCGGGCAAGGACTGGACGCTGGGCGGCAGCGTGGCCTGGGCCTGGGGCGAGAACGCCGCTGCCGGCACGCCGCTGCCGCAGATGACGCCGCTGGAAGGCCGCTTTACCGCCGCCTGGGACAACGGCCGCTGGAACGCCGGCGTGCTGTTGCGCGCGGTGGCCGCGCAAACCCGCGTGGCGGTCAGCCAGGGCAATGTGACCGGGCGTGACCTCGGCCCCAGCGCGGGGTTTGCGACGCTTGCGTTGAATGCTGGCTATCGCGTCAGCGAGCGCGTGCAGCTCAGCGCCGGCATCGACAACCTGTTTGATCGCGCCTACAGCGAGCATCTGAATCTGGCTGGCAGCGCGGACTTCGGTTATCCAGCGATGCCGGTGCGAATCAACGAGCCGGGTCGCAACCTGTGGCTGAAACTCAACTTCAGCCTGTGATGCAGGCAGACTGCAATGGCAAGGCATGGCATCGGTTTGCGATGCCATGCCGAACGACGGGAGACAAATGCACATGAAACAGTGTTCGAAGTGGGTCGCCGTGCTGCTGTTGGCCGCGGTGGGCAGCGTGATGGCGAGTAGCGGCGGGCTGCGCGTGGAGCAGGCATGGGCACGCGCCACGCCGGTGGTGGCGCCGGTGGCGGGCGGCTTTTTGATCATCGCCAATGACGGCGGCAAGGACGACCGCCTGTTGCGGGTGGAAAGCGATATCGCGCAGCGGGTGGAGATCCACCAGATGCGCAACGACGCTGGCGTGATGCGCATGCGCCAGGTCACGGAAGGCTTGCCGATCGCGGCGCATGGCCGCTTGGTGATGGCGCCGGGGGGCTATCACCTGATGCTGATCCAGCCGAAGCGCGCGCTGCTGGAAGGGGGGCACTTCGATGCGACGCTGGTGTTCCAGCGGGCCGGCCGGGTCAAGGCGACATTCCAAGTGCGCGCGATGGGTGCCGGGGCACACTGACGCCCCGTAGTGATGCTTGCCTGCAAACGCGGGCGTGGCGCGGGGGCTTGACAACGCAAATTACGCGTGTAATCGTCAATAAAAATTACAGGTGTAAACAATGCAGGTCAGTGAAGCGGAATCGGTGGTCCTGGACGTGCTCTGGCGCAGTCATCCGCTGGGTGCGGATGAGGTGGTGGCAGCGCTGGCCAATCAGCGTGATTGGCAGGAAGCGACGATCAAGACCCTGCTCAATCGGCTGCTCAACAAGGGGGCGATTTCCGCCGCGCGCGACGGCCGCCGTTATCTGTATTCGCCCCTGATCAAGCGCGAAGACTGGGTGCTGGAAGAAAGCACGGGGCTGTTAAAGCGGCTGTTCGATGGCCGCGTTGCGCCGCTGGTGGCACATTTCAGTGCGCATCGGAAGTTGAGCAAGAAAGACATCGCAGAGCTGCGCACGCTGCTTGAGGGAATGGACGATGACCAGTCATGAAGTGTTGCAGGGCTTGATCGAGGCCGTCCTGGCCGGCACCGCCGCGATCGTGCTGGTGCTGGCGCTGCGGCACCCGCTGCGGCGTGCATTTGGTGCGAACGTGGCCTATTGCGCATGGATGCTGGTGCCGATTGCCACGCTGACGACGCTGCTGCCGGCGGCAGCAATGGACACCACGGCGAGCGTGCCGCTGTTGCGCGGGTTGGCAGCGCCAATGCACGCCAACGGAGTTGCAATGCCCGTGCAGCCTGGCAACGCTCCGGCGATCTGGCTGATAGGCGCATGGCTGCTCGGTGGTGGCTTGCTGCTGCTCGCAATGGTGCATGCGCAATGGCGGTTTCGGCGCAGTCTTGGGCGCTTGCGCGCAGAACACGGACTCCATGTCGCGCAGTCGCAGCTTGGCCTCCCCGCTACCGTGGGGTTGTTGCGGCCGCAAGTGATCATGCCCTGCGATTTCGCGACGCGTTTCAGCGCAACGCAGCGGATGCTGATCCTGGCCCACGAGCACGCGCACATCCGTCGCGGCGATCACTGGGCCAATGCGCTGCTGGCGACCCTGCGTTGCGTGTTCTGGTTCAACCCACTGCTGCATCTGGCGGCACGCCCCTTTCATCAAGACCAGGAATTGGCTTGCGATGAATGCGTGATCGTGCGCTATCCGGAAACCCGCCGCGCGTATGGCGAGGTGTTGTTGCAAACCCAGCTGGTGGCGCAGCTTGCGCCCATCGGCTGCCACTTCGGCTTCAGCCATCCGCTCAAGGAGAGAATCGCCATGCTTCGCCATTCAAACCCTCCGTTGCCACGCCGCGTTGCGGGTGTCGCACTGATCGCCTTGCTGGGATGTGGCACTGCGTTTGCGGTCTGGGCCGCACAACCTGGCATCCTGCCGGCACCGCCGACTGCGCCGCCGGTTCCGCCTGCACCCCCTGTGCCACCCGTGCCGCCGATGTCGGCTGCTGACCTTCCGCCGCCACCGCCGCCGCCTCCTGCCGCGCCGATGCCTGTGAACCTGCAGCACGGGATGGTCAATGACGCGTCCCGGCAGGCGAACCCGCCACGCTACCCGGCCGATGCGATGAAGGAGGGCAAGACGGGGGTGGTGATCCTTGTCGTGGATATCGATGCGCACGGCGGGGTGATTGGCTCGAAAGTCGAGCGATCCTCCGGCGACGCACGGCTTGACGGCGCTGCAATGGATGCTGCGGCGAAATGGCGGTTCAATCCGGCAATGAAGCAGGGGCGTCCGGTGGCAGGCAAGGTGCGGGTGCCGGTGGAGTTCGTGCAGAACGAATCGACGCAGCAGGCGGGTTGAGCATGCCGGTCCGGTTGAGGGGCGTGGCGCCCGCAGGTGTAGTGGTGCTGCTGTCCGCGGTGGCCGGCAGCCGCGTCGAGGCGCTGCCGTTCACTCAGGAATACCGCTTCACGTTCAGCCAGGTCAACGGCCGGCCGCTGGTGGTGTCGGGCCAGGCCGTGGATTGACGTGATTCAGCGTGCAAGCGGGCGCGCCGTCGCCTGGTCGCCGATGGTTTGATTCAACAGTTGCGCCAGCCGCTCGCCTGCCAGGCGTACGCGCTGTTCGGCCAGCGGGCGCATTTTGTCCAGATAGGCGTGATCCATGCTGTGCTGGCTTTCCTGTGGATAGATGCCTGCTGTCTCGATCAGGCGGCAGGACTCCCTGGCCCAGTCCATCGGCGCGCCGACCGAATACGGCGGCTTGGCGGTTGCCAGCGGCGGCTGCGCGTCCAGCGCATCGGCATAGTCCTGCAGTGCCAATCCGCGACTGGCCAGCAGGTAATAGTCCCAGACCGAATGCAGGTTGGTGCCCATCACGCCATCGACGTAACTTTTGCGTGCATACGCTTCCGGCTCGACGCTGGTGCGCAGGCTGATCTGGAAACGGTTGCCGCCGCTGTCGTTGCGGCTGCCGGCATGCATCGGCTGGTGCTCGTCGCCGACCAGGTGCACCACGAACTTCAGCGCGTCGCGCCGGGCTTCGCGTGGTTGGCTGCGGTCGCCGAGTATCGCCAACTGCTTCTGCAGGGCGCCGACCATGCAATTGCCATCGGGGCAGTCGCGCACGAGGTCGAAGTCGCAGCCGCCGCTCCTGGCATTGATGTAGTGCCAGCGCGAGGTGCGCTTGAACCGTTCGGCGTCGGTATAGCGCAATTCATCGGCCCAGGAGGCGATGCCGGCCAGGGTGGGATGGCGTTCGCCGGCCAGCAGGGCGTTGACCTCGGCCCGCGCCTTCGGGTCGAGGTGACGCTGCGCAAGCTCACCGACCAGCGCATGGCCGAGGGGCGCCCACGCCCACACGACCGCCACGGGCACAACGAAGAGCAGGCAGGCAATGAGCAACAAACGCAGGGTTCTGGGCATGACGCTGTCAGCAGGATGCGGAGCGGTTAAAATAGCCGGATTCCCGCGCCGTGTCCGGTGCGAATTCCCAGGAGTCCCCCCAGCGATGGCAATCAAGGTCGGCATCAACGGCTTCGGCCGCATCGGGCGCTGCGTGTTCCGTGCAGCGGTTCAGAATTTTGGCGACGACATCGAGATCGTCGGCATCAATGATCTGCTGGAGCCGGACTATCTGGCCTACATGTTGCGTTATGACTCCGTGCACGGGCGCTTTCAGGGCGAGGTGTCGGTGCAGGACGGGCATCTGGTGGTGAATGGCAAGACCATCCGCCTGACCGCCGAGCGCGATCCGGCCAACCTGAAGTGGGGCGAGGTCGGGGCGGACGTGGTGATCGAGTCCACCGGCCTGTTCCTGACCGCCGAGACTGCGCAGAAGCATCTCGATGCCGGCGCGAAGAAAGTGCTGATGTCGGCGCCGTCGAAGGACGCCACGCCGATGTTCGTGTATGGCGTGAACCATGCGAAGTACGCGGGGCAGTCGATCATTTCCAATGCATCCTGCACCACCAATTGCCTGGCCCCGGTGGCCAAGGTGCTGAACGACAAATGGGGCATCAAGCGCGGCCTGATGACCACCGTGCACGCCGCCACCGCCACCCAGAAGACCGTCGACGGCCCGTCCAACAAGGACTGGCGCGGTGGCCGCGGCATCCTGGAAAACATCATCCCGTCCAGCACCGGCGCGGCCAAGGCGGTCGGCGTGGTGATCCCGGAGCTCAACAAGAAGCTCACCGGCATGAGCTTCCGCGTGCCGACCAGCGATGTGTCGGTGGTCGATCTGACCGTCGAGCTGGAGAAGCCTGCAACCTATGCCGAAATTTGCGCGGAGATGAAGGCACAGAGCATCGGTGCGCTGAAGGGCATTCTCGGCTACACCGAAGACAAGGTCGTGGCCACCGATTTCCGCGGCGACGCCCGCACCAGCATCTTCGACGCCGAGGCCGGCATCGCGATGGACGACACCTTCGTCAAGCTGGTGAGCTGGTACGACAACGAATGGGGCTACTCGAACAAGTGCCTCGAGATGGTCAAGGTGATGGCGGGCAAGTAAGCCGCCGTCGGCTTGGTGCAGCGAAGCCCCGCCTTGCGCGGGGCTTCCTGTTTTCAGCGGCAATGCCGCCTCATTCGCGCTTCAACAACGGCAGCTTGTCCGGCACGCCGTCCCACGCATCGGCGTCGGGAAGCGAGGGCTTCTTGTAGGCCAGCACCGGCCAGACCTGCGCCAGCTCGGCGTTCAGTGCCAGGAAGTGCTCCTGTCCCGACGGCACGTCGTCCTCCGGGAAGATCGCGCCAACCGGGCATTCATCCACGCACAGCGTGCAGTCGATGCAGCTTTCCGGATCGATGACCAGGAAGTTGGGGCCTTCGTGAAAGCAGTCCACCGGACACACTTCCACGCAATCGGTGTGCTTGCAGTTGATGCAGTTTTCGGTGACGACGTGAGTCATGGGCGTAACGCGGGTCTCTAAGTGTGCTGGCGCAACGCCTGATGATGCGCTGACTCAGGTCAAGGCGGTGCCGGGAAGGGCCATGCGCCTGTCGCGCTGCCGCTGCGCGGCTTGCCTGCACTTTCGCGGGGCGCGTGGTAGAAGGTGCCCATGAGCGAACGTCCGGTGGTCACGACCTGGAGCCTGCGCCGCCGCCTTGCCCAGGGCATGGTGGTCGCCGCGCTGTTGCCGGTGCTGTTGTTCAGCGTGGCATTGTTGTGGAGCCAGTGGCAGCGCGATCACCTTGAGCTGATGCAGCGGATGGATTCCAACGCCCGCCTGCAGGCCAGCTTCGTGGATGACTTCCTGGAGGGGCAGCAGGCGGGCGTGCGCCTGCTGGCTGAGCAGGTGTCGGCAGAGCGGGAGATGCATGGCGAAGCGCTTGCGCGGCTGCTCTACATCTATCCGTCGATGCTGCGCGCGCTGCTCGTGGATGCGCAGGGGACGATCATTGCCACGCGCGATACCCGCGGCCGCGTGCTGCCGACCCAAATCGGTGGCGTGGCCGATGAGGACTGGTTCAAGGCCGCGCACTCGCAGTTCCGGGCGTTCGTGTCCGACGTCGAACGCAACGTGGCGTACGGGGACGAGATCGTGGTCACCGTGTCTGCGCCGGTGTTGCGCGAGCGCCAGTTCGAAGGCGCGCTGCAGGCGGCGATCCCGGTGGAGAGCTTTGCCCGGTTGAGTGCCGCCAGCTTGGCGCGGCGCAACTTCGAGCTGCTTCTGCTCGACCGCAGCAACCGCGTGGTATTCGCCAGCCACCGGCTGCGTTGGGAAGCGCTGCAGGAGGCCGGTCGCGTTGGCGCAGAGATCCGCCAGTCGGCCGTGACCGCCGACCATCCGGGCAGCGTTGTGCTGCGGGAAGGTTTGCTGCGCGATGGGGGAAGCGCCTACGTCGAGGCGGTAGCCATGCGCAATGGCTGGACGCTGGTGCTGGTGGCACCGCGCGACATCCTGCTGGCGCCGTTGCTGCCGCGCCTGCTGCTGCTTGCAGCACTGCTGGGCCTCACCTTCCTCGGCGTTGCCGGGGCGCTCTGGCGGCAGCGCAAATTGCTTCGCGACAGCATCGGTTACCTGCTGGCCAGCCTGCGCGGCTATGCGCTTGGCGGCAGGATGGGGGCGACAACGAGCGGGGAGATACCCGACGAGTTGGCGCCGCTGGTGGCCGGGATCGGCGACCTTGGCGAACGCATGAATACGGCGTTCGACGAGCTTCGGCATGTGCTGGACGAACGTGACGAGGTCATCGCCGAGCGCACCCGCGAACTGCGGCGCGCGGTGAGTGAGCTGGATCGCCTCAGCCGGACCGACGGACTGACCGGTAGCCTGAATTACCGGGGTTTCCATGAAACAGGCACGCAGTTGTGGCGCGAGGCAAGCGAGACCGGCAGGCCGCTTGCGGTATTGGCGCTCGATATCGACTTCTTCAAGCGCTACAACGACCTCTATGGCCATGCCGAAGGCGATGGCGCGCTGCGCCGGTTTGCCGGGGCCGTGCGCAGTGCGCTGCTGCACAAGGATGATGTGCTGGCGCGCCCAGGTGGCGAGGAATTCACCGTGTTCCTGCCCGGCAGTTCGTTTGAGCAGGCACTGCAGGTGGGAGAGCGCATCTGCCAGCGCGTGCGCGATGCCGACATTGCCCACACCGATTCGCCGCACGGCAGGCTGACCGTCAGCGTGGGTGTGGCGGCGATGGCGCCTGGTGATATCGGGGTGGAAGACGTGCTCAGGCGCGCCGATGCCGCGTTGTATCGGGCCAAGGTCGCGGGTCGCAACCAGGTGGGTCATTGAGGATTTGAACGCCGCACGGCGCGACGCGACAATGACGGCTTTCCTGACAACGGATGCACTGCCATGACGATCCTGCGCATGTCCGACCTCGACCTGGCCGGCAAGCGGGTCCTGATTCGCCAAGACCTCAACGTGCCCATCGACGCGCATGGTCACATCACCTCCGAGCAGCGCATCCTGGCGTCGCTTCCCACCTTGACGCAGGCGCTGCAGAAAGGCGCGGCAGTGCTGGTGGCCTCGCATCTCGGCCGGCCCAAGGAAGGCACATGGAGCGAGGCGGATTCGCTGGCGCCGGTGGCCGCGCGGCTGTCGCAGTTGTTGGGGATGGACGTGCCGCTGCAGAAAGACTGGGTGGACGGCGTAGCGGTGCAGCCCGGGCAAGTGGTGCTGTTGGAGAACTGCCGCATGAATGTCGGTGAAAAAGCCGACGACGAGGCGCTGTCGAAGAAGTACGCCGCCTTGTGCGATGTCTTCGTGATGGATGCATTCGGCACCGCGCATCGCGCGCAAGCGTCCACCCACGGCGCGATCCGCTTCGCCCCGGTGGCCTGCGGCGGGCCGCTGCTGATGGCCGAGCTCGATGCCCTGCACAAGGCGCTGGCCCGTCCGGCGCGGCCGCTGTTGGCCATCGTGGCCGGCAGCAAGGTCAGCACCAAACTGGAATTGCTGGCGTCGCTGGTCGGCAAGGTCGATCAGCTGATCGTCGGCGGCGGCATTGCCAATACCTTCATCGCCGCACTTGGGCACGGCGTGGGCAAGTCACTGGTGGAAATGGACCTGCTGGATACCGCGCGCCAGATCATGGCCGATGCCAGGGCGCGCAACGCCGAAATCCCGTTGCCGTTGGACGTGGTGGTGGCGCCGGCATTCGCCGCCGATGCGCCGGCCACGGTCAAGGCGGTGGACGCGGTCGGCGAAGACGACATGATCCTCGACATCGGCCCGCAGACCGCGGCCCTCTATGCCGCAAGGATCGCCAAGGCCGGCACCGTGGTCTGGAATGGCCCGGTGGGCGTGTTCGAATTCGCCGCCTTCGCCGCCGGCACCGAAGCGGTGGCGCGCGCCATCGCTGCGTCTCCCGCGTTCTCGATTGCGGGTGGCGGCGACACCCTGGCGGCGGTGGACAAGTTCGGCATCGCCGGCGAGGTGTCCTACATTTCCACCGGCGGCGGCGCGTTCCTGGAATTCCTGGAGGGCAAGACCCTGCCGGCGGTGGCGGCGCTGGAGGCGCGCGCCTGCTGAGGGCAAGTCCATCGGGCGTCTCGCCGCCTGCACTGCGATGCCTGCGGGATATCGCGGCGACTGAAGTCGTTTGCATCCGTGCGGCGCGTGGCCGCGTCGCACGGGTCTGTGCTAGCGTGGAGGAACATTTTTGACAACGATGTCAGCCGACCTCCATGACCTCCATTGCCGCGCAGAATCTGCCCCGCCACACCCGCATCGTCGCCACGCTGGGGCCCGCCACCGATCCGCCGGACGTGCTGGAAGCCATCCTGCGCGCCGGCGTCGATGTTGTTCGGCTGAACTTCTCGCACGGCGATCCGGCGGCGCAGGTGGCGCGCGGCGAGGCGGTGCGCAGGATGGCGGCGAAGATCGGGCGTGAAGTGGGCGTCCTGGCCGATCTGCCGGGCCCCAAGATCCGCATCGAGACGTTTGCCGAAGGCAAGGTGGCGCTGAAGTCCGGCCACCGCTTCGACCTGGTTGCCAGCCTGGATGTGCCCCCCGGCGATGCCAGCCAGGTGGGGGTCAGCTATCTGGAGTTGCCGGGCGATGTGACTGCCGGCGACGTGCTGCTGCTGGACGACGGCATGGTGCAATTGCAAGTGGAGGCGGTGGAGGGCGAGCGCATCCTCACGCGCGTGCTCAACGATGGCGTGCTGTCCAACCGCAAGGGGCTGAACAAGCAGGGCGGCGGACTGTCGCTGGGCGCCATCACCGAGCGCGACCGCGAGTTGATCGCGATTGCGGCCGGCATGGACGTGGACTTCATCGCGGTGTCGTTCTGCCGCAACGCCGACGACATGCACGAAGCGCGCCGGGTGGCGCGCGCGCACGGCTGCAAGGCCGCGCTGGTGGCCAAGATCGAGCGCGCCGAGGCGATCGTCCACCTGGCCGAGATCATCGATGCCAGCGACGTGGTGATGGTGGCGCGTGGCGACCTGGGCGTGGAAACCGGCGACGCCGAGCTGCCGGGGCTGCAGAAGAAGATCATCCGCGAAGCGGTGGCGCGCGAGAAAGTGGTCATTACCGCCACCCAGATGTTGCAGTCGATGGTGGAAAGCCCGATGCCCACCCGCGCCGAGGTGCTGGACGTTGCCAACGCGGTGATCGACGGCACCGACGCGGTGATGTTGTCTCAGGAGTCCGCGGCCGGCAGCTGGCCGGTGCGTGCGGTGGAAACGATGGCGCGGATCTGCGTGGGCGCGGAAAAGCAATTCGAGGCCGATACCAACTTCGAACAGGCCAGGCGCGGGCTGGAACGCGCCGATCAAGCCATCGCGATGGCGACGATGTTCCTGTCCGAACACATCGGCGTGCGCGCGGTGGTGGCGATGACCGAATCCGGCGGCACAGCGCGTTACCTGTCGCGCTTTCGTTCCTCGGTGCCGATCTACGCGTTTTCGCATCATGCCGGCGCGCGCCGGCGCATGGCGCTGATGCGCGACGTGTTCGCAATGGATTACGACAGCCGCGGGCAGACCCCGCGCGAAGCCGCGCGTGGCAGCATCCACCTGCTGGTTGAAGCCGGCCTGCTGGCCCCGGGCGACCGCGTGATCTTCACCAGTGGCGAGCACATGCAAACCCGCGGCGCCACCAACACCCTGCGCCTGCTGGAAATCGACGCGGACGGCTGCGCCGCAGGGCTGGGGGAGTTGTAGCGGAACCCCCGCTGCCACACCGTCAGCGCCAACGACGCCATCACTGCCTGCACAAACGCCATGGCGGCAATCAGGGAATAGCTGTCAGGGACAATCTGCCACCTCGACGGGCAGAGTGATCGCGCGGTGATGTTGGCCAGCGGGCGTATACGCGCTTCAGGTCAACCAAAAGTGGATGCAGCGATGTTGGCCTTTTGGATGACGCGATCAACGCCCGCGCAGGCCGCGGCCGAGGATGGAGAGCGCACGGTCGAGTCGTTGCCACCAGGGTGCAGGGCTGCGTAATGCGATGCCGGCGTAGCGGCGCGCCTCGGCCCAACCGGGGCGTTCGCGAGTTTTGAACTCGGCGCGTGCAAGATCGAGGACGTGTGCATCCAGGTGCATGCGCTCGGCGTAGAGATTGATGAGGCAACGCGTGCGGTACTGGACCTCGAACTCGCGCGTGCGAGCCTGGTCATGCCACCAGCCGTTGCGGCCGTGAATGCGGTAATCGACTTGGCCGGTGGGCAGGAAATACTTGCGGGCACCGAGCAGGCTGGCGCCGAATACCAAGCAATTGTCGGCGCTGATGCGCCAGCTCGCGGTGAACTCCGGCGGCACGTCGAGCACGCGTTCGGCCAGCTTGCGGCGGAGCGCCAGCGCCGAAGTGGGCGCGCCGTACCAGCGCGCGCGCACCCAGGTGCCGAGCACGGTGTAGCCCAGGTCGGTGGACTCTTTTGCGTATCCCTGTACGCCCGACTCGTTGCCCACCAGATGCACATCGGAAAACACGAAGTCGATGTCCTTGCGCGCTGCGAACACCGCGCCGATCTGGCGCAGGTAGTCCGGCCCCCAGCGGTCGTCGGCGTCGAGGAAGCACACCACCTCGCCGGTAACAGCGGCAAGGCCGCGTTGGAATGCGGAGAGCTGGCCGCCGTTCTCGCCGCACAGCAACTTCACGCGCGGCTCGTTGCCATAGCGTTCGCGCAGGTGGTCTGGCGAGCCGTCAGTGGAGCCGTCGTCCACCACGATCACTTCCAGCGGCGAATGGGTCTGCGCCAGTGCGCCATCCACTGCCTCCGCCACGAAGTCGCGGTAGTTGTAGTTGGTGACGACGACTGAAAATACGGGGGCGTCGCACACCTCAGGCCTCCAGCGTGCGGCGGAAGTAGGCGATGGTTTCCTTCAAGCCATCTTCCAGCGCGACCTTGGGCTGCCAGCCAAGCTGGTTCTGCGCAAGCGCGATGTCGGGCTTGCGTTGGCGGGGGTCATCGGCGGGCAAAGGCTTGAACACCAGCTTCGACTTGCCGCCCACCAGCGTCAGCACCAGTTCGGCCAGCTGCAGCATGCTGAACTCGCCGGGGTTGCCGATGTTGACCGGCCCGGTGAAGCCTTGCGGTGATTCCATCATGCGCATGAAGGCTTCGATCAGGTCGTCCACATAGCAAAAGCTGCGGGTCTGGCTGCCGTCGCCGTAGATGGTGATGTCTTCACCCTCAAGCGCTTGCACGATGAAGTTGCTCACCACGCGGCCGTCGTTGGGGTGCATGCGCGGCCCGTAGGTATTGAAGATGCGCACCACCTTGATGTCGAGGTCGTGCTGGCGGTGGTAGTCGAAAAACAGCGTCTCGGCGCAGCGCTTGCCTTCGTCGTAGCAGGAGCGGAAGCCGATCGGGTTGACCCGACCCCAGTAATCCTCGCGTTGCGGATGCATCTCGGGGTCACCATAGACCTCGCTGGTGGACGCTTGCAGGATCCGCGCCCTGACTCTCTTCGCCAGGCCCAGCATGTTGATCGCGCCATGCACGCTGGTCTTGGTGGTCTGCACCGGATCGTGCTGGTAGTGCACTGGCGAGGCGGGGCAGGCCAGGTTGAAGATGCGCTCGACCTCCACGTACAGCGGGAAGGTGACGTCGTGGCGAAGCAGCTCGAAGTGCGGGTGATTCAGCAGGTGCGCCACGTTGCGCTTGCTGCCTGTAAAGAAGTTGTCCACGCACAGCACGTCGTGGCCATCGGCCAGCAGGCGATCGCAAAGGTGCGAACCGAGGAAGCCGGCGCCGCCGGTGACCAGAATTTTTTGCATCAGCGATGATCCTGCGCAACGAGTAAGGAGTTGGAAGTAAGAAAAGTTGCACGTAATAAAGCCCAATGGCCAATTAATCCATGCAGTTGATCGCCATTTCGTTTTTTGACGCCTCGGCCGGCCGGGTCAGTCGATCCCCAGCTTTTTCAGCTTGTAGCGCAGCGCGCGGAAGGTGATGCCCAGTTGCGCTGCGGTTCGGGTCTTGTTGAAGCGATTGTCGGCCAGTGCCAGTTCGATGGCCTTGCGCTCGATTTCTTCGATGAAGCTGGGCAGGGCGCTGCTGGCGGATTCGCGTGGATCGATCTGGCTGGGGTCCAGGGTGGATGCCGCGGCATGGGCTTGCACCTGTGCTTGCGAGGGGGCGCTGGGGCGGGCTTCCGGCAGGCGCAGGTCGGATGCGCGAATGCCGTCGTCGTCGGCCAGGGCGAACGCGCGTTCCAGGATGTTCTCCAGCTCGCGCACGTTGCCGGGGAAGGTGTAGTGGGCCAAGGCTTCCATGGCATCGGCGTGCAGCAGCGGGCGGATTCGCCCTTGCGCGGTCGCCAGCCGGGTGAGGATGGCTTCGATCAACAGCGGCAAGTCCTGGCGACGCTCGCGCAGCGGCGGCACGCGCAGTTCGATCACGTTGATGCGGTAGTACAGGTCGTGCCGGAAGCGGCCCTCGTCCACCAGCGCCGCCAGGTTCTTGTGGGTGGCCGAGAGGATGCGCACATCCACCGGTACCTCGACATTGGCACCCACCGGGCGCACCGATTTTTCCTGGATCGCGCGCAGCAGTTTGACCTGCATGTGCATCGGCAATTCGGCGATTTCGTCGAGGAACAGCGTGCCGCCTTCGGCGGCCTGGAACAGCCCGGCCTTGTCGGCGTGGGCGCCGGTGAAGCTGCCCTTGCGGTGGCCGAAAAACTCGCTTTCCATCAGCTCGGCCGGGATCGCGCCGCAGTTGACCGGAACGAACGGCGCGCTGGCGCGTGCGCCTTCCGCGTGAATGGTGCGTGCGACCAGTTCCTTGCCGACCCCGGACTCGCCGGCGATATAGACCGGCGCCTGGCTGCGCGCGACCTTGGCCAGGGTACCGCGCAATTCGGTCATTGCCGACGACTGCCCCAGCAGGCGCGATGCTGCACCGGCGGGGGTGCTGTCCGGCTTGGCTGCGTCGCCCGTGGTTTGCGGTTGCGCGCCCAGGTTCAGGGCGTGCTGCACCAGCCCGCGCAGCACGGTCAGGTCCACCGGCTTGCTGACGAAATCGAAGGCGCCGGCTTTCAGTGCGCCCACCGCCGCTTCCTGGTTGCCGAAGGCGGTGATCATCGCCACCGGGGTATGCGCGTGCAGCTGGGAGATTTCCTGGACCAGATCGATCCCGGAGCCGTCGGTCAGCCGCATGTCGGTCAGGCACAGGGCATATTGGTTGTGCTTGAGCAGCGCGCGCGCGTCGTGCAACGAGGAGGCAGTGTCGCACTTCAGCCCCATCCGGCCCAGGGTCAGCACCAGCAGTTCACGGATGTCGCGCTCGTCATCGACGATCAGGGCGCTAGGCGCGGCGGTACGGGACGCAGTAGTCATTGCCGCCACCATAACCGGTTGCCGTGCTGCGTCCAAGTGCGACGCACAACGGCAGCCTACAGCGGCGTATGGAGGCGCGGGATCAGTTGGTGGTGATGGCGCGGGCGCCGGCTAGGCGGATGCGGAAGCAGGTGCCGCCCGCAGGCATCGGAATATGGCGCAGGTCTGCCTGATTGGCCTGGCACATCTCTTTGGCGATATACAGACCCAGCCCGGTGCCGTGACCGGACGTGGTGAAGAACGGGCGGAACAGCTGCCCCGCAACGCTGTCGGGGATGCCGGGGCCGTGATCCAGTACGTCCAGCAGCGGCGCATTCCTGGCATCGAGATGCACGTGCAGGCTGATGCGGGCCGGCTCGCCGGGCATGCGGCCGTAGATCAGCGCGTTATGCACCAGCACGGTGACCACTTGCTGCAGCTGACGGCGATCCACCAGGCAGGGCACCGGCGTGGCCGGGATGCGCGCGTCCAGGGTGTCATGGTCCAGCGGATGGCTCTGCTGGTAGTCCACCACGAATGCCTGGGCGAATTCGCCCAATTCCACGTGTTCGGGCTGGGCGCGCTCGCGGCGCGCAAGGGCCAGCACGTTCTCGATGATGCCGTTCATCCGCCGGGTCTGCTGGTAGATGATCTCCAGCAGGCGGCGGTCGGATTCGGGGATGTCCTGCGATTCTTCCAGCAACTGGGTGGCATAGCTGATCGCCGCCAGCGGATTGCGGATTTCGTGCGCAAGGCTGGCCGAAAAGCGACCCAGCGTGGCCAGGGTCAGGGATTCCGCCCGCCGCGAGGCCAGTTCGGCATCGTCGAGGAAGACCAGCACCTGATCGCCGCCGGCCAGCAGGCGGGCGAAGCGGGGCAGGACTTCGGGCAGGTCCGGGGCCAGCTGCAGCGGGGCAGGGTCGTGCTGGCCGTCGCGCTCCCAGCGGCGCAAGCGCACATCCAGCGCGGGCGCGGCGGTGGCCAGCAGGCGGCGCCCTTCGCCGGCGTCACCCAGTTGCAGCATCGCCGCTTCATTGGCCAGGCGGATCTCGTCCTCGCTGTCCACCAACAGCACGCCGGTGCGCATGCGCCGGATGATCAATTCATTGACTTCAGCCAGGTTGGCCACTTGGCTGCCGCGCTGCTCGGCCAGCGCCTCGCTGGCACGCAACTGGCGCCCCACCAGCGTGGTCAGGCTGGCGATGGCCAGATAGCTGATGGCGAACATCACGATTTCGGCAAGCGGGCGCAGGTCGCCCTCGCCGACCAGGGTGCCCCATACGTAATGGGCAATCAGCGCCAGGCTGGCGACGCCAGCCACCGCCAGGCCAGCGCGCAGCGGCAGCAGCAGCGCCGCTGCGCCGATGTTGAACAGCAACATCATGGCGACCCCGGAGGCAACGCCTGGCATCGCCTGCATGCCCAGCGCGGTCACCGCGATATCGATGCTGACGCCGGCCAATACCTGCAGCCGGATGCGGCCACGCCGCCCGGTGACGAACAGCACGCTGGCAGCCAGCAGATACAGCAGGGCGACCGCCGCCGCCAGTTGCGGAAGTCGCGGTTGACTGACCAGCTGTCCTGCCGGGCTGAACACGGCCAGGCACAGCAGGGCGGCCTCGAACACCCGATACAGGGTGAAGTAATACAGCTCGCGGCGCGCTGCCGCGTGCGTTTCGAGGGTGTCGGGCGGGGTGGCATCGGCTGACATCGGTGGTGAGTATGCGCGAAGCGAGGCCACTGGCAGCGCATGACGCGCCGCAACACGCTAAAATGGCGATCCGCCCGCGCCGGGCCGGGAAAACCGACGGCGCGACGCGTCCGTCCTCTCCCCGGGTGATCCATGAATTTCCACGAATACCAGGCGAAACAGTTGTTTGCCGATTACGGCATTGCAGTCCCGGCCGGGCGCGTTGCGCGCACGCCGGAGGAGGCCGTAGATGCGGCCAAGGCGATTGGCGGCGACTTCTGGGTGGTCAAGGCCCAGATCCACGCCGGTGGCCGCGGCAAGGCGGGCGGCGTGAAGCTGTCCAAGACCTTCGACGAAGTGCGCGAGTACGCCAAGGGCATGCTGGGCACCAGGATGGCGACCTACCAGACCGCCGGCGTCGAACTGCCGGTGGACAGCGTGCTGGTGACCCAGGCCACCGACATCGCCAAGGAGCTGTACCTGTCGGTGCTGGTCGATCGCGGCAGCCAGTCGGTCACCTTCATCGCATCGGCCGAAGGCGGCATGGACATCGAGCAGGTTGCGCACGAAAAGCCTGAAGCGATCAAGACGCTGCACGTGAATTACGTGCAGGGCCTGCAGCCTTATGAGTGCCGCAACCTCGGCTTCGCGCTGGGCCTCAACGCCAAGCAGGTGGGGCAGCTGACCAAGATCATGCTGGGCCTGTACAAGCTGTTCAATGACAAGGATCTGGCGCTGGTCGAACTGAACCCGCTGGCCATCCTCACCGACGGCAACCTGGCGGTGCTGGACGGCAAGATCAATTCCGATGACAACGCCACGTTCCGCCACCCCGACCTGGCCGCGATGCGCGACATCCGCCAGGAAGACGAGACCGAAGTGCGCGCCAGCCAGTACGACCTCAATTACGTGACGATGGACGGCAACATCGGCTGCATGGTCAACGGCGCGGGCCTGGCCATGGCCACCATGGACGTGATCAAGCTGGAAGGCGGCGAGCCCGCCAACTTCCTCGACGTCGGCGGCGGTGCCAACAAGGAGCGCGTGACCGAGGCGTTCAAGCTGATCCTGTCGTCCGACAAGGTGAAGGCGATCTTCGTCAACATCTTCGGCGGCATCGTCCGCTGCGACATGATCGCCGAGGGCATCATTGCCGCGGTCAAGGAAGTCGGCGTGAAGATCCCGGTCATCGTGCGCCTGGAAGGCACCAACGTGGAAGCCGGCAAGGAGCTGCTGAAGGGCTCCGGCCTGGCCATCATCCCGGCCGACGACATCAACGACGGTGCCAGGAAGGCCGTCGCCGCCGTTGCCTGAGCACAACGCTGAGAGCAGCCCGGGGCAGGCGCGATGCGCCGCACTCCGGGAGTGAACACACAACGCGGTATCGGGCCAGGCGTCGCTTGCCCCTCGCCGCAAGATTCAAGGACTCTTCGAAATGTCCGTTTTGATCAACAAGAACACCAAGGTGATCGTGCAGGGCTTCACCGGCTCGCAGGGCACCTTCCATGCGCAGCAGATGCTGGATTACGGCACCAAGGTTGTCGGTGGCGTGACCCCCGGCAAGGGCGGCAGCGAGCACCTGGGCCTGCCGGTATTCAACACCGTGGCCGATTCGGTGGCTGCCACCGGTGCCGATGCGTCGGTCATCTACGTGCCGCCGCCGTTCGCGGCCGACGCCATCCTGGAAGCGGCCGATGCCGGCATCAAGGTCATCGTCTGCATCACCGAGGGCATCCCGGTGCTGGACATGCTGCGCGTCAAGAACGTGCTGAACGGCCATCCGGACGTGGTGCTGGTGGGCCCCAACTGCCCCGGCGTGATCACCCCGGGCGAGTGCAAGATCGGCATCATGCCGGGTCATATCCACTTGCCGGGCAAGGTGGGCATCGTGTCCCGCAGCGGAACCCTGACCTATGAGGCGGTCAAGCAGACCACCGACGTGGGCCTGGGCCAGAGCACCTGCATCGGCATTGGCGGCGACCCGATCAACGGCACCAACTTCATCGACGCGCTCAAGCTGTTCCAGGCCGATCCGCAGACCGAGGGCATCATCATGGTCGGCGAAATCGGCGGCAGCGCCGAGGAAGAGGCGGCCGAGTTCATCGCCAAGCACGTCACCAAGCCGGTGGTGGGCTTCATTGCCGGCGCCAGCGCCCCGAAGGGCAAGCGCATGGGCCATGCCGGTGCGATTGCATCGGGCGGCTCGGGTACGGCGGAAGGCAAGTTCGAAGCCATGGAAAAGGCCGGCATCACCACCGTGCGCAGCCCCGGCGACCTGGGCGCGGCGATCGCCAAGCGCCTGGCTGGCTGATCGGCGGAGTCGCGCATCGTTGCGGGCGCGGCTGCGCGCCCTGCAACGGTGGCGGGAAAACAAAAACGGCGACCCTGTGGTCGCCGTTTTCGTGTCTGCGTGGCGGGTTCAGTGGGCGCCCGCGCCTGTTTCGGCGGGTGCGCCCTGCTGCGGCGCCGTCCCGGCCGGCGCGGCAGCGTCAGCCGGCACGGCGTCCGTGGCGGGTGCGTGCATGGCGGGCGCTTCCGCCGCCACCGGGGCATGCGCCTGGCCACCGCTGAAATTCACCGGCAGCAGCGGCACGATCAGCAACGCCACGATATTGATGATCTTGATCAGCGGGTTCACGGCGGGGCCGGCGGTGTCCTTGTAGGGATCGCCGACGGTGTCGCCGGTGACGGCAGCCTTGTGTGCCTCGCTGCCCTTGCCGCCGAAGTTGCCGTCCTCGATGTACTTCTTGGCGTTGTCCCACGCGCCGCCGCCGGTGGTCATCGAAATGGCCACGAAGATGCCGGTGACAATCGTGCCGATCAGCAGGCCACCCAGCGCCTGCGGGCCAAGTGCCAGACCGACCACGACGGGCACCACGACCGGCAGCAGCGAGGGCAGGATCATTTCCTTGATCGCCGACTTGGTCAGCATGTCCACGGCCTTGTCGTACTCCGGCTTGCCGGTGCCGTCCATGATGCCCTTGATGTCGCGGAACTGGCGGCGCACTTCCTCCACCACCGCACCGGCGGCGCGGCCCACGGCTTCCATCGCCATCGCGCCGAACAGATAGGGGATCAGGCCGCCGATCAGCAGGCCGACGATCACCATGTGGTTGGACAGGTCGAAGGTGAACTGCACGTCCGGATGCGCGGTTTGCAGGTTGTGCGTGTAGTCGGCAAACAGCACCAGCGCCGCGAGTGCGGCGGATCCGATCGCGTAGCCCTTGGTCACGGCTTTGGTGGTGTTGCCGACGGCATCCAGTGGATCGGTGATGTCGCGGATCTCGGGCGGCAGCTCGGCCATTTCGGCGATGCCGCCGGCGTTGTCGGTGATCGGGCCGTAGGCATCCAGCGCCACGATCATGCCGGCCATCGACAGCATGGCGGTTGCGGCGATCGCGATGCCGTACAGGCCGCCCAGCGTGTGTGCCACCAGGATCGAGGCGCACACCGCCAGCACCGGCAGCGCGGTGGACTTCATCGATACGCCGAGGCCGGCGATGATGTTGGTGCCGTGGCCGGTAGTGGAGGCCTGTGCAACGTGCTTCACCGGCGCGTACTGGGTGCCGGTGTAGTACTCGGTGATCCACACGATCACGCCGGTCAGCACCAGTCCGACCAGACCGCAATAGAAGATGTTGGTTGACGAAATCACCAGGCTGCCGTCGAGCGACGTCAAGCCGTCCGGGAACAGATCCGCGGTGACGAACCAGAACGCCACCGCCGACAGCAGCGCCGACACGAGCACGCCCTTGTACAGCGCGCCCATGATCGAGCCGCCTGCCTTTACCTTGACGAAGAACGCGCCAATGATCGAGGCGATGATCGACACCCCACCCAGCAGCAGCGGATACAGCACCGCGTGCGAGTTCACGGCGAACATCAGCCCGCCCAGCAGCATCGTGGCGATGATGGTCACCGCATAGGTTTCGAACAGGTCGGCCGCCATGCCCGCGCAGTCGCCGACGTTGTCGCCGACGTTGTCGGCGATCACCGCCGGGTTGCGCGGGTCATCCTCGGGGATGCCGGCTTCGACCTTGCCCACCAGATCGGCGCCGACGTCGGCACCCTTGGTGAAGATGCCGCCACCCAGGCGCGCGAAGATCGAGATCAGCGAGCTGCCGAAGGCCAGCCCGACCAGTGCATGCAGCACCTTTTCCTGCGGCAGGCCCAGTTTGCCCAGCACGAAGTAGTAGCCGGCCACGCCCAGCAGGCCCAGCCCCACCACCAGCATGCCGGTGATCGCGCCACCACGGAACGCCACGTCCATCGCGGCGCTCATGCCCTTGCGCGCGGCCTCGGCCGTGCGCACGTTGGCGCGCACCGAGACATTCATGCCGATATAGCCGGCCGCGCCCGAGAGCACCGCGCCGATGGCGAAGCCGATGGCCGTGTGGATGCCCAGGAACACGCCGATCAGCACCAGCAGCACCACCCCGGCGACCGCGATGGTCGAATACTGGCGATTGAGATAGGCGCGCGCGCCTTCCTGGATCGCCCCGGCAATTTCCTGCATGCGTTCGTTGCCAGCCGGCTGCCGGTTGATCCAGGCAGCGGCCCATAGGCCATAGACGATTGCGACGACGGCGCAGACCAGCGCCAAAACCAAACCGTATTGCTCCAGCATGAAACCCCTCCCCGGAGTGCAGATGCAGATGGAATGTATCGGTGGGTGATGTGCCCGCCATGCGGGCAACCTGCCGACTATCGCACAGCCGCGCGCAGGGTGGGACTGGTCGTGGGCGGCGATGGCCCCGTGTACGCGGGATTCAGATGGCGCATGCCACGCTCGGGGCGGTTTTGGAATGAGGCAGGAAGACAATGCTGCAATTGCACATGGGTTGCGTCGGCGTATTGATGCTGGCGGGCGCGGCTTCGGCGGCCGACGCGCCACCGGAAATCCAGCGGCCGCCGGCCGCGCCGCAGCCGCTCGGAGTGGTGCATACCCTGCGCACCATCCCCGAGGCCTGCGCGCGTTTGGAGGGGCGCTTCACCGGCGTTGTGGCAGCGCCGTATGCGGTAGCGGTCGTGCGAACCAGCGCGCGCTGCCAGGCGCGGGCGCGATTGATCGAGGCAACGGTGGTGAGGGCGTCCACCAGCAACGGCTGGATTCTCAATGACGTCATCCGCGTGCCGGCCGCCGCCTGCGCGGGCCAGCAAGCAGTGGTTCGCATCTGGCGCAAGGATGCGGGCAGCGCCGTGCCGACACTGGACGCGCAAGGGCGCGCGCGGCTGTATCTCAAGGACGGATTGGCGGCTGCCGCGTCGGGCCAGCTGGGTGCTGTTCCGCAATACGCGGTGGCGATGAGGATGGAGGGCAAGGAGTGCCGCCCGAACAGGTGAAAGGCCGCATGCGCGGCCTTTCACTGCCCGATGCCGTGCGGGGGTTTGCCCGGCCTTAGTCCGCCAGGTCGAGCTTGGCTGCCATGCCGTCAAACGTGGCCTGGTCGGAAGGCGAGAGATTCGGCCGGCCGGCCATGAAGCCCATGGTGATGGTGCCTTGCACGTAGTACGTTTCCCCGGCTTCAACTTCCATCGTCAAGACATCTTTTGCCTCGGAGTGGACGGTGTATTCGTGCGTACCGGGCTCGACGCTGGCGACGAAATACTTGCCGCTACGCAGTTTGCCGAGTTCGGTAGTGCCTTCGCGCACCTTGAAGCCGATTGCGGCTCCGGTGAACTTGGAAGGACGGAAAAAGACGATTTGCGCCTTGTTCTCGGCGGGCGCACCAATCTTGCCGTGACCGGCCGGAGCGGCGGTAGTGCTGGCGGCGGCTCCCGCTTGCGCCACATCCACGGGCACCGGGGCGGTGGACTGCTGCGAAACACTGTCCTGTGCCGCGGCTGCCGCGGAAAATGCGAACAGGGTGCAGGCGACGAAAGCGAAAGTATGCAAACGCATGCAAACGCATGCAAACGCATGCAAACGCATGGTTACTCCTGGTGGGTGCTGCTGGTGGTTGGTGTTGGTGCGGACATGGGCGCGGGCGCATCGCCGGCGATGGCCGGGGCGGCAGGTAGCGATTCGTCTTCCGCCAGCCGCGCGTTGACCTGAGTGCCTGCGGGAATTTCGATCTCCCGACCATGGATGAACATCGACAAGGGGCCCAGCACGATGGAGACGCCCAGTGCGACATTGGATGTGTCCTGCCCGGTGGCGCCGAACTTGAAACTGCGCAGACGCAGTTGGCGATTGCCGTAGTCCAGATGACGGGCTGCCACGATGAGTTCGCCCGGCATGCCACCGCCTCGCGAAGCGGCGGCATGCACGACTTCGCCGCGCGCCAGCGTGCCGGCGGGGATCAACACCCTGTCGCCGGCTTTCAGCGGGAGCCGCAACTCGAGGGTGAAGGTGTCTCCGCGCTTGGACTTGGCGGATGACAGTGGTTGGGTGATCACCAGGTCAACCGGCGTGCCAGCCGGAAGGGTCAGGCTGCCGCCATTGGCAGATGTTGTCGCAGCCGCGCCGGGTGCGGGCAGAGGCTCCGTGGCCGGTGGGGTGGCTGATTGTGCGTGCGCCTGCAATGGCATGACGAGCGCGGGCAGCAGGAATCTCAACAGGAGTTTGCTTGCCCGCGATGACATTCGCGCATCCCCATGCGTCGATTGAAGCGCGCGATGATAGCAAACGGATGTGGGGTTTTTTGCGGCCATGAGGCGCTGTCAATCGGGCACGGTGACCCGTTTGAAGCGGCTGCCCGCGCCGGATTTCACAGTCACTTTCGACTTCGCGCAGCCGAATGCACCGGCCACCAGCTCGATCAGCTCCGTGTTTGCCTTGCCGTCCACCGGCGGTGATTTCAGTTGCGCCAGCCACGTGCCGTCGTCCTGCCTGGTCAGCGCGGAAACGCGGGAGTTGGGTTTGGCCTTGATGTGCAAAAGAGGCATATGCGCAAGGATTGCATGCGGCGTGTGTCCACAAAAACAAACGCCCGGCATTGCCGGGCGTTTGCGCAGGGAGGCGCGTGCGGGTTACTGGCCGACCCTCAGCTTTCCACCCTTGCCCAGGCCGCCCCTGACTTCCTGCGGCTTGTAATCGCGCATGGCGCGCACCAGGTTGTTGTAGGCGTTGGCGAACGCCGCGGCCAGGGCCTTGCCTTCCGGCGTATTGGAATAACCGCCGAGGGCGCCGAAGCCGCCGCTGCCGCCACCGAAACCGCCCAGCCCGAAATCGGTCTTGGTGGCATTGCCCTGGGACACGCCGATCTGCACGCCGGAGCGGTTGTCGATCATGGTCAGCATGGTCTCGGCCTTCTTGAACTTCAGCCCGCCGACGATGGCGCCGATCCCGCCCAGCCTGCCGCCGAACGCGCCCAGTGCCGCGCCGATGCCGCCGGCGTTGCTCTGCGAGAAGTTGATGCTGGGGTTCATGGTGTAGTCGGCCGCCACCATCTGGCCCTTGCCGAAGTTGCTGCCGCTGCGGGTCTCGCCGCTTTCCATCAGCGCGCGTTCCTGCATCATGTTCTGCATCGCGCGGCCGCGCTCGACCACCACGAAGCAGTTGGACTGCTGGATCAGCATGCGGATCACCGGAATGGTGGAGGGCAGGCGCAGGTCGGAGGTCAGGTAGCGGTACCAGTCGCCTTCCTGTTCTTCGACAACGGCGATGGTGCCCATCGGCTCATCGCAGGACTCAAGGTTGGCGGCGGTGCCCTGGGCATGCGCGCCGGCGGCGGCGCCCTGCGGGTCATTCTGCTTCTTGTTCCATTGGGCTTGTGCCGGGGCGCTGGCCACGACCATGGCCAATGCCAGCGAAGCGGCGGTCAATGCGGTTTTCATGGATCCCCATCCTTGTTGGTGTGTCGTGCAAGACAAGAGTTGTTGCACAGAAGAGGTGCTGCAAAAGTGTAAACCGGTGGTGCTCAGGTATTCCACTGCGGGAGTTTGCGACGCATGCACGGCAGTGTGGGGGAAACGTAATCCGGCAGTCCATCCCCGACATACGGGGGATGGGCCTCACCCACGATCAGCGGCGACAAATAGCGTCGGGCGGCGGCCGTGATGCCGTAGCCATCCTTGCGGATGAAGCCTTTCGGCATGGTTTTCTCACGATTGGCGATTTGCGCCAGCGGGGCGATGTCGATATGCCAGCGGTAGGGGGCATCGGCATCGCGCACGATCACCGGCATCACCGCGTTCTGCCCGGCCAATGCGCATTCCACTGCCGCGCGCCCCACCGCCATGGCCTGCTCCAGGTCGGTTTGGCTGGCGATGTGGCGGGCCGAGCGCTGCAGGTAATCGGGCAGCGCCCAGTGCACCTTGTGGCCCAACGCATCCTTCACCCGCGCAGCCAGCTGCGAGGCGACGCCCCCCAGCTGCGTATGCCCGAAGGAATCCTTGCCGCCGCCGGCATCGGCGACGAAGCTGCCGTCCGCGCGGCGGATGCCTTCGCTGGCCACCACCACGCAGTAGCCAACGCGCCTGACCACGGCATCGACGCGGGCGAGGAAATCAGCTTCGTCGAAGACCCGCTCCGGGAACAGGATGAGATGCGGCGCATCGTCCTTGCCGGATCCGGCCAGCCCCGCGGCGGCCGCCAGCCAGCCCGCGTGGCGCCCCATTGCTTCGTACACGAAGACCTTGGTCGATGTTTCCGCCATGGCCGCCACGTCCAGCGCGCACTCGCGCACGGACACCGCGGTGTACTTCGCCGCCGACCCGAAGCCCGGGCAGCAGTCGGTCACCGCCAGGTCGTTGTCGATGGTCTTCGGCACGCCAACGCAGGTCAGTGGATAGCCGAACTCCGCCGCCAGCTGCGACACTTTCAGCGCGGTGTCGGCCGAGTCATTGCCGCCGTTGTAGAGGAACCAGCGCACGTCGTGGGCGCGCAGGACGTCGAGCAGGCGTTCGTATTTCGCGCGATCTTCCTGCAGGGACTTCAGCTTGAGCCGGCAGCTTCCGAATGCGCCGCCGGGCGTGTTCGCCAAGCCCTTGATGTCTGCCAGCGAGAGTGCCGAGGCATCGATCAGGTCCTCGCGCAGCGCGCCAAGAATGCCGTTGCGGGCGGCCAGGACACGCACCTTTTTCGCGCGCGCGGCCTGCAGTACGGCGGATGCAGTGGCATTGATGACGGCGGTGACGCCGCCGCTCTGGGCATACAGGAGATTGCCTGCGGGCATGGGGGAATCCTTGAAGTGGGGCCGGCGTCGCCTGCTGGATGCAGTAATCTGACCCGGTTTTGGCGCAAAATGCAGCACTGCGCCGTTCCGCGACACTATATCTGGAGTGATGCCGATGCGATTGGTTTTATTGGGTGCACCGGGTTCCGGCAAGGGCACCCAGGCGGTGCGATTGAAGGAGTATCTGCAGGTTCCTCACATTTCCACCGGCGACCTGCTGCGTGCGGAAGTGGCGGCGGGGTCGCCGTTGGGGCTGCAGGCCAAGGAAGTCATGGCGCGCGGCGATCTGGTCAGCGACGAGATCCTGCTGGGAATGCTGAAGGAGCGTTTTTCGCGCGAGGACACCCGCGCAGGTTTCATCCTGGATGGCTACCCGCGCAACCTGGCGCAAGCTGCGGCGCTGGACCAGCTGCTGGCCGGGCTGGGGCAGAAATTCGACGCTGCCGTGCAGCTGGTGGTGGACAACGAGCAGATCATCGAACGCCTGGCCGGCCGCGCCAAGGCCGAAGGGCGCGCGGATGACACGCCGGAATCGGTGCGGCACCGGCTCTCCGTGTACGACGAGAAGACCGCGCCGGTGGCGGATTTCTATCGCCAGCACGGCCAGTTGACCGTGGTCAACGGCGTGGGGGCGCTGGATGAGGTGTTTGCGCGGATCATCGAGGCCATCCACCCGGACCACGAGGTCGGTTGAGCCAGTGCGGCGTGCGACGAGCGGGGCGGCGGGGCCGGCGCCTCGCCGCCCTGTTTCCCCTCCCGGAGCCTGTCACGTGAAACTCCATATTCTCGGCATCGCCGGCACCTTCATGGGCGGCGTGGCCGCGCTTGCGCGCGAGCTGGGACACGCCGTCGAAGGCAGTGACCAGAACATCTATCCGCCGATGTCCACCCAGCTGGAGCGGCTGGGCATCGCCCTCAAGCCGGGTTATCTGGCGGGCAACATCGCCGCCGACTGCAATGCGGTGGTCGTCGGCAATGCGCTGTCGCGCGGCAATGCGGCGGTGGAGCATGTACTGGACGCGGGGATGCTGTACACCTCGGGCGCGCAGTGGCTGAGCGAGAACGTGCTGCCGGGGCGCGACACGCTGGCGGTGGCGGGCACGCATGGCAAGACCACGACGACCACGATCCTGGCGTACCTGCTGGATGCGGCCGGGCGCGAGCCGGGCTTCCTGATCGGCGGCGTGGCGGAAGATTTCGGTGCCTCGGCGCGGTTGGGTGGCGGCCGCGAGTTCGTGGTCGAGGCGGATGAATACGACACCGCGTTCTTCGACAAGCGCAGCAAATTCGTCCACTACCGGCCATTGGTCGCCATCCTCAACAATCTGGAGTACGACCACGCCGACATTTTCCCCGACGTCGCCGCGATCCAGCGCCAGTTCCACCATCTGGTGCGCACCGTGCCGCGGCGCGGGCGGTTGATCGTCAACGGGCATGACGCACGTCTTGGCGAGGTACTGGCGATGGGTTGCTGGACGCCAGTGGAACGCTTCGGATTTGATCCTGCATTCGAGTGGTGTGCGCGCAAGCTGCGCGAGGATGGCAGCGCGTTCGAAGTGCTGCACGACGGCGCCGTGATCGCCACGGTGGAATGGGCGCTGCTTGGCGACCACAACGTGCTCAATGGTCTGGCGGCGTTGGCCGCGTGTTCCGCGGTTGGCGTTGATGTCGCTCTCGTGGCGCCGGCCCTGGCCCGGTTCCGCAGCGTCAAGCGGCGCATGGAAGTGATTGGCGAACATGCCGGCATCACCGTGTACGACGATTTCGCCCATCACCCGACGGCCATCGCGACCACCCTGGCAGGCTTGCGTGCAAACGTGGGCGACGCCCGCATCGTGGTGGCGATGGAGCCGCGCAGCAATTCGATGCGGCTGGGGGCGCACGCCGATGCGTTGGCGCCGTCATTGGACGCTGCCGATGCGGTGGTGTTCCTGGCCCGACCCGAGCTGGCGTGGGACGCGGCCAAGGTGATCGGGCAGGTGCGTGGCGAGGCGGTTTCCGTGACCGACGCCGACGCGCTGCTGGCAGCGCTGCGCGCGCGCGTACGCGCTGGCGACCACGTGGTGTTCATGTCCAACGGCGGCTTCGATGGCGCGCCGCGCCGGTTCTTTGCCGCGCTGCGCGCGGGTTGAGGCGCCGCTCAGCGCGCGTGCAACAGCACCTGCAATCTGCCATCCGCGTCTTGCCCAAGGCGTTGCAGGTCGGCAGGCAGCACGTGGGTTGGCGGGTCGGGCTTCCACAGGTGCAATAGATGCAGCCGCTGGCGTAATTGCATCACTTCAAAGCGCGCCACCCAGAGCGATGCGCCGTTCTCCAGCCGAGCCGGTGCCGGCCACAGGCGCAGCACTTCGATCCGGCGGGGATCGGCTGGATCGATGCGGCGCAGCAGCAGGCGTTCCGGGTGCGCATCCAGCGCCAGCGGCAGCACCGGACGCTGCGCCGGTGCCAGGCCGTCATCCAGCAATCGCAGTGCGGCCTCCCAGTCTGCCGGCGGCTGAACCTGCCAGCCCGTTGCCAGCAGCCGTTGCCGCAGCACGGCCAGATCGCCGGCGATCTCGATATCGACGCGTTGCCGGTTGCGCTCGATGCCTGCCGCCTGCCAGCGCGCCACGGACAGGGTTTGCGCGGGCGGTGGCGGCTCGAACTTGAGCAGGGTCTGCGGCACGCTGCGGGGCGCATACCAGCACGCGGCGAGCAGGAAGCTGCCGTAAAACGTCCAGCCCAGCGGTCGCATCCAGAACGAGCGCGTGCTGTGACGGCGGTAGGCAATGCCGATCAGCAGCACCCAGATGGTGCCCAGCAGCACGCCGCCAAGGATGTCGCTGAGCCAGTGCGCGCCCAGGTACAGGCGCGCAAAGCCCACCAGCGCGGTTGCGATACCAGTCAACAGATAGGGCCAGACCCGCTGCCGGCCCGGCAGCTCGCGCGCGATCAGCACGGCGAAAAACCCGAACACCACCGTGGTCATGGTCACCGCGATGGAGGGGAAACCGAAACCGGCCGCGGCCGTGGGTGGCCGTGGCATGTCCACCAACGCGTCCAGCCCTTCGGTCAGCGCCAACCCGACCGCGATCGCCGCCACCCAGTGCGCCGCCGCCATCCAGCGCCGGCGCCAGAGCAGCCAGAGCATCGCAGCCATCGATGCCAGGCCCAGGACGGGCGCGCTGCCAAGCGCTGCAAGCGCGGCCATCATCCGGTCCGCCAGCGGATTGCGCAGGGCAAACATGAACGCATGCACGTCGTGATCCAGCAGCAGCGGGCCGCCACTTACCAGCAGCGACGCAAGCAGCCAGGTCCACAGCCAGGCCACGGCGAACAGGCAGACCGCCAGCAGCAGCAACGGCGCGGATTCCGGCCGGCGGCGATCCATCAGCGCGCTGGCGTGACGCCCGAGGCGCGGATGCGCGTGCGTCCAGCGAAGCACCCGCGCCAGCAGGCTATCGGCATGTTGGGCAAACCAGCGCCACGTGTACAACACCACTGCCCAGGCCAATGCCAATGCGGCTGCCAGCCCCAGCAGCGCCAGCAGCAGTTTGTCGGCGACGGCCGCGACCGCATCGTAGGCCGTGCCCAGCGCCCAGCCTGGCAGCAAAAACAGGATCGCCCAGCTCACGCAGGCAAAACTGCTGGCCCGCACGTAGCGCGATAGCGGCATCTTCGCCATGCCGGCGATGGCGGGCACGAATGGACGAATGGCGCCGACGTAGCGGGCGATGAGGATGCCTTTGAATGCATTGCGTCGGAACAGTGCTTCACCTCGCTCCAGCAATCGCGGATAGCGACGGAACGGCCAGACGCCGCGCAGGGCTTCGCCCCAGCGCCGGCCAACCCAGTAACTCAGGCCGTCGCCGACAAAGGCGCCCAATGCGGCGCAAACCACCGCGTATGGGCCGGCGATTTCGCCTATCCCGATCAACACGCCCACCGCGATCAACAACGGCAGCGCAGGCACGATCGCGCCCAGCACGATGGCCGCGTCGCAAAAAGCGATCAGGAAGATCAGCAGGCCTGCGCCCTGCGGGTGCGCGCCGATCCAGGCAACGAGGTTGTCGAACCATGCGCTGTGCATCCGTCGATTATAGGTGCGGGCGCTACACTTCCTTCGGGATCACACAGGCAAATGCGCATGACCACGCTTTCTGGAAAGACTCTGTTCATCACCGGCGCATCGCGCGGGATCGGTTTGGCCATCGCCCTGCGCGCCGCGCGCGATGGCGCCAACGTGGTCATCGCGGCCAAGTCCGACGTGTCCAACCCAAGATTGCCGGGCACCATCCATACCGCAGCCAGTGCCGTCGAAGCGGCCGGCGGCAAGGCCTTGGCGCTGAAATGCGACATCCGCGAGGAAGAGCAGGTGCATGCGGCGGTCGCTGCGGCGGTCGACGCATTCGGCGGCATCGACATCCTGGTCAACAACGCCAGCGCGATCTGGCTGCGCGGCACGCTGGACACGCCGATGAAGCGCTTCGACCTGATGCAGCAGGTCAACAGCCGCGGCAGCTTCCTGTGCGCGCAGGCCTGCCTGCCGCAGCTGTTGAAGGCGCCCAATCCGCACATCCTCACCCTGTGTCCGCCGCCGTCGCTGGATCCGAAGTGGTGGGGACCGCATACCGGCTACACGTTGGCGAAGATGGGCATGAGCTTCGTCACCCTGGGCCTTGCTGCGGAATTCGGCCCGCAGGGCGTGGCGGTCAATGCGCTGTGGCCGCGGACGTTGATTGCCACCGATGCGCTGAACATGATTCCCGGCGTCGCCGCCGGAAACGGCCGCACCCCGGCGATCATGGGAGATGCCGCGCATGCCGTTCTGACGCGTGCAGCAGCCGGCTTTTCCGGCAATTTCCTGGTCGACGACGAGGTGTTGCGGCAGGCCGGCGTCACCGATTTTTCCGGTTACGCGGTCGATCCGTCGATGCCGCTGTTTCCCGACCTCTTCCTCGATGCCTGACCGTCCCGCGATCCTTACAGCCCGCGCGCCGCCGCGCGTACCACGATCGGATGATTCGATGAAATACCTGCACACCATGGTGCGCGTGCGCGATCTCGATGCCTCGCTGCGCTTCTACTGCGAGGGCCTGGGCCTGCGCGAAACCCGCCGCATGGAAAACGCAGCGGGACGCTTCACCTTGATCTTCCTCGCCGCCGCCGAAACCCCGGATGCGGAGATCGAGCTGACCTGGAACTGGGGCTCGGACGAGGATTACGGCAGCGCCCGCAACTTCGGCCATCTGGCATTTCGCGTCGCCGACATCTACGCCACCTGCCAGCGCTTGCTGGACATGGGTTACACCATCAACCGCCCGCCGCGCGACGGCCACATGGCCTTCGTGCGTTCGCCCGACCTGATTTCGGTGGAGCTGCTGCAGGAAGGCCACCTGCCGCCGCAGGAGCCGTGGGCGTCGATGCCGAACACGGGAGTCTGGTGAGATGGCCCGCGACGCGAGCGTGGAGGCACTGCTGGCACTGGGCCGCGACGTGCTGCTGCCGGTGTACCGGCAGCGCGAAATGATCCTCGAGCGCGGGCAGGGCGCGCGCGTCTGGGACAGCGAAGGCCGCGACTACGTGGATTTCGGCGCCGGCATTGCGGTCTGCAGCCTCGGCCACTGCAACCCGGAACTGACCGCCGCGCTCATCGAGCAAGCCGGCAAGCTCTGGCATACCAGCAACGTCTTTTTCAGCGAGCCGCCCCTGCGGCTCGCGCAGGAACTGGTAACCGCCTCGCGTTTCGCCGAGCGCGCCTTCCTCTGCAATTCCGGCGCCGAGGCGAATGAGGCGGCGATCAAGCTGGTGCGCAAATGGGCCAGCGTGCAGGGCCGCGCGCCTGACAGGCGCGTCATCGTCACCTGTCGCGGCAGCTTCCATGGACGCACGTTGGCCACCGTGACTGCCACCGCGCAGCCGACATACCAGGAAGGCTACGCGCCGTTGCCGGGGGGATTCCGTTACGTGGATTTCAACGACATCGCGCAACTGGAAGCGGCGATGGCGGGCGGTGACGTGGCGGCAGTGATGCTGGAGCCGGTGCAGGGCGAAGGCGGGGTCATGCCGGCGGAGTCCGGCTATCTGCGCGAAGTGCGCGCGCTGTGCGACAGGTTCGGGGCGCTGTTGGTGCTGGATGAAATCCAGTGCGGGATGGGGCGCAGCGGCGCGCTGTTCGCGCACTGGCAGGATGACGTCGTTCCCGACATCGTCACCCTTGCCAAGGCATTGGGTGGCGGGTTCCCGATCGGCGCGCTGCTGGCCGGCCCGAAGGTCGCGCAGGCGATGCAGTTCGGTGCCCATGGCACCACGTTCGGCGGCAATCCGCTGGCCGCGGCGGTGGCGCGCGCGGCGCTGCGCCGGCTGGCGTCGGATGAGATCGCCGCCAACGTGCGCAGGCAATCGCAGGCGATCCGCCATGGACTGGCTGCGATCAACGACGAGCTGGCCGTGTTCGACGAAGTGCGCGGCCGCGGCCTGATGCTGGGTGCGGTGCTCAAGCCTGCCTGTGCCGGGCGTGCCGGCGAGATCCTCGACCTTGCTGCAGCCCATGGCCTGCTGTTGCTGCAGGCTGGGCCGGACGTGCTGCGCTTCGTGCCGGCGCTCAACATCGGCGATGCCGACGTGGCGGAAGGGCTGGCGCGGCTGCGGAAGGCGCTGGAGGCGCTGCGCGCCGGCTGAAGCTTCTCAGGACAGCGCCTGGGCGAGGTCGGCGATCAGGTCGTCCGCATCTTCCAGCCCCACCGATACGCGCAGCAGGTTCTGCGGCGAGCGTGGGTTCGGCCCTTCCACCGAGGCGCGATGTTCAATCAGCGATTCGCAACCGCCCAGCGAAGTGGCGTTGGTGAAAACCCGCAGCCGGCCGGCCATCGCCAGCGCGGCGTCGCGCCCGCCCTGGAGCTCGATGCTCATCATCGCGCCGAAGTCGCGCATTTGCCGCGCCGCGATGGCGTGGCCCGGGTGCGTCGGCAGGCCCGGCCAATTCACTCGCTCGACGGCCGGGTGCGATGCCAGGAACCCGGCGACCTTGCGTGCGTTGCTGCAATGCATCGTCATGCGGGCGCCCAGCGAGCGGCAGCCGCGCAGCGTCAGCCACGCGCTGAACGGCGCCAGTACCGCGCCGGTGACGTGCAGGCGATGTGCAACCTTTCCCGCGAGTGCATCGTTGCGCGCGAACACCAGGGCGCCGCCGAGCACGTCACTGTGCCCGCCGAAGTACTTGGTCGTGGAGTGCATCACGATGTCGGCGCCCAGCGCCAACGGGCGCTGCAGCAGTGGCGTCGCGAACGTGTTGTCGACGACAACGACCGCGCCGGCAGCGTGGCCGATGGCGGACAGCTCGGCAATATCGCTGACCTGCATGCGTGGGTTGGACGGCGTTTCGATCCACAGCATCGCCGTCGGCCTGGCGCAGGCTGCGCGCACGGCAGCCACGTCGGTCATGTCCACGACGTCGGGCAGGATGCCGCGTTCCGGCAGGAACTCCAGGAACAGCATGCGCAGCCCGCTGTAGCAGTCATCCGGGAACAACACGCGTGCGCCCGCGGGCAGGGACTCCAGCAGCGCGCTCATCGCGGCCATGCCGGAGGCGAACGTCAGTGCGCACGCACCGCCTTCCAGCGACGTCAGCGCCTCCCGCAGGCGGTCATTGGTGGGATTGCCTTCACGCTGGTATTCGTAGCCGGCCAGGCGCTCGCCCGCCGGGCCGTGTCGAAAGGTGGTGGCCAGGTGGATCGGCGGCGCCACCGCTCCGGTGTCGGCATCGCATTCGTTGCCAACGTGGACAGCAACGGTGCCGGGGCGCAATTCGCTCATGCAGGCCTCATGGATGGGTGGGAAGCGCGCTGCCACATTTGCGGCAGAACCAGGCATCGTCATCATGCTCGCCCAGGCTGCATTGGGTGCAGCGCAATTTCAGCTTGCCCTGCGTGCGCATGCTGCGCGCGAGCTCTGCGCTGTAGATGCCGGTGGGCACGACGATGATGCTGTAACCGATGATGATCAGCGCCGACGTGAGGAAGCGCCCAAGCGGGGTTCCGGGCGAAATGTCGCCATAACCCACCGTGGCCATCGTCACCACGGCCCAGTACATGCCGGTGGGAATGCTGTCGAAACCGTGTTCCGCGCCCTCCACCGCATACATCAGCGCGCCGAAAATCACCGCGATGGTGAGCAAGGTGGTGACGAAGATCAGGATCTTGCGGCGGCTGCGAATCAACGCCAGAATCAGCAGGCCCGCTTCGTCGGAATACTTGACCAGCTTGAGGATGCGGAAGATGCGCAGCAGGCGCAGGATCCGCACCACGGTCAGCGACACCGTGCTGGGGAACAGCAGTGACAGGAACGTCGGCAGGATCGCAAGCAGGTCCACCACGCCAAGGAAGCTGACGACATAGCGGAACGGACGCCGAAGCACCCAGGCGCGCACCGCGTACTCCACCGCGAACAACAGGGTGAAGGTCCATTCGGCCACATACAGCGGCAGGTGCCAGCGCACCTTGATGCCCGGTTCGCTGTCCAGCAGCACCACCAGCACGCTGGCCAGGATGGCGACGATCAACGCCAGGTCGAAATTGCGCTCGCCGCGGCTCTCGTGGTGGAACAGCAGGCGAAACAGCCGGTGGCGCAGCCCGGTTTCGCTGGCTGGCCAATAGCGGCGATCGAAGAAACTGTCTTCGCCCTGCGGGTCTTCGGGGGTGCGTGGTCTGCTGTTCATGGCGGGCGTCAGACTGCGCGGAAGGCCTCGCGTGCGGCATCGAGGGTGGCGGCGATGACGGCATCCTCATGCGCGCTGGAGATGAAACCCGCTTCGAATGCGCTTGGCGCAAGATACACGCCACGTTCGCGCATGGCATGGAAAAAGCGGTTGAACGCGGCAGCGTCGCAAGCCATTGCCTGCGCAAAGGTGTCCACCTTTTCCGACGTGAAGAACAGGCCGAACATGCCGCCTACGCGCTGCGTGGTGAATGCCACGCCTGCATCGCGGGCAGCGGCCTCGAGGCCATCGCACAGCGCGTTCGTCCTGGCTTCCAGCGCTGCGTGGAAACCGGGTGCCTGGATCAGCCCCAGCATCGCCAGGCCGGCCGCCATGGCCACCGGGTTGCCGCTGAGCGTGCCGGCCTGGTAGATCGGGCCGGCTGGCGAGATTTGCTGCATCAATTCCCGACGGCCGCCGTAGGCGCCTACCGGCATGCCGCCGCCGATCACCTTGCCGAAGGTGGAGAGATCCGGCGTCACGCCGTAGCGCGCCTGCGCGCCGCCCAGGGCAACGCGGAAACCCGTCATCACTTCATCGAAAATCAGCAGGGTGCCGTGTTGCGTGCACAACGCGCGCAGGTGCTGCAGGTAGCCTTCGCGCGGCGGCAGGCAGTTGGCGTTGCCGACCACCGGTTCGATGATGAGCGCGGCGATGTCGCTGCCGCACTCGTCGAACAGCTTCGTCGCCGCCTCGAAATCGTTGTAGGGCAGGGTCAGGGTCAGGTCGGCCAGTGCCTTCGGCACGCCCGGCGAGGTCGGCACCCCGAAGGTCAGTGCGCCGCTGCCGGCCTTGACCAGGAACGAGTCGCCGTGGCCGTGGTAGCAGCCCTCGAACTTGACGATGCGGCTGCGCCCGGTTGCACCGCGCGCGAGCCGGATCGCCGACAGCGTGGCCTCGGTGCCGGAATTGACCATGCGCACCATCTCGCAGCTCGGGACTAGCCGCGTGATGGTCTCCGCCATCGTCACTTCCAGCGGATTTGGCGCGCCGAACGACAACCCGTTGCGCGCGGTATCGATCACCGCATCCAGCACCTTCGGATGGTTGTGGCCGACGATCATCGGCCCCCACGAGCCGACATAGTCGATGTAGCGGTTGCCGTCGGCATCGAACAGATAGGGGCCATCCGCGCGCTGCACGAAGAACGGTTCGCCGCCCACCGACTTGAAGGCGCGCACCGGCGAATTGACGCCGCCGGGCATCAACGTGAGGGCGCGGGTGAAGAGGTCGTGGGAGCGTTCGGTCGGGATGGGCATGTCGTGGATTCAGGGCGAAGGGGGCTGGGTCAACGCCGCAGCGCGGCTTCCCCGCGTTGGCAGGGGGTGGAATAATCGCTGCGACACTGCCGATTATCGCTCCGATGCCGACCTTCGCCTCCAATCCTCGATCCCGAACCTGGATCTGCGTGGTCTGCGGCTACATCTATGACGAAGCGAAGGGGATGCCCGAGGACGGCATCGCGCCAGGGACGCGTTGGGAAGACGTCCCGGAGACGTGGACCTGCCCGGACTGTGGCGTCGGCAAGGACGACTTCGAACTCGTCGACGCCTGACCGGCCTATTTCGCCGCCGGTATACCGGGGCCGAAGGTCAACTCCGCGCCGTCCTGCAGCTTCAGTTTCTCCGCTTGCCCGGCGTTGAGTTCCAGCACGTAGCGCGCAGGCGCGTTGCTGGGATAGGGCGGGCATGCGTCCCCCAGCGAACATGGCGGCACGTCGCGCTGCTGCGTCACCAGCTTGCGGTCGTTGTCGAAGTACAGGATGTCCAGCGGAATCCTGGTGTTCTTCATCCAGTACGCCTGCGGCTCCTGCACATCGTGGATGAACAACATGCCGTGGTCGCCGGGCATCGACTCGCGGAACATCAGGCCGCGCGCACGCTCGGCGTCATCCTTGGCAAGCTCCACCACATAGTGGCGGCCGCCAAGCTCGACCCAGGGCTGGCTGGCGCCGGCACAGCCGGACAGTGCGCAGGCAAGCAGCGAGAGATAGGCGTAGCGGCGCATGTCGGTCACTCCATGAAGTCGAAGCGCGCACCTTGCGCGTCTAACCTGCAATCCGTCAACACGTCAAGACTATGCAAACGCGAATGCATGGGAGAAGATGCGCGCCCTTGCTGCTGACGACCTCTGGTTGTCGCCAGCGGGAAGCGAAAAAAAGTTCACATTCGGGTGTTGACAGGTAGTAAAACCCCGGTATGATGGGCGGCTCACTCAGGTGCTTCGGCACGGGGTGGAAGGGCAAGGCGCTGAGGCCGAGTCCGCTGATCTTTGACAGTGTGCGCAGGTGACTTGTGCGGGCGTCTGGTGGTGGCAGTTGTCCATCAGTAGACGTTCGAACAGAACCTCAATTCTTATAAGTATTCGTACGCAAGTACAACGTACAGCGAGTATTGAGTCTGGTCGGGCTCTACAAATCGAAGCATTAGAGGATTCGTCCTCGAAAACTTTAAGTGAAGAGTTTGATCCTGGCTCAGAGTGAACGCTGGCGGCAGGCCTAATACATGCAAGTCGAACGGCAGCACAGCTTAAGCTTGCTTAAGTGGGTGGCGAGTGGCGGACGGGTGAGGAATACATGGGAATCTGCCCAGTCGTGGGGGATAACGTATGGAAACGTACGCTAATACCGCATGCGCCCTTCGGGGGAAAGCCGGGGACCTTCGGGCCTGGCGCGATTGGATGAGCCCATGTCGGATTAGCTAGTTGGGGGGGTAAAGGCCCACCAAGGCGACGATCCGTAGCTGGTCTGAGAGGATGATCAGCCACACTGGAACTGAGACACGGTCCAGACTCCTACGGGAGGCAGCAGTAGGGAATATTGGACAATGGGCGCAAGCCTGATCCAGCCATGCCGCGTGAGTGAAGAAGGCCCTCGGGTTGTAAAGCTCTTTTGTCCGGGAAGAAAAGCTCCAGGTTAATACCTTGGGGTTCTGACGGTACCGGAAGAATAAGCACCGGCTAACTTCGTGCCAGCAGCCGCGGTAATACGAAGGGTGCAAGCGTTACTCGGAATTACTGGGCGTAAAGCGTGCGTAGGTGGTTCGTTAAGTCTGATGTGAAAGCCCTGGGCTCAACCTGGGAATGGCACTGGATACTGGCGGACTAGAGTGCGGTAGAGGGTAGTGGAATTCCCGGTGTAGCAGTGAAATGCGTAGAGATCGGGAGGAACATCCGTGGCGAAGGCGACTACCTGGACCAGCACTGACACTGAGGCACGAAAGCGTGGGGAGCAAACAGGATTAGATACCCTGGTAGTCCACGCCCTAAACGATGCGAACTGGATGTTGGGCTCAATTTGGAGCTCAGTATCGAAGCTAACGCGTTAAGTTCGCCGCCTGGGGAGTACGGTCGCAAGACTGAAACTCAAAGGAATTGACGGGGGCCCGCACAAGCGGTGGAGTATGTGGTTTAATTCGATGCAACGCGAAGAACCTTACCTGGCCTTGACATGCACGGAATCCTTTAGAGATAGAGGAGTGCCTTCGGGAACCGTGACACAGGTGCTGCATGGCTGTCGTCAGCTCGTGTCGTGAGATGTTGGGTTAAGTCCCGCAACGAGCGCAACCCTTGTCCTTAGTTGCCAGCACGTAATGGTGGGAACTCTAAGGAGACCGCCGGTGACAAACCGGAGGAAGGTGGGGATGACGTCAAGTCATCATGGCCCTTACGGCCAGGGCTACACACGTACTACAATGGTGGGGACAGAGGGCTGCAATGCCGCGAGGCGGAGCCAATCCCAGAAACCCCATCTCAGTCCGGATCGGAGTCTGCAACTCGACTCCGTGAAGTCGGAATCGCTAGTAATCGCAGATCAGCATTGCTGCGGTGAATACGTTCCCGGGCCTTGTACACACCGCCCGTCACACCATGGGAGTTTGTTGCACCAGAAGCAGGTAGCTTAACCTTCGGGGGGGCGCTTGCCACGGTGTGGCCGATGACTGGGGTGAAGTCGTAACAAGGTAGCCGTATCGGAAGGTGCGGCTGGATCACCTCCTTTTGAGACATGGCAACGCATTGCCAGACGTCCGCACAAGTGACCTGCATTCAGAGAACGCGATCCCGCAGGGGGTTGCGTGTCCCCTCGCTTTAGATAGCACGGGGCCTTAGCTCAGCTGGGAGAGCACCTGCTTTGCAAGCAGGGGGTCGTCGGTTCGATCCCGACAGGCTCCACCATCTGGCACGACACATTGGGTCTGTAGCTCAGGTGGTTAGAGCGCGCCCCTGATAAGGGCGAGGCCGGTGGTTCGAGTCCTCCCAGACCCACCACTCTGAATGATCTGCGCACACACACATTTGAAATGCCTTGGCACTGTGGCCGGGGCATGTTCTTTGAAAATCGGGATGTAGCGAGCGTTTGAGACAAATGTCTGCAACGTGTCGTAGAGGCTAAGGCGGGCAGCGCGAGCTGCCTTATTGAAGTAGTGATAAGTCGTACCATTCGCTGGTATGCGTATCGCTCCGAGGCAACTTGGGGTGATATGGTCAAGCGAATAAGCGCACACGGTGGATGCCTTGGCGGTCAGAGGCGATGAAGGACGTGACAGCCTGCGAAAAGCGTCGGGGAGCTGGCAATAAGCTTTGATCCGGCGATGTCCGAATGGGGAAACCCACCCTTAGGGGTATTGCATGGTGAATACATAGCCATGCAAGGCGAACGCGGTGAACTGAAATATCTAAGTAACCGTAGGAAAAGAAATCAACCGAGATTCCGCAAGTAGCGACGAGCGAACGCGGACTAGCCCAAAAGTCGATCTTGCTTTAGCAAAACACTCTGGAAAGGGTGGCCATAGCGGGTGACAGCCCCGTATGCGAAAGGGCCTGGTCGATGAAATTGAGTAGGGCGGGGCACGTGAAACCCTGTCTGAACATGGGGGGACCATCCTCCAAGGCTAAATACTCCTGACCGACCGATAGTGAACCAGTACCGTGAGGGAAAGGCGAAAAGAACCCTGGTGAAGGGAGTGAAATAGATCCTGAAACCGTGTGCGTACAAGCAGTCGGAGCCCGCAAGGGTGACGGCGTACCTTTTGTATAATGGGTCAGCGACTTACTGTTCGTGGCGAGCTTAACCGTATAGGGGAGGCGAAGGGAAACCGAGTCTGATAAGGGCGCATAGTCGCGGGCAGTAGACCCGAAACCGGGTGATCTAGTCATGCCCAGGGTGAAGGTACCGTAACAGGTACTGGAGGCCCGAACCCACGCCCGTTGCAAAGGTCGGGGATGAGGTGTGATTAGGAGTGAAAAGCTAATCGAACCCGGAGATAGCTGGTTCTCCTCGAAAGCTATTTAGGTAGCGCCTCATATGTATCCTCTCGGGGGTAGAGCACTGTTATGGCTAGGGGGTCATCGCGACTTACCAAACCATTGCAAACTCCGAATACCGAGACGGACTGTATGGGAGACACACGGCGGGTGCTAACGTCCGTCGTGAAAAGGGAAACAACCCAGACCCACAGCTAAGGTCCCAAATTACTGCTAAGTGGAAAACGATGTGGAAAGGCACAGACAGCCAGGAGGTTGGCTTAGAAGCAGCCACCCTTTAAAGAAAGCGTAATAGCTCACTGGTCGAGTCGGTCTGCGCGGAAGATTTAACGGGGCTAAGCAGTAAACCGAAGCTTGGGGTGTGCATCTTTTGATGTACGCGGTAGAGGAGCGTTCCGTAAGCCGTTGAAGGTGGATTGAGAAGTCTGCTGGAGGTATCGGAAGTGCGAATGCTGACATGAGTAACGATAATGCGGGTGAAAAGCCCGCACGCCGAAAGCCCAAGGTTTCCTTGCGCAACGTTAATCGACGCAGGGTGAGTCGGCCCCTAAGGCGAGGCAGAAATGCGTAGTCGATGGGAAGCTGGTTAATATTCCAGCACCTCGTGCATATGCGATGGAGGGACGGAGAAGGTTAGGTGAGCCGGGCGTTGGTTGTCCCGGTGAGAGGACTGAGGTGGTGCCCTTAGGCAAATCCGGGGGTGCAACATTGAGGTCAAGGACGAGTTCATTAGAATTAAGTCACCGATATCACGCTTCCAGGAAAATCTTCTAAGCTTCAGTATGCACAGACCGTACCGTAAACCGACACAGGTGGGCAGGATGAGAATTCTCAGGCGCTTGAGAGAACTCGGGTGAAGGAACTAGGCAAAATAGCACCGTAACTTCGGGAGAAGGTGCGCCTCTCATGGTGAATAGCTGAGGGAGGCCGAAGTAACCAGGCCGCTGCGACTGTTTATCAAAAACACAGCACTCTGCAAACACGAAAGTGGACGTATAGGGTGTGACGCCTGCCCGGTGCCGGAAGGTTAATTGATGGGGTCAGCCGCAAGGCGAAGCTCTTGATCGAAGCCCCGGTAAACGGCGGCCGTAACTATAACGGTCCTAAGGTAGCGAAATTCCTTGTCGGGTAAGTTCCGACCTGCACGAATGGCGTAACGACAGCGGCGCTGTCTCCACCCGAGACTCAGTGAAATTGAAATCGCTGTGAAGATGCAGCGTTCCCGCGGCAAGACGGAAAGACCCCGTGAACCTTTACTATAGCTTTACACTGAACGTTGAGTTCGTCTGTGTAGGATAGGTGGGAGGCTGTGAAACCATGACGCTAGTTGTGGTGGAGCCAACCTTGAAATACCACCCTGTCGTGCTTGACGTTCTAACCTGGGCCCGTAATCCGGGTCGGGGACCGTGTATGGTGGGTAGTTTGACTGGGGCGGTCTCCTCCCAAAGTGTAACGGAGGAGCTCGAAGGTACGCTCAGCGCGGTCGGACATCGCGCACTGTGTGCAAAGGCATAAGCGTGCTTGACTGCAAGATCGACGGATCAAGCAGGTAGGAAACTAGGACTTAGTGATCCGGTGGTTCTGTATGGAAGGGCCATCGCTCAACGGATAAAAGGTACTCCGGGGATAACAGGCTGATACCGCCCAAGAGTTCATATCGACGGCGGTGTTTGGCACCTCGATGTCGGCTCATCACATCCTGGGGCTGTAGTCGGTCCCAAGGGTATGGCTGTTCGCCATTTAAAGTGGTACGCGAGCTGGGTTCAGAACGTCGTGAGACAGTTCGGTCCCTATCTGTCGTGGGCGTTGGAGATTTGAGAGGGGCTGCTCCTAGTACGAGAGGACCGGAGTGGACGAACCTCTGGTGTTCCGGTTGTCACGCCAGTGGCACTGCCGGGTAGCTATGTTCGGAAGCGATAACCGCTGAAAGCATCTAAGCGGGAAGCGCGCCTCAAGATGAGATCTCCCGGGGCACAAGCCCCCTGAAGGAACCATCAAGACCAGGTGGTTGATAGGCAGGGTGTGTAAGCGCAGTAATGCGTTGAGCTTACCTGTACTAATGATCCGTGTGGCTTGACCATATCACCTCAAGTTTCTTCCACTCGCCAGTGCGTGCGAGTCGTTTGAAACCCTTGGCCTCGACGAAGCGTTGATGGCATTTGCAACAACCGTTCGCTACATCCCAACTTATTGCTGCAACGAACAGCCAAATGCCGTTCGTTGATCGCAACCCAATGAGAGCGTGTGCGCGATTGCACGGGCAGCTGCCCCGCAAACCGCGACCCTCCACCCTCTCCCTGGTGATCACAGCGCTGTGGTACCACCCGATCCCATCCCGAACTCGGAAGTGAAACACAGCTGCGCCGATGGTAGTGTGGCCTCGCCATGCAAGAGTAGGTCATCGCCAGGGTCTTTCTTCAAGCAAACCCCGCCTCTTCGAGGCGGGGTTTTGTCTGTGCGCGAGACTGGGGCGGGGGCGGTACTGGGGGAATGGTCGCGGATGCAACGGTTGCTGCGACGCAGCATGACGGGTTAGCCTGCACCCATGACATCTTCAAACACACCGCTGCGCGAGCAGCTTGAATTCGCCGGGACGGACGTCCTGCTGCGCGATGACGTGCGGCGGCTTGGGTCCATGGTGGGCCAGATGCTGGCCGAGCAGGCGTCAGGCGATGTGCTTGACCAAGTGGAAACGTTGCGCCGCGCTGCCATTGCCCGCCGGGAGCAAGGGGTGCCAGTGGATGGATTGGCGCAAACCCTGCGGCAGGTGCCACCTGGCCAAGTGGACGTATTGATACGCGCGTTCGCCACTTATTTCAGCGCCACCAACGTGGCTGAACGCGTGCATCGCATCCGCCGCCGTCGTGATTATCAGCGCCTTTCCGATGCGCCACAGCCCGGCGGATTGGAAGCTGTTCTGCGGGCTTTGCGTGCAGATGGCGTCACGTTGGCTGAGCTTGAGCGGCAATTACGGAGCATGCGGGTGGAGCCAGTGTTTACCGCCCATCCCACCGAAGCGGTGCGCCGAGCGCTGCTTCTGAAGGAAAAAACCATCGTCGAGCGATTGATCGCGGATCTGGATCGCACCCGCACGCCGCCCGAGCGCAGGGCTGATGCTGCGCGCATCCTGCAGTCGTTGACGACCGCGTGGCAAACCAATGACGCGCCCCTGCTGCGGCCCAGCGTGGCCGACGAAGTCGAGCACATCGGCTTCTACCTCGGCAGCGTGTTGTATCGGGTGTTGCCGGTATTCTACGAGGCGCTGGCCGATGCCGCAGAGGCGGTATATGGCGAGCGCATCCAGCTGCAGCCCGTGCTGCGCTTTGGCACCTGGGTCGGCGGTGACATGGACGGCAATCCCAACGTGGGATCCGACAGCGTGCGTAATGCGCTTCTCACCCAGCGGGCGCAGGCCATGGCCTGTTATCTGGCGGATCTGCGCGTCCTGGGCGATATCCTGACCCAGAGCCGCGGGCGTGCCGAGGTTGATGAGTCGATCGAATTGCGCGCTGCCGCGCATCGCGCAGCCTTGCCCAAGGGGGCAGTCCGCTCGCGGCCGAGATTGGCAGACATGCCGTATCGGCAGCTGCTGTGGGCGATGCGTGCGCGCCTGCAGGCCACCGGCAATGAC
Organism: Thermomonas paludicola; assembly: GCF_024498955.1. Lineage (GTDB taxonomy): Bacteria > Pseudomonadota > Gammaproteobacteria > Xanthomonadales > Xanthomonadaceae > Thermomonas > Thermomonas paludicola. The sequence goes on along the minus strand of NZ_CP093311.1, from coordinate 2,201,952 downwards.
GCTGCGGGTGGCTATCCGAATGCAGGCGCCTTCATCGACGACCTCGAATTGATGGATGCCAGCCTGGCCCGGCATCGCGGCGAGCATGCGGGGCGCTTCGCACTGCGGCGCATCCTGTGGCGCGCGCGCACGTTCGGCTTCCACATGGCAGCGCTGGACTTGCGCCAGGATTCGGCCGTTCACGAGCAGGCATTGGCGGCGCTTGAAGCGGATGCCGGCTGGGCAGCCAGCCCACTTGCTGCGCGCATTGATCGCCTGCATGCGCTGATCGGCGGTGAGCCGCCGGCTGCCGCCGAGGCCGAGCGGGCGGCATCGACGCTTGCAGTGTTCCGCACGGTTCGGGGGCTGCGTGAAAAACTCGGGGAGCATGCGTTTGGCCCCTACATCATCAGCATGGCCCGCAATGCAGCGGATACCCTGGCGGTGCTGGCACTTGCGCGTATCGCGGGCTGCGTCAGCCAGGGCGAGGTCCCGCTGGACGTGGCGCCGCTGTTCGAGACGGTTGCGGACCTGGAGGCAGCGCCCGGCGTGATGCGTGCACTGTTTGCCGATCCAATCTATCGACGTCACCTGCGGGCGCGTGGCAATCGCCAGATCGTGATGCTGGGCTACAGCGACAGCGCCAAGGATGGCGGCGTGCTGGCCTCGCGCTGGGCACTGCAACGGGCACAGGTGGAATTGCTGGACGTTGCGCACGAAGCCGGGGTGCAGATCGTGTTCTTCCATGGTCGCGGAGGGTCGGTAAGCCGCGGTGGCGGCAAGACCGAGCGGGCAATCATGGCGGCGCCGCGCGGTTCGGTGGCCGGCTGCATGCGCATGACCGAGCAGGGTGAAGTGATCCATCGCCGCTATGGCATTCGCGCGCTGGCCCTGCGCAATCTTGAACAAACCACCGGCGCGGTACTGCGCGCCAGCCTGCGGCCACGCCCGCAAGACACGCGCGAGCAGGCGTGGCGCGCGGTCGCCACTGAACTGGCCCATCTATCGCGCACGCACTACCGTGCATTGGTTCACGACCGCGATGATTTTCCGGAGTATTTCCGCGCCGCGACCCCGATTGACGTGATCGAGCGCCTGCACATCAGCTCGCGCCCGTCGCGCAGGCGCGAAGGCGGGATCGCCAATCTGCGCGCAATCCCGTGGGTGTTCTCGTGGTCGCAGAACCGTTCGGGCCTGACCGGCTGGTACGGACTGGGCACTGCGCTCCAGCACGGCATCGACCGTCATGGGCTGGACGCGATGATCGAAATGACCCGCGACTGGCCGTTCTTCGCCGCGATGATCGACGATGTGGAAATGCTGTTGGCGAAGTCCGACATCGACATTTTCAAATGCTATTCGCAGCTGGCCGGCGCTGCCCACGCCGCGTTCTTTCCGCAGATCGCGGAAGAATTCGCGCGTACCCGCCAGGCCATCCTTGCACTCAAGTGCCGGAATGAATTGCTGGCAGATGACTACCGCCTGCGGCTGTCGATCCGTTTGCGCAATCCGTACGTGGATCCGCTCAGCTTGCTGCAGGTGGACTTGCTGCGGCGCTGGCGCGAGGGTGGCTGCGCGGACGACGCCCTGCTGCGCAGCCTGGTTTCCACCGTGAATGGCATCTCGGCGGGGATCCAGAACACCGGGTGATCAGGCAACACCGACTAAGATGCGGGCTTGGCCATCATTCGGAGCTTGCCCATGAAATCCCGCGCCGCCGTTGCCTTTGCCGCAGGCCAGCCGCTGCAGATCGTCGAGATCGACGTCGCTCCGCCCAACGCGGGGGAAGTGTTGGTGAAAATCAGCCATACCGGCGTTTGCCATACCGACGCATTCACCCTGTCGGGTGATGACCCGGAAGGCCTGTTTCCCTGTGTGCTTGGCCATGAGGGGGCCGGCGTGGTGGTGGAGGTGGGCGAGGGCGTGACCAGCGTCAAGCCGGGCGACCACGTGATTCCGCTGTACACCGCGGAGTGTGGTGAGTGCCTGTTCTGCAAATCCGGCAAGACCAACCTGTGTACCGCCGTGCGCGCCACCCAGGGCAAGGGCGTGATGCCCGATGGAACCACGCGTTTTTCGTACAACGGCCAGCCGCTGTATCACTACATGGGTTGCTCCACCTTTTCCGAATACACCGTGGTGGCGGAAGTCTCGCTGGCCAAGGTCAATCCGGATGCCAACCCGGAACATGTGTGCCTGCTTGGCTGCGGCGTCACCACGGGGCTGGGCGCCGTGAAGAACACCGCCAAGGTGGCGGAAGGCGATAGCGTTGCCGTCTTTGGCCTGGGCGGGATCGGCCTTGCGGTAATCCAGGGCGCACGCCGCGCGAAGGCGGGTCGCATCATCGCCATCGACACCAATCCGACCAAATTCCCGATGGCGCGGCAGTTCGGCGCGACCGACTGCGTGAACCCGAAGGACCACGACAAGCCGATCCAGCAGGTGATCGTCGAGATGACCGGCTGGGGCGTGGACCACAGCTTCGAGTGCATCGGCAACGTCCACGTGATGCGCGCCGCGCTGGAATGTGCGCATCGCGGCTGGGGGCAGTCGGTGATCATCGGCGTGGCCGGTGCCGGGCAGGAAATTTCCACGCGCCCGTTCCAGTTGGTGACCGGGCGCAAGTGGTTGGGTTCGGCATTTGGCGGGGTCAAGGGCCGCAGTGAGTTGCCGGGGATGGTGGAAGACGCGATGACCGGCGCCATTGAACTTGCGCCGTTCGTCACCCACACGATGGGGCTGGACAACATCAATGACGCGTTCGATTTGATGCACGAAGGCAAGTCGATCCGCAGCGTGGTGCACTACTGATGGAGCGCATCGAGCATCACGCCAGCTTCGGCGGCTGGCAGGACGTGTACCGGCATGAGTCGAAGACGCTGGGCTGCGCGATGAGGTTCGCCATCTATCTGCCGCCGCAGGCCGAACACGGCCCGTGCCCGGTGCTGTATTGGCTGTCGGGGCTGACGTGCACCGAGCAGAACTTCATCGGCAAGGCCGGCGCACAGCGGCATGCGGCCGAACACGGCATCATCCTGGTGGCGCCCGATACCAGCCCGCGCGGTGACGCGGTGGCCGACGCCGACGGCCATGATCTTGGCAAGGGCGCGGGCTTTTACGTCAACGCCACGCAGGCGCCGTGGGCTGCGCATTACCGCATGCATGACTACGTGGTGGACGAGTTGCCGGCGTTGATCGAGGCGCATTTCCCGGTCACGCGGGCGCGCGCGATCAGCGGGCATTCGATGGGCGGGCATGGCGCATTGGTCATCGCGCTGCGCAACCCCGCGCGCTACCGGAGCGTGTCCGCGTTTGCGCCGATCGTGGCGCCAACCCAGGTGCCGTGGGGGCAGAAAGCCTTCGCCGCGTACCTGGGCGATGACCGTGAGGCATGGAAGGCGTATGACGCCGTGGCGCTGGTCGCCAATGCGTCAGAGCGCTTGCCGTTGCTGATCGATCAAGGTGGCGCCGATGAATTCCTGGAGACGCAGTTGCAACCACGGCGACTGCAGGCCGCCTGCGAGGCAGCCGGGCATCCGCTGATGCTGCGCATGCGGCCCGGCTACGATCACAGCTACTACTTCATTGCGAGCTTCATTGGCGAGCACATCGTCCATCATGCGGTGGCGCTGCGCGCCTGAGCCTCAGGCGAGGGTGAAGTCGGTGTAGGCAAAACGATCGTCGCGCAGCTGGGTTGCGCCTCGGGTCACCTTGAGGGGGCGGGAAAACATCGGGCCCGCCGACACGCAGGTGTGGAATTCGCCGTTCTCGCCGCAGGGATCGATGGTGGCGGGCAATTCCTCCAACAACGCGATATCGAAATCGCGGCCGGCGAAGCGCGCGTGCAGTTGCGAGGTGTCCACGCAGCAGAGTTGGGCGCGCAGGCCGCCGGCAAGCATCGTGCGCGCGAGTCTGGCAGTGTCGGCGCCGAACAGCGGGAACAGCGGCGTCCAGCCAAGCGAGGCGCACAGGGATTCGCGCCACTGGCGGACGTCGGCAAGCAGCAGATCGCCGTACGCGAGGTGGGCAAGCCCGGGCCAGCGCTGCTGAGCACGGGCCACGCCGTCGCTGAAACTGGCGACATAGCTGGCGTTGTCGGCGGCTTGCGGGATCCAGGCTTCGATCAGCGGCAGGCCCGCCGCCCGCGCCTGTGCGTGCAGCAGGTCGCGGCGAATGCCCTGCATCGACACCCGTTCAAAGCCTTCGGTCAGGGTGGTGAGCAACCCCACGACCTCGACCTCGCCCCGCTGGCGCAGCATGTGCAGCGCCCATGCCGCGTCCTTGCCGCCACTCCATGACAGCAATGCAGGCGTGATTGCGGGGCCGACGGCGGCGGGACTCAGGCCGACGTGACGTCGCGCAGCTGCCAATGGCTGCCTGCCAGCAGCGCCATCCGCTGGCGAAGCAGCGCCGACGGCAGGCGGGTGACGACTTCCAGGTCCACGTGCAGGTCGTGTTGCGTGCCGGTGACCTGCGCCTGCGGATCGGTGGCGCCCAGCGATGGATCCACGTCATCCGGATCCTCCTGCTGCCCGCGCCAGCGCTCGAACAGCGAGGGCTCGCGCAGCGCGACCTGGAGTTCCTCGGCGAACCCCTCGGCACCTTGCGAGCGGAAACTGCAGGCAGGCTCGCTGCCGCGCGCGTCGGCAGGGTTGGGCAGGCGGATGTAATAGCGGGTCGTCATGAATGCTCCTTAATTCCCGGCCTTGCGGGCCAGTGCCGTCCATTGGTTAATCGAAACCGCCCGTCTCGCTGGCGAAGGCGAGCACCAGCGCACCCTTGCCCACGTTCACCAACCCCGACAAGCCCATGAAGCTTTCGTACACGTCGATCTTGTGCTCGGCACAGGTGTCTCGCAGGCGTTGATATCCCGGCATCTTGCGCATGTCTTCCAGGTCGCCGCCAAAGCTGAGCGCCAGCGAAGGCGACAGCAGGCCGCCACGCACGCGCTGGATGCCGACGTCGAACATTTTCTCGCAGGCATTGGCAAAGCCCTTGATCTTGGCCACCGGCCCGGTTTCGCCCTGGTTGCAGTGCAGGATCGGCTTGATGTCGAGCGCGGTGCCCAACGCGGCGCTGAGGAAGCTGACGCTCTTGTCGCCGCGCTTCTTGATGCGGTTGCGCAGGTAATGCAGGTCGGGCGGCACCATGTAGCCATGGGTGTGGCTGGCAAGGCTCTCCAGCCGCGCGCGGATCTTCGGCGGGGTTTCGCCGGCGGCGCGCAGGCGCGCGGCCTCGATCACCGGGATGGCGACGCCCGCAAACACGTTCTGGCTGTCGATCACCCGCAGCATGAACGGCGTGTTGTTGCCGGATGCGGCGCGGATCGGCTTGTAATCGTTGAGGATCGAGTAGCTGGCCTGCACCGCGTTGTCGTAGATGCCGCTGCGGGTGCGGGTGGTGGTGATGCAGAATACGTAGTCGTAGTCGTGCACCAGCTTGCCCAGGAACAGGTCATGCACCTGTTGCACGGTATAGGGCGTGGTTTCCGCTTCGAATGCGCGGGCAGCGGTTTCGCCGCTGAGGAAGTTCATGGTGGCCTGCTCGTTGCGCACATCGGCCAGGACCGCCTGCCCGATCTGCACCGTCACCGGCAGGATGGTGATTTGCTCGCGTTCGATGAAGTCGCCCGGCAGGTCGCAGGCCGAGTCCGCGATGATTCCGATGCGCATGCTGCTTCTCCCCCTGTCCATACACTGCCGAACGTACCGCAAGTCAGGGCCGACTGCACGTGCCATCGGCACGGCGCCGGCGGGCGGGCCAGCCGGCCGCGCGGATTAGAATCGTGCAAACGCCGAGGAGCTGATGTGAAAAGCAAACAGGACATCGTCAACAACTGGCTGCCGCGCTATACCGGCGTGCCGCTGGATGGCTTCGGCCAGCACATCCTGCTGACGAATTTCAGCGGTTATCTGGCGCATTTTTCGGAGATGACCGGCGCGCCGATCGTCGGCATCGACCGGCCCATGCCCAGCGCCACGGCCGATGGCATCACGTTGATCAACTTCGGCATGGGCAGCCCGAACGCGGCCACGGTGATGGACCTGCTGTCGGCCGTTTGCCCGAAGGCGGTGTTGTTCCTGGGCAAGTGCGGCGGCCTGAAGCGGAAGAACCAGCTGGGCGACCTGGTGCTGCCGATCGCCGCGATTCGCGGCGAGGGCACCAGCGACGATTACCTGCCTGCGCAGGTGCCCGCCTTGCCGGCATTCGCCATGCAGCGCGTGATCTCCACCACCATCCGCGACCACGAGCTGGATTACTGGACCGGCACCGTGTTCACCACCAACCGCAGGGTGTGGGAGCATGATGATGCGTTCAAGGAGCGGTTGCGGGCCATGCGCTGCATGGCCATCGACATGGAAACCGCCACCGTGTTCGCCGCCGGCTTCGCCAACCGCATTCCCTGCGGGGCGCTGCTGCTGGTGTCCGACCAGCCCATGATCCCGGAAGGCGTGAAGACCGAGGCCAGTGACGCCAGAGTGTCTTCCGAATTCGTGCGCAACCACCTGATGGTCGGGATCGAGGCGTTGCGCCTGATTCGCCGCAACGGCAAGTCGGTGCGTCACTTGAGGTTCGATGAATGAGCGCCGCGCCGGACATCATCGCGTTCTGGCGCGCCGCCGGCCCCGGCAAATGGTTCAACGGCGGCAAGGCGTTCGATGACGCATGCCGGGAGCGCTTTGGCGCAGCCCACATGGCCGCCGCGCGCGGCGAGCTTGCGGCTTGGATGGAGAGCGCCGATGGCGCGCTGGCGCTGCTGCTGTTGCTGGACCAGATTCCGCGCAATATTTTTCGCGGCAGCGGGCATGCGTTCGCAACCGATGGGCTTGCCCTGCATTACGCCCAGCGGGCGCTTGCCGCAGGCCTGGACGCGCAGGTGGACAGCCAGCTGCGCGCCTTCGTCTATCTTCCGTTCGAGCATTGCGAAGCGATGGCGATGCAGGATCGCAGCGTCGAGCTGATGGCGACGCTGGGTGACAGCCTGCTGGGCTATGCCCATGCGCACCGCAACGTGATCAAGCGCTTCGGCCGCTTCCCGCATCGCAACGCCGCGCTGGGCCGGATCAACACGCCCGACGAGCAGGCGTGGCTGGATGCGGGCGGCGGGTTCTGACGCCGCCCGCAAGCGAGCCTCAGTAGCGCGCCACCGCAGGGTCGAGGTCGGCCCATGCGGCGATGCCGCCGGCCACGTTGTACAGCTCGGCAAAGCCCAGTGCGCGGAAGTGTTCGGCGGCCTGTTGGCTGCGCGCGCCCGATTGGCACAGGAACGCCAGCGCGGTGTCTTTCGGCAATGCCTCCAGTTCCTGCACGCCATCGTCGAAGCTGCGGTAGGCCACGGGCGCTTCCGCCAGCGCACGTTCTTCCGCCGGGCGCACGTCGATCAGGGTCAGGGTGCCGTCCTGCACGCGCTCGCGCACCTGCGCCGGGGTCAGCGCGCGGACTTTGGCCGGCGCATTGGGATTGTCGATCACCAGGCCTTTGCCGCGCGTGTCGTCGGCCCAATCGATGGTCATGCCGCGCGCACGCTGCGCGCTGACCAGGTCGAACTGGGCGCGAATGCCCGCCGCTTCGGTGGCGATGGCGGCGTCGTCGCGCGGCGCCAGCTGGAGGCGGGCGTTGAAACCCTTGTCCACTTCGATTTGCAGCGCGTAGCCGTCGCCGGCATTGGCCAGCGCCTGCTTCAGCATCTCTGCCGCCGACGGGGTGATGGTGATCTGCGGAGGCGTGCGATCCGGCGCAGGCTGGCCCAGTGCGGCATGCAGCTCACCGCTGGCGGCCATCTGGGTCACGATGTCGCAACCGCCGACCAGTTCACCGTTGATGTAGAGCTGCGGGATGGTGGGCCAGTCGCCGTAGAGTTTGATGCCTTCGCGAATGTCCGGGTCGGCCAACACGTTGACGTGGGCATAGCTCGCGCCGGTGGAATCCATCGCGGCGGCGGTTTTCGCCGAGAAGCCGCACTGCGGCGCATCCGGCGTGCCTTTCAGGAACAGCACCACGGGATTGGCGGCAAGCAGGGTTTCGATGCGGGAACGCAGGGCGGGATCGAGGGACATGGTGCAGCTTCCGGACACGGTGGGGAAACCGCGATTCTACGCGGTTGGGTGGTGCTGCCCGCTGACCGGGATCAAGCGATCCCGGTGAGCAGTGCAGCGGCCACCGGCAAGGCTGCCTCTGTCCAGCGCGAGTACATGGCGGCCGAGGGATGCAGGCCGTCGTCCGCCAGCATCGCCGTCGCGGCCTCGCCGTCGCCCGCTTCGGTGCGGGAAATCCCGGAGATGTCCACGAAGGCCGCGCCGGCCTTGGCGCAGAGCTCGCGTGCGGCGGCGTTGTAATCGTCCAGTTCGCGGGCAATGGCCTGGCAGTCGCGCCCGCTGGCGAAGGCAAACGGGGTCACCCCCCAGTCGGGGATCGACAGCACCAGCACGCCGCCCGCGCGGCCACTGGCCAGTGCGATCGCACGGCGCAGCAGGCGATGGAATTCGTCGGCATAGTCGTCCACGCTGCGCCCGCGGTACTGGTTGTTGACCCCGATCAGCAGCGAGACGAAGTCCCATTCGCCCAGCGGCTCGGCCGCGTCCATCGCCGCAGCCAGCTCGTCGGTGGTCCAGCCGGTCTTGGCAAGGATGCGCGGATCGGCGATGGCGATCCCCGCGTCGCGCAGCCGCGCGGCCAGTTGCATCGGCCAGCGGCCCGCCGCCTCGACGCCTTCGCCGATGGTGTAGGAGTCGCCGAGTGCGAGGTAGGAAAGGCTGTCAGGGACAATGTCCATGCCGGTTGCTCGTCATTCGCTTATCGCTCGTCATTCCCGCGAAGGCGGGAATCCAGCCTGAGGCTTTTCTCGCGAAGATCAAAAGCTGGATTCCCGCCTTCGCGGGAATGACGGCTCTCGTCAGGCCACCGCGCTCTGCCGCTGCGCGCGTTCCGCACGCCGGGTCAGCACGCGGTCGATGCGGGTGAACACTTCGCGCAACATCGGAGCTTCCGGCAGCAGGGTGACCCGGAAATGGTCGCGATAGGGCACGTTGAAGCTGGTGCCCGGCACGATCAGCACGTCTTCCTGTTCCAGCATTTCCAGCGCAAACGCGTGATCGTCGAAGCCTTTCGCGGCGGCGCCGACGATGCGCGGGAAGCCGTACAGCGCGGCGGCCGGCGGCACCAGCGACAGGTGGTCGCTGGCGTTGCACGACTCGATCAGCGCGCGGCGGGTTTCGTACAGGCGCCCACCCGGCTGGCACAGCGGGGTGATGGTGTCGGTGCCGTGCAGCGCCTGTTCGATGGCAAACTGGCCCGGCACGTTGGAACACAGGCGCAGCGCGCCCAGCAGGTCCAGCGCGTGGTGGTAGTCGGCGCAGGCCAACGGGTCACCCGACAACACCGCCCAGCCGACCCGCCAGCCGCAGGCACGGTGCACCTTCGACAATCCGCCAAAGCTCATGCAGGGCAGGTCGCCGGCCAGCGGCGCAACCGGCTGGAACACCGCATCGTCGTACAGGATGCCGTCGTAGATCTCGTCCACCAGCAGCAACAGCCGGTAGCGACGGGCGATCTCCACCACCCGCTCCAGCAACTCGCGCGGATAGTTGGCGCCGGTCGGATTGTTGGGATTGATCAGCACGATGGCGCGGGTGCGCGACGACACCAGCGATTCGATCTGCTCGGGATCGGGCAGGAAGCCGTTGTCGCGGTCGCATTTGTAATAGACCGGGCGGCCGTCGTTGAGGATGGTCGCGGCGCTCCACAGCGGATAATCCGGCGAGGGCACCAGTACTTCTTCGCCCGGGTTGAGCAGGGCGCGCAGCGAAATATCGATCAGTTCGCTGACGCCGTTGCCGATGAATACGCGTTCCGGCGCGGCGTTCGGGGTGCCGCGCAGCCTGTGGAAGGCGGCGATGGCCTCGCGTGCTTCCGGCAGGCCCTGCTGATGCGTGTAGGGATCGGTGCGGGCGATACCGCCGGCGATGGCGTCCTGCAGGTGTTCGGGCGCGCGGAACCCGAACGCGCCCGGATTGCCGATGTTGAGCTTGATCAGGGTGCGTCCCTGGGCCTCCAGCTCGCGCGCGCGTCGCGCCAGTTCCCCGCGGATCTCGTAGCGGACTTCGGTCAGGCGGGTGCGGGTGACGATCTTGTTGCGCGGATTGAACGATGACATCGCGGAAAATGAGGGATGGGGGCATCAAAGCCTAGCGGAAACGGGCGCCGCGCGCCGCTTTCCCCCAGCCCGCCGGCACGCCGCTAGAATCGCGCCATGACGGCCTCCCCACACGCATGACCCCGCTGCAGTCCATCGGCTGGCGCTGGACGCCTGCCACCTTGCGGCCAGACTGGGCGGCGCTCATGGCCACCCACCCTGCCGCACGTCCGGCGCGGATCAGCGAGCAGCATCGCAGCGGCTATCTGGTGGCCGAATCGGTGGACGCCGCGTGTCGTGCCGAATCGCTGCCGGAATGGCAGCGCGCCGGCAATTACCGCAAGGGCGGCACCACGCCGGAGGGGCGGCCTGCGGTGGGGGACTGGGTGCTGGTCGAGGGCGAAGCGCCGAATGCCTTGCGCATCGTCGCGCTGTTGCCGCGCTTTTCCGCGATCAAGCGCGGGGCCGCCGGCGAACATTACAAACAGCAGGTGATCGGCGCCAATATCGATACCGTGTTCGTGGTCTGCGGGCTGGATGCCGACTTCAATCCGCGCCGGATCGAGCGTTATCTGTTGCTGGTGGGCGGCAGCGGTGTGCAGCCGGTGGTCGTGTTGACCAAGTCCGACCGCGAAGGCGCCGATGCGGCGTCGGCGGCAGAGGCGTTGCGCGCACTGGGGGTGCCGGTGTTGGCGGTCAACGCCAGGGATCGCGGCAGCGTTGCCGGCCTTGCGCCGTGGCTGGGCGAAGGTCATAGCGTGGTCCTGGTGGGCAGCTCCGGTGCCGGCAAATCGACCCTCACCAACACCCTGCTGGGGACCGACAGGATGAAGACCGGCGCGGTTCGCGAGACCGATGACCGCGGGCGCCACACCACCACGCACCGGGCGCTGATCGCGTTGCCGTCCGGCGCCTGCCTGATCGACACGCCCGGCATGCGCGAGCTCAAGCCGACCGGCGAGGAAGACGTGGCCGAGAGCTTCACCGACATTGAAACGCTGGCCGTGCAGTGCCGATTCCGCAACTGCCAGCATGCGCGCGAGCCTGGCTGCGCGGTGCGGGCGGCGGTCGAGGCCGGCGAGATCGACGGGTCGCGCGTGGCGAATTTCCTCAAGCTGAGCGCCGAGGTGGCCGGGGCAGCCAATCGGTTGGCCACGCGGTTGGCGCAGAAGTCGCAGGCGCGTGCGCCGGGCAAGCCCACGCAGCGGCAAGCGGACGACCAGCATGGCGACGACTGACGCCATCGCCCATCACGCTGCGCTGGACGCGCGGATGGCCAAAGCGGCCAAGGCGATCCGCCTGCTCAGCCTGGTCAGCTGGCCGGCGAGCGAGCAGCAACAGTTCCTGGCGGATCTGGCGCGCGGCAATCCCCGCCTGCCGGCCTATCACTATCCCAGGCATGATTTTTCCGATGCGCGTCGGGAACTGTCCTTGATCGCGGCAGCTGCCGACCCGTCGCATCCACTGGGCGTGTACCTGATCGAATCGGCGCAAAGCTGGGTGCTGGCCGCCGAATTGCTGGAGCAGCTGGGCACGACGCAGGTCACCGATCTGTCGATCGCCCTGTTCGGCACCCCCGACCATGTGCTGCCGGGCGGCGCGACCACCCGCCAGGCCGCCAATCACTTCCTGCTGGTGGCCGATGAGCTGGACCAGGAACTGTTGGCGCCGTCGGAGCAGGTGGAGATTTCCGCCACCGCGTTGGCGCTGCAGCTGCAGGCGGCGCTGGATGACTTCTTCGATGCTCGGATGATCGAAGTGGAGCTTGACCCGAACCTGATTGCCAAAGCGGCGGCAGGCTCGCGCAAGATCCGCCTGCGCGCGGGCGCGGCGTTTTCCGATTACGACATGCAGCAGCTGTTGCAGCACGAGGCCTTCGTGCATTCGTTGACCGCACTCAACGGTCAACAGCAGCTGGTGTTGCCCAGCATGGCGCTGTCCTCGCCGCGCACCACCGCGACCCAGGAAGGGCTGGCGGTGTTTGCCGAGCAGATTACCGGCAGCATTGATATCGAACGCATGAAGCGGGTCAGCCTGCGCATCGAAGCGGTGGCGATGGCGCTGGAAGGCGCGGACTTCCTGCAGGTGTTTCACTATTTCATGATGGCGGGGCAAAGCGAGGTGGAAAGCTTCACCTCAGCGCAGCGCGTGTTCCGCGGCGTGCCGACCACCGGCGGTTCGGCATTCACCAAGGACACGGTCTATCTGCGTGGCCTGATTGGCGTGCATACGTTTTTCCGTTGGGCGTTGAAGCACCGCAAGCTGCGCCTGTGCCGGCTGCTGTTCGCCGGCAAGATGACCCTGGCCGACGTGCAGAATTTCGCGCCGCTGTTCGACGATGGCACCCTGCTGGAGCCGCGCTGGTTGCCCGATTGGGTGCGTCGCGCCAACGGACTGGCCGGCGTGCTGGCGTTTTCGTTGTTTGCCAACCGCATCCGGCTGGAGCAGATCGTGGATGCGACGTCGGTCGCCGATCTTTAGGGCAACGGCTGCAGGCGCCCGTCAGCCAGGATCAGGTGGGTTGCGCGGTCACCCGGGCCGGCCATGCGCACGCGGTCGCCGATGGCCACGCCGTCGTAGCGCGGAATGTCGTGGGTCAGGCGCCGGAAAATCCAGTCCTTGGCGGCAGGCGACAGCTGCAAAATCAGCGGGCCTGCGTGCGTGCGAACCGCACGGGCCAGTGCCGGCGAGAACACGGCCTGGATGCGGCCAACCTGCTGCATCCGCCACATCACGACGCCGCCGTGCAGCGCCGTCAGCAGGGCGAAAGCGGCGATGGTCATGCGTCCCCGGCGCGACGCCAGCGGCCATGCGGCGACCACGGTCATCGCGCCGAGCGCGGCGAAGCCATAGGCATAGTGATTGAAGCCGCCGGCCAGCGGCAGCACCGGCAGCAATGCCACGACACCGCCCAGCAGCCAGAGCGCAACGAGTCGCCTTGACGCCTGCCAAAGCGCCGCCAGCAGCCCCAGCCACAGCAGCCCGGCGACCAGCGCGGGGCCGACTCGCTGCAGCGTATTGAAGCTTTCCAGCAGCGGCACGATGGGGGGGAACAACTGGTATTCCAGCCAGCGCAGCGGCAGATGCCACGGGCTGAGTGCGTATTGCCCGCCCTCACGCGGGGCATGCAGCAGCACGCCGGCGCGCAGCGCGAGAGACAGCGCCGCAACGGCGCCGGCCCCCAGCATTGCCGCCAGCCAGCGCGGCCTGCGGGCATCGAACCACCATGCCACCGCCAGCAGCGGGGGGATCGCGAATGCGGCTTCCTTGCCAAGCAGGGCCAGCGCGGTGAGCGCCGCCGCAATGACGCCGGCAAGCCACGGGCGGCGGCATTGCTGAACCAGCAACGCGAGCAGCAGCGCGCAGGACAGCCAGAGCAGGTCGGCGATGCAGCCTGCCCAGCCATGCACATAGGCGGCATAGGGGGTCAGCACGAATGCCAGTGCGCCCAGTGCCGCCGGTTTGGCGGCGAGGCCGAAGCCGCGCGCCGTGGCAAGCAATAGCGTCGCATTGAGTGCGCCCCACGCCACCAGGACCGCGTGGAACAGCATGGGCGTGGCGAACAGGGCGCGCGACAGCACCATCCACAGGCTGAACGTGAGCGGTCGGTATTGGAACGCGCCAACGTCGCCCCACGGCGATGCCACGCCAGCATCGGCGAATGCCGCCCATTGCAGTTCGTCGTGGCTGAAATAGCCCGGATTCAGCGCCAGTGGCAGCTGCACCAGCAGCGCTGCGGAAAACACCGCGGCTGCCGCCAGCCATGGCGGATTCCGGGCGGTATCTGGCAGGGATGGGGGCGATGGAATGATGCGGTTCCAGCGAGCCGGGAAGCGAAGCCGCTATCATCACCCAATCGCAGCCTGGAACCCGTTTCGATGTCAGACACGCCCGCCAACGACGACCTGAAGCAGGCCGCTCTCGATTACCACCGGGTTTCGCCCAAGGGCAAGATCAAGGTGACGGCCACCAAACCGATGGTGACCCAGCGCGATCTGGCCCTGGCGTACTCGCCGGGCGTGGCGTTCGCCTGCGAGGAAATCGCGGCCGACCCGTCCAAGGTCAGTGAATACACCGCGCGCGGCAACCTGGTGGCGGTGATCAGCAACGGCACCGCGGTGCTGGGGCTGGGCGACATCGGTCCGCTGGCTGGTAAACCAGTCATGGAAGGCAAGGGCGTGCTGTTCCAGAAATTCGCCGGCATCGACGTCTTCGACCTGGAGATCGACGAACGCGATCCCGACAAGCTGGTGGACATCATCGCCAGCCTGGAGCCGACCTTCGGCGGCATCAATCTGGAAGACATCAAGGCACCGGAATGCTTCATCGTCGAGCGCAAGCTGCGCGAGCGGATGAAGATCCCGGTGTTCCACGACGACCAGCACGGCACCGCGATCATCGTCGGCGCGGCGATCCTGAACGCACTGGAAGTGGCGGGCAAGAACATTGCCGAGGTGAAGCTGGCCACCACCGGCGCCGGTGCCGCCGGCATCGCCTGCCTGGACATGCTGGTGGCGCTGGGGGTGAAGCCGGAAAACATCCTCGCGTTCGACCGCGACGGCGTGATCCACGCTGGCCGCCCGAATCTCGATCCCGACAAGGCCCGCTACGCGCGCGCCACCGACAAGCGCACGCTTGCCGAAATCGTGGACGGTGCCGACGTGTTCCTGGGCCTGTCCGCCGGTGGCGTGCTCAAGGCGGACATGGTGGCCAAGATGGCGGCCAACCCGATCATCCTGGCGCTGGCCAACCCCTACCCGGAGATCCTGCCGGAGGATGCCAAGGCCGTGCGCCCGGACGCCATCATCGCCACCGGTCGCAGCGACTATCCCAACCAGGTCAACAACGCGGTCTGCTTCCCGTATATTTTCCGCGGTGCGCTGGACGTGGGCGCCACCCAGATCAACGAGGCGATGAAACTGGCCTGCGTGCGCGCCATCGCCGGCCTGGCGCGCCAGGAGGCCTCCGACCTGGGCGCGGCCTATGGTGGCGAAGTGCCCACTTTCGGCCGCGAGTACCTGATCCCGCGCCCGTTCGATCCACGCCTGCTGACCATGCTGGCGCCGGCGGTGGCGCAGGCGGCGATGGACTCCGGGGTGGCGTCGCGCCCGCTGGCAGACGTTGGCGCCTATCGCGAGAAACTGGGCCAGTTCATCCATCGCACCAGCCTGATGATGAAGCCGGTGTACGAGCGCGCGCGCACCGACCGCAAGCGCGTGGTGTATGCCGAGGGCGAGGAGTTCGTGGTGCTGCGCGGCGTGCAGACGGTGATCGATGAAGGCCTGGCCTTCCCGATCCTGATCGGTCGCCCGGAGGTGATCGAGACCCGCATTGCCAAGCTCGGCCTGCGCATGCGGCCGGGCGTGGATTTCGAGCTCACCAACATCAATGACGACCCGCGTTTCGACGACTACTGGCGGCAGTACCACGCGCTGACCGAGCGCCGTGGCGTGACCCCCGACGCGGCCAAGAACCTGCTGCGCTCGCGGCCGACGTTGATTGCCTCGCTGATGGTGGAGCGCGGCGAAGCGGATGCGCTGATCTGCGGCCTGGTCGGGCGTTATCACAAGAAGCTGGGCTACCTGCGCAGCGTGTTCGACTTCGAGCCGGGCGTCACCGGGACGGCGGCGATGACCGGCGTGATCAACGATGCCGGCGCATGGTTCTTCCTCGACACCCACGTGCAGCTGGACCCGTCGGCCGAGCAGATCGCCGAGGCCACCCTGCAGGCCAGCTACCGGCTCAAGCTGTTCGGGATCGAGCCGAAGGTGGCGCTGCTGTCGCACTCCAACTACGGCAGCCACCTCGACGGCAGCGCGGGCAAGATGCGCGAGGCCTTCGAGATCATCCGCCGCCGCGCACCCAAGCTGGAGGTGGATGGCGAAATGATGGCCGACACCGCCTGGGACGAGGCGCTGCGCCTGCGCATGTTCCCCAATACCACGCTCAAGGGCCGGGCCAATCTGCTGGTGATGCCGAACCTGGACGCCGCCAACATCGCCTACAACCTGATCCGGGTCGCCACCGGTGGCGTGGCCATCGGCCCGATCCTGATGGGCCTGGACCAGCCTGCGCACATCCTGACCCCGGCGTCGTCCTCGCGCAGGGTGGTCAACATGACCGCGATCGCTGCCGTGGATGCGCAAATCCGTGGCGAAATGCGCGCGCGCACGGGTTGATGCCGGTTCCCGGTTCCGCGCGCATTCGCTGGAATGCACGCGGAGCAGGGGATTTTCGCGAATTTTCCAGTCGCGCTTGAAATATCCGGGTAAAAAATGATTTGAGTTGCGCTGCAGCATCACGCAGCCCTCCGCGCTTGCTAGACTCGCCGTCTGATCAAATTTTCCGGTGATGGAGCGCGCGATGAATTGGCTCAACGAAATGCTGCAGAACGATCCCGATCCGCAGGAATCGCGTGAGTGGATCGAGTCGCTGAAGGCGGTCATCGACCATGACGGCCCGCAGCGCGCGCACCAGTTGCTGGAGGGCATGGTGGAATTGACTCGCCGCGCCGGCACGCATCTGCCGTTCGCGCCGACCACCGCCTACATCAACACCATTCCCGCGCATCTGGAACCCGGCATGCCGGGCGACGCGCACCTGGAATGGCGGATCCGCTCGATCATCCGCTGGAACGCGATGGCGATGGTGGTGCGGGCCAACCGAAAGCCGGGTTCGCTGGGCGGGCACATCGCCAGCTTCGCCAGCTCCGCCACCCTGTACGACGTCGGCTTCAATCATTTCTGGCGCGCGCCGTCCGACCAGCATCCGGGTGACCTGCTGTACATCCAGGGCCACAGTTCGCCGGGCATCTACGCGCGCGCCTTCATGGAAGGCCGCATCAACGAATCGCAGCTGGACAGCTTCCGCATGGAAGTGGACGGGCGCGGCATTTCCAGCTATCCGCATCCGTGGCTGATGCCCGAGTTCTGGCAGACCCCCACCGTCAGCATGGGCCTGGGCCCGCTGGCGGCGATCTACCAAGCGCGCAGCTGGAAGTATCTGGAAGCGCGCGGGTTGATGCCGAAGACCGACCGCAAGGTCTGGTGCTTCCTCGGCGACGGCGAGACCGACGAGCCCGAATCGCTGGGCGCCATTGGTGTTGCCGGCCGCGAAGGCCTGGACAACCTGGTCTTC
The DNA here is from genome assembly GCF_024498955.1 of Thermomonas paludicola. Lineage (GTDB taxonomy): Bacteria > Pseudomonadota > Gammaproteobacteria > Xanthomonadales > Xanthomonadaceae > Thermomonas > Thermomonas paludicola. Next base: position 2,184,704 of record NZ_CP093311.1, on the reverse strand, counting down.
GTCATCAACTGCAACCTGCAGCGGCTGGACGGGCCGGTGCGCGGCAACGGCAAGATCATCCAGGAGCTGGAGGGCCAGTTCCGCGGCGCCGGCTGGAACGTCATCAAGACGATCTGGGGCAGTTACTGGGATCCGTTGCTGGCCAAGGACACCGATGGCCAGCTGCGCAAGATCATGATGGACACGGTGGATGGCGAGTACCAGAACTGCAAGGCCTTCGGTGGCGCCTACACGCGCCAGCACTTCTTCGGCAAGACGCCGGAAACGCTGGCGATGGTGTCCAGCCTCAGCGACGACGACATCTGGCGCCTCAACCGCGGCGGCCATGACCCGCACAAGGTCTATGCGGCCTACGCTGCGGCGGTGAAGACCGTGGGCCAGCCCACCGTGATCCTTGCCAAGACCGTGAAGGGGTATGGCATGGGGACGGCGGGCGAGGCGCTCAACCCGACGCACCAGACCAAGAAGCTGGACGATGACGCGGTGCGCGCATTCCGCGACCGCTTCCAACTCCCCATCGCCGACGACCAGCTCAAGGACGGCGCCATCCCGTTTTTCCGCCCCGACGAAAAATCGCCGGAAATGGAGTACATGCGCGAGCGTCGCGCCACGCTGGGCGGGCACCTGCCGGCCCGCCGCCGCAAGGCCAGCCAGCCACTGGACGTGCCGCCGCTGGCGACTTTCGAGCGCCTGCTGAAGTCCACCGGCGAGCGCGAGATCAGCACCACCATGGCGTTCGTGCAGATGTTCAACATCATCCTGCGCGACAAGCAGGTCGGCCCGCGCTGCGTGCCGATCGTGGCCGACGAGGCGCGCACCTTCGGCATGGAAGGCCTGTTCCGCCAGCTCGGCATCTATGCCCCGCAGGGCCAGAAGTACAAGCCGGTGGACGCCGACCAGCTGATGTTCTACCGCGAGGACGCGGCCGGGCAGGTGCTGGAGGAGGGCATCACCGAGGCCGGCGCGTTCGCCAGCTGGATGGCGCTGGCCACCGCCTACAGCAGCAGCAATTTGCAGATGCTGCCGTTCTACATCTACTACTCGATGTTCGGCTTCCAGCGCGTCGGCGACTTCGCCTGGCAGGCCGGCGACATGCGCGCGCGTGGCTTCGTGCTGGGCGGCACCGCCGGCCGCACCACGCTCAACGGCGAAGGCCTGCAGCACGAGGATGGCCACTCGCACGTGCAGAGTTCGCTGATCCCGAACGTGCGCAGTTATGACCCCACCTTCGCCTACGAGGTGATCGTCCTCGTCCACTACGGCATGCAGCGCATGCTGGCCGAGCAGCACGACGAATACTTCTACATCACCCTGATGAACGAAAACTACACCCATCCGGAGATGCCGCAGGGCAGCGAGGACGGGATCATCAAGGGCATGTACCTGCTGCGGGACGCCGGCAAGGGCAAGAAGACCGACCTGCGCGTGCAGCTGCTGGGCAGCGGCACCATCCTGCGCGAGGTGATCGCGGCGGCAGATCTGCTGGACAAGGATTTCGGCATCAAGGCCGACCTGTGGTCCTGCCCCAGCTTCACCGAGCTGGCCCGTGATGGCGTGGATGCCGAGCGCTGGAACCGCTTCCATCCGGAAAAGCCCCAGCGCAAGCCGTGGGTGACGCAATTGCTGGAAGGTCGCCAAGGGCCGGCCATCGCCGCGACCGATTACGTGCGCGCGTTTGCCAACCAGATCCGCGAGTTCGTGCCGATGCGCTACAGCGTATTGGGAACCGACGGTTACGGCCGCAGCGACACGCGTGAAAACCTGCGCCGCCACTTCGAGGTGGACCGCTTCCACGTCGCCCACGCGGCGGTCGCGGCGCTGGCCGCCGAGGGCAAGCTGACGGCCAAGGACGTGGCGCGCGCGATCAAGCTGTACAAGCTGGACACCGAGCGGCCGAATCCGCTGTTGGCCTGAGGCCATTCCCTGCCAGCGCAGGGGGTGCAGGAAGGCGGCCGCAGGGCCGCCTTTTTTGTGGCTGGCCGGGCAATCCGTGCCCATTCCAATGACAGTGGCGCGGCGATGCGAGGACCGGCTGCCGGCGCGCTGGGCAAGCTGAACGGATGCCAAGTTGCCCGGGGAGGCATGACTTCTTGCCCATGTGGCATGGGTGTTGGTGTATTACATTACCAACACACCAAGACAGGAGACGTTCATGTCCAGCCAGCATCCGACGCGCACCCCCAGTGACCGCCGCAAGGCCCCACGCCAGATGGAAACGCGCGAGTTCCAACCGCGCATCCGCCACGAACGTGATTTCGGGATCGGCTATGGCCGCAGCAGCGGCTATGTCCACAACCCCAGCTACATCACCAGTACCGCCAGTTTTTTCCGCTGCCGCTGAGGCGGGCGCGGAAACCTCCCGTCGCGCGGTCGCGTGGATCCGCTCCGCGGCAACGGGCAGGGTCGGGAAGATCGCCGCAATGCCAGGCCGGCAAGGCCGTCACGCCGCCGGCGTTTGAAATGCCGCCCGGCGCGCGCAGGCACAGTGGCGCATGCGCCGAGGCTGCGCGCAGCCACGCGCCCGGCGCTCAGCGGGTGGAGGCCTTCGGCTGGCAGTCAGGCCCGAGCGGCGTGTCGTCGATCGCGACGCAGGGGCGGAAATCGCGCAAGCCGGCCACCTGGCGGCTGTCGCCAGGGGCCACGACGAATTGCTGCAACGGTGCCAGATGGCAGTCGGCCAGGCCGTGGCAGGCATCGGGATACAGCGTGTAATGGCAGGCCCCGCTGCTGCTGCCCAGGCATTCGAATCGGGCAACCCCGTCCTGCACGCGCGCCTTGCTGTCCAGCGACGCTTGCCCGGATTGCAGATGGTGGGTCCACGTGGTGCCATCCAGCGAGCAGCCGGACATGGCCAGCAGGAAGTGCAGCAGGGCAATCAGTCTGGACATCGTAAGCCTCGTCTCGAAAAAGGGGCTGCGGGGCAATCACATATGCTTGAACAGGGCCATGAACGGCTGGCTGACGGTGAGCGTTTCCGGGCGCTGCCTGAGCCGCACCGTGCCGCGCCCGGCGTCGTCGCGGACGATGCCGGCGATGGCCTTCAGGTTGACGATGGTGCCGCGATGGATCTGCTTGAACGTGTTGCCGTCCAACCGCGGCAGCAATTCGCGCAGTGAGCTGCGCAGCAACGCCTCGCCTTCGGCGGTGACCACCGTGGTGTATTTCTGGTCGGCGCGGAAATAGGCCACGTCATCCACCAGGATCAGCCTGGTCTCGCGGCCGGCGCTGGCGGTCAGCCAGGTCAGCGGCTCCACCGCCCCGGCCTGCTTCGGCAGCGCGGCCAGCCGGTCCAGCAGCGCCGCCAATGCGGCGGCATCCGGCAATGTGTCGCGCGCCTGCAGGCGGTCGATGGTGGTGGCCAGCCGCTCGGGCTTGACCGGCTTGAGCAGGTAATCGACGGCGCCGTGTTCGAAGGCGTCGATGGCGTATTGATCGTAGGCGGTGACGAACACGATCTGGGTGCGCGGGCTGGCGTCGGCGGCGACCCGCGCCACGTCCAGGCCGGTCAGGCCGGGCATGCGGATGTCCAGGAAGGCGACGTCGGGCCGGTGCTCGGCCAGCGCTTCCACCGCGCTGGCGCCGTCCTCGCACTCGGCCACGACCTGCAATGCCGGCCAGGCGCGCTGGAGTTCGGCCACCAGTGCCTGCCGCAGCAGGGCTTCGTCCTCGGCAACGATGCAGGTACGGAGCTCAGCCATTCGATACCCCTTTGGCAAGGCTGGCCACTGCGGCAGGCACGGTGATGGTTGCCGCCACGCCAGCCGGGAAATTGGCGATCACGCTCAAATTGGCGTCACCGTTGTAGCGCAGGCGCAGCCGTTCGCGCACGTTCTTCAGGCCGATGCCGGTGCCGCTGGTCTTGGCATGGAAGCCTTCGCCATTGTCGGCAACCGTGATCGCCACCTCTGCAGCGTCTCCGCGAGCGCGAATCCACACCGTCCCGCCACCGGTGCGCGGCTCCAGGCCGTGCTTGATCGCATTTTCCACCAGCGTCTGCAGCATCATCGCCGGCATCGGCGTGCCGCGCAGGGGCTCGGGCACGTCGACTTCCACGCAGAGGCGGTCGCCCATGCGGATCTTCAGGATTTCCAGATAGGCCAGCGCGCGTTCCAGCTCGATGCCGAGCGTGGACATGTCGTCCTCTGCACTGGGCAGCGAGCGGCGCAGGTACTGGATCAGGTGGCCCAGCATCGCCTCGGCGCGGGCCGGGTCGCTGCGGGTGAGCAATTGCGCGCTGGCCAAGGTGTTGTAGAGGAAGTGCGGTTCGACCTGCGCGTGCAGCAGGTGCAGCTTGGCCTCGGTGAGTTCCTTTTCGGTGGCGGTCTGCGCGGCGCTGGCCTGATCAAAGCGGCGGCGCTCGCCGATGCGGCGGGTGATTGCGCGGGCGATGGCCTCGGCGTTCTCGAAGTTGGTGCCGTCGTCGACCAGGAACCAGTCGCTCCACGCCGGGCTTTCCGGTTCGCAGATCAGGGTGACGCGGCCGCTGTCGCCGGCCGGGGTCACCGTGGCCTGCAATTGGTTGTAATCGGGCGCGAACCACAGCAGCGGGTTCCAGCGCCGCAGCGGCGGTTCGCCGTACAGCTGCGGCCGCGCGATCTTCGCCCGCACCTGCAGGCTGTCGCGCGCGCTGCGCACGCCTTCCACGCCGGGCAGCTCGCGGATCGCGGCATCGACCAGGTCGAAGGCCTCGCCGGCCTCCAGCGGGATCTCGATGAAGCGCTTCTGGCGGTTGTCCAGCGTCTCGTTGTCCACGCGACCGGCGACCAGGCGGACGCGGTGCAAATGCGAGAACGCGCCGGCGATCACCAGCCCGATGGTGCCGAACCCGAACAGGACTGCCGGGGCCGAGAACTGGCCGATCAGCGGCAGGCTGGCGTACAGCGCGACCACCAGCATGACTGCCACGCCCCAAGCGGTGATGATGCGCAGCAGGAAGAACAGTCGTTTGAACATGCGCGGCTTCAGGTGGAAGAGTGCGGCGAGGATAGCCGCGCGCCGCCTCCGCGGAAGCGCGCATGCGACGAAGCCGGGGCAGCGGCGACGAAGCCGGCACAGCCTGCCGTGAGCGCCGCGCTCAAGCGTCAGCGCGAACGCGCAGGTAGCGGGCGAAGCGCGGCGTGCCCTTGGCGGTCAGGCCGTTGTAGCGGAAGGTGACCCACTGGCCGGGGCGTGGCGGATGCGAGCGATCGGCGTCGGACAGGCCGCTGCCCAGGGCGAAGCGGCGGCCGTGGGCGTCTTCCACCAGCAGTGCGCCGACCAAGCCGGCGTATTTGCCTTGGCCGGGACGGTAGCCGACCACGCGGGCCTCGGCATCGTTGGCGAGCTTGTACTTGAGCAGGTCGTCGCTGCGCCCGCCACGATAGCGGGCGCTTGCGCGCTGCAGCATCAGGCCTTCGCCGCCTGCGACGTTCACTGCGTGCAGATACGCATCGAGTGCAGCGCGATCGGCCATGCGGGTCTGCGCAATGGCCCGCAACGTCGGTGCATTTGCCTGCGTCACCATCGCCCGCAGGCGCTGCGCCCGCTGCGCGAACACGCCGGCGTCGCCGGGCAGGTCGAATGCCATGAAGCGCACGCTCTTCCACGCAGACGCGTCCGGGCGCAGCGCGCGCACCAGATCGCTGATCTGCTGGAATCGGCCGCGTCCGATCCACAGCTCGCCCTCGATGGCCTGCGCCGGCCAGCCGGCGGTGAACCAGCCGGGGGCTTCGATGGGGTCGCCGTTGCGGGTCAGCAGCCGCTGGCCGTCCCAGCGGCCGCGGACGCCGTCGAGCTTTTCACTGACCAGCCAACTGGCGATGTCGCTGGTGCCATGGAAGCGGGTCGCCAACATCGGCGCCGGCAGCGGCGTCACCGCGAGGACGGGCGACGGCGACAGCAGGGCAGCGGACAGCAGCAGGGCAAGCAGGGCGGTACGCGGTTGCATGGCGGCACTCGATGCGGGCGATGGCAGCAGGCTCGCGCATCCGCCATGCCGCCGCCGTCGGCGCGCGGCGCGGATTTTCGTCAGGGTTTCCCGCAGCCCAGGCTGCGCCGCCCGCCCGCGCACCGCCTGCATGCCGCGCACGAGCGGCCGGGCCATTGACCTCCGACCAGGCCTTCTGACATTTTCGAATCACGGCATGAACACCGCCATCATGAAGCGTTCGTCGGGCTGAGCCGCCCATTCCTCACTAGATCAGAAAGGACATCCCATGCCCCGCAACCTTTACGTCACCTTGCCGGTGAAGGATCTGGATCGCAGCGTCGATTTCTTCGAAGCGCTCGGCTTCTCGTTCAATCCGCAGTTCACCAGCGACAACGGCGCCGCGCTGGTCATCAACGACAACACCAGCGTGATGCTGGTGGCCGAGTCGTTCTTCTCCACCTTGTCCAAGGTGCCGATCACCGATCCGCGCAAGGCCACCGAAGCGCTGTTCTCGCTGTCGCTGGACAGCCGGGCGGAGGTGGATGAACTGGTGCGCAAGGCGATCGCGGCCGGCGCGACCGAAGGCCATGACCCGGAGGATCTGGGCTTCATGTACTCGTGGGCCTTCGTCGATCTCGACGGCCATCAGTGGGGCGTGTTCCACATCGACGCCTCGCAGGTGCCGCAGCAGTAACGCAACGCTTGCGTGCCGCAGGGGCGTGCCGCTGCCATGCGTGCGTCCGCTTCGAGGGCGCCGGCTGGCTGGGCCATGACCCTGAAGCCGCGGCGTGGCCCATGCGGCGGCCTGAAACGACGAAGCCGCCCAATGGCGGCTTCTCTGTCGGGCCTGCTGCGCGTCTTCTCAGCGCGCGGCAGTGCGGTTGAAGTCGCGGCGCAGCCAGCTGTCGATCATGCGCTTTTCGTAACGCAGCGGGTCGTTGTCGTTGATCGGCGAGGCATTGAGCAGGAAGGCCGGGTCGGTGATCTTGCGCTCGCCTTCGGCCACCAGCGTGCCGCTGGCATCCACTTCGCGGAAACGCACCGTCAGCCGCGGCGGGTAGATGTCGCGGATGAAACGCACGTCCTGCCGACCTGCGCCGTGCCACGGCTCGTAGCGACCGGCGCGCTGGATATCGACGATGGTCAGCTCCAGCGTTTCGCCGGCGGGCAGGGTTTTCTCGGCCTGCTTGCGCATGTACTTGGCCAGCTGGGTCAGCCATTCGCCCTGTTCAGCCGCAAACCGATTGCCGCTGGCCCTGATTTCGGTGAACTGCGCCGGGTCGGTCCAGGCCACGCTGACCGGGCCGGAGACCGGCAAGGCACGCGGGGCATTGGCCGCCAGCATGCCGGGAGAGCCGGCGGACGCGCAGCCGGCCGTGGCCAACGCCAGTGCGAGCGACAGGGCAAGTGACTTGGTGCGCATGAGCCGTCTCCTGAGGGGGTGCAGTCGAGTATCCATCCGCAAGTGCGGCGCTGGATGAACCGCAGCGAACCTCATTCGCTTGCGGGTTTGTCTTGCTCTGCGGTATCCAGGAACCAGGCTTCCACGGTGCCCTTGATCTTCATGGTCATCGGCATGCCGCGCCGATCCAGCGCGCGCCCGGCCTGCACCCGCACCCAGCCTTCGCTGATGCAGTACTCATCCACGTTGTTGCGCTCGATGCCGTTGAAACGGATGCCGATGCCGCGCTCGAGCAGGCTGGGATCGTGGAATTTGCTGCGCGGGTCGTTGGAGAGGCGGTCGGGCGGGGTCTGCAGTTCGGTCATCGGAATGCGTTTGTGGTCGTGAAGCCGACAGGATACCTGCTGTGCGCCGGTAAACTGCGCACATGAACCCGATGCCCCGCGATCACGCCGTTGACGCCCTGCTGTATCCCTTCGCTGATGGCCAGCTGCATTGGCCGGCCTCGGATGCGTTGTTCCTGCGTGCCCGCGAAGGCGCCGCCTTGCACGCCGTGCGCGCGCAGGCGTTTGTTGCCACCCAGCCGTTCAAACCGGAAGCGCAGCGGCTGGAACGCATCGGCATCAATCTGCTCGATGAAGACGCGCTGCCCGCCGCTGGCTATCCCTTGGTATTGGTCCTGCCGCCACGCCAGCGCGAAGAGGCGCGCGCGCTGTTGGCCCGCGCCTGCACTGCCTGTGCGCCGGGCGGTACGGTGATTGCGGCCGTCGCCAACGATGAAGGCGCGAAATCGCGCGAAGCCGATCTCCGGCAATTGGCGGGTGCCGTCAGCGTCACCAGCAAATATCACTGCCGGGTGTTCTGGACCCAGCCGGGGGCTGCTTTCGATGCCGGGTTGGTGGCGCGCTGGCAGCAGGCGGACGTGCCGCGCCGGATCGCCAGCGGCGATGTGCCGGGCGGCGGCTTTTCCAGTCGTCCGGGCGTGTTTGCCTGGGATCGGGTGGATGCCGCGTCAAAGATGCTGGCGGCCGCGCTTCCTGCCGATTTGCGCGGCCGCGTCGCCGATTTCGGTGCGGGCTGGGGGTACTTGTCGATGCAGGTGCTGGCCCGTTGCCCGCAGGTCACGGCGCTTGACCTGTATGAAGCGGACGCGCGCGCCCTGGCGCTGGCGCGCACCAATCTTGCCGATGCCCGCGTGCCGGTGCAGCTGCATTGGCAGGATGTCGCCACCGGCGTGGCGGAGCGCTTCGATGGCATCGTCTGCAATCCGCCGTTCCACGCACTGGGGCGCGGCGACCGCCCGGACATCGGGCGCGCGTTCATCGCCGCCGCCGCCGCCGCGCTGAAATCGGGTGGGCGCTTGTGGCTGGTCGCCAATCGCCATCTGCCCTATGAGGATGCGCTGGGCGCGGGCTTTGCGCAGGTGCGCAGCGTCGCGCAAGGCGGCGGCTTCAAGATCGTCGAGGCGGTGAAGGCATGAAGCTGGTCAAGCACATCGCCAACCTGGGGTACGGCAGCCGCAAGGAAGTGCAGTGGATGTTCCGCGAGGGCCGCATCACCGATGCCGCAGGCGAGGTGTTGTATGCCGATGACCCGCTGGACCACGACGCGATCCGGCTCGATGGCGAGCCGCTGGACCCGCCATCGGGATTGCTGCTGATGCTGCACAAGCCGGTCGGCTACACCTGCTCGATGAAAGATCCCGGCCGCATCGTGTTCGACCTGCTGCCTCCGCGCTTCCGTCTGCGCAGCCCCGTGCTGTCCACCGTCGGGCGGCTGGATCGCGACACCTCCGGCCTGCTGCTGCTCACCGACGATGGCCAGCTGCTGCACCGGATCATCGCGCCGAAATCGAAATTGTCGAAGGTGTACCTGGCGACGCTGGCGGAAGACCTGCGTGGCGACGAAGTGGCGACCTTCGCCAGCGGCACGCTGATGCTGGACGAGGAAAAGACGCCGCTGCTGCCGGCGGAGCTGGCGCTGCTTGGTCCGCGGCAAGCGCGCTTGACCCTGCACGAGGGTCGCTATCACCAGGTGCGGCGGATGTTCGCGGCGGTCGGCAACCATGTGCAGGCATTGCATCGCGAGCGAATTGGCGGCTTGACGCTGGGCGAGCTGCCTGCCGGCGAATGGCGCGCGCTGGACGCGGGCGAACGCGCCCAGCTGTTTGCTGGCGGCTGATCGGCGGGCGCCGCGGCTTGCTGCGCGCGGCCATCGCCGCCATCTGGAATCAGTCGCGGAAATTGTCGAACTGCAGCGGGATGCCAAACTCGCCGGCGCGCAGCAGCGCCATCGCCGCCTGCAAGTCGTCGCGCTTCTTGCCGGTGACGCGCAGCTTGTCACCGTTGATCTGCGAATCGACCTTGAGCTTCGCGTCCTTCATCGCTGCCTGCAGTTTCTTTGCCAGTTCGCGTTCGATGCCCTGCTTCACGGTGACCTTCTGGCGCGCGCCGGCCAGATTGGTTTCCACGTCGCCGAATTCGAGGCAGCGCACGTCGATTTTCCGTGCGATCAGCCGCGCGCGCAGGATGTCGGTCATCTGCTGCAACTGGAAATCGCTGGGCGCCGATTGCGAAATCACGCTGTCGTCAAGGACGAACTTTGCATCCACGCCCTTGAAATCAAACCGGGTGGTGAGCTCGCGGTTGGCTTGATCCACCGCGTTGGTCAGTTCGTGGGTGTCCACTTCAGAAACAATGTCGAAGGAAGGCATGGCGATTGGCATGGGTGACGAAACGACCAGCGTACCGCATGCTGGCGCGATGCCGAACCCCGCATCGCCGCCTTCCAGTGCCCACCATCGCGGTATCTGGCTGATGCTGGCCGCAGTGGGCATGTTTGCGTTGATGGATGCCGGGCTGAAACTGCTGTCGGCGCATTACCCGCCACTCCAGGTGGCGGCGCTGCGCGGGCTGGCGTCGCTGCCGCTGGTGCTGGCCTGGGCGCTGTGGACGTTGGGCTGGCGGCCGCTGCTGCGGGTGCGTTGGCCGCTGCACCTGCTGCGCGGCGCGTTGGGCGTGATGATGATGGCCAGCTTCGTCTATGCGTTGAAGCGACTGCCGCTGTCCACCGCGTATTCGATTTTTTTCGTGGCGCCGCTGCTGATCACGGCGCTGTCGGTGCCGATTCTGGGCGAGCGCGTGGGGCCGCGGCGCTGGACCGCGATCGGTGTTGGCCTGCTCGGCGTGCTGGTGGTGCTGCGCCCCAGTGGCGAAGGCATGTTGTCGATGGCGGGGTTGGCGGTGCTGCTGGCGGCTGTTGCGTATGCGGTTTCCGCGATCACCGTGCGGGTGCTGGCGCGCACCGACTCCAATCAGGCGATGGTGAGCTGGCTGCTGGTATTGATGGCGCTGGGCGCGGGCGCCCTGGCATGGCCGGAGCGGGTTGCGTTGCGCGGTGAGGATGGCTGGATCGTGGCCGGCATCGGCATTGTCGGCACGCTGGGTCAATACGCCATCACCGAAGCATTCCGCCAGGGCGAAGCCTCGCTGATCGCGCCGCTGGAATATTCCGCTCTGGTCTGGGGCGTGGCGCTGGATCTCGCGCTGTGGGGCGTGCTGCCGGATGCGATGACCTGGCTGGGGGCCGGCATCATCATCGGCAGCGGGTTGTATTTGCTTCATCGCGAGAAGGGCAGCGTGCCGATGGAGGCGGAGCACCCCTGATTTCGGTGGGGGTAAAACCTGGTTTTCTCGGTGGAATTCTGCTGCGAGCGCGTGATTTTCCTGATGCATATATAAAATATCCGGGTAAAACATGGAAATTGCTGCATTGCGATTTGTGGTGCGCGTGCGGATGTGCCAACGTAGGCCTTTCCAGTCTGCGGAGTCCCGGCCATGGCCGAGCTGAAAGAAGCGCGCGTCCCCGATATCGGTGGGCACGGTGATGTGCCTGTCATCGAGTTGCTGGTCAAGCCTGGCGATACCGTGGCCAAGGATCAGGGCTTGGTGACGCTGGAATCGGACAAGGCGACGATGGAAGTGCCGTCGCCGTTTGCCGGCGTGATCAAGGAGCTGAAGGTCAAGCTGGGCGACACGGTGGCCGAGGGCGCGCTGGTGGCGGTGATCGAGGCGACCGGAGCCGAGGCGCCAGCCGATCCGGTTGCGGCAGCGACCGCTGCGCCACCCGTGCCTGCGCCAGCTCCGGTGGCCCCGGTGGCGATGGTCGAGAGTGGCGCGCCGGTTCCGTCGCGCGCGCCGGTGGCCGAACCCGGCCAGCTGGGAATCCCGCCGATGCGTTTCGAAGCCGACGCGGTGCTGCCGGCCAAGGTGCCGTATGCCAGCCCTGCGGTGCGCCTGTATGCGCGCGAGTTGGGCGTGGACCTGCTGCAGGTGACTGGCAGTGGGCGCGGTGGACGCATCGGCAAGGAGGACGTGCAGGCCTTCGTCAAGGGCGCCCTGTCTGGCGGCGTTGCCCTGCCGGCGGCAGGCGTGGGCGGCGGCCTGAGTCTGATCCCGTGGCCGAAGGTGGATTTCGCCAAGTTCGGTGAAATCGAAAGCACGCCGCTGTCGCGCATCCAGAAAATTTCCGGCGCCAACCTCGCGCGCAACTGGGCGATGATCCCGCACGTCACCCAGTTCGACGATGCCGACATCACCGAACTGGAGGACCTGCGCGCGGCGCTGAATCAGGAAAATGCAAAGGCCATCGCCGCCGGCAAGGCAGGCAAGGTCACCATGCTGGCATTCCTGATCAAGGCCTGCGTGACGGCGTTGCAGAAGTACCCGACCTTCAATGCGTCGCTGGACGGCGACAACCTGGTCCTGAAGAAGTATTTCCACATCGGCTTTGCGGCGGATACGCCGAATGGGCTGGTGGTGCCGGTGCTGCGCGATGCCGACCAGAAGGGCGTGGTGGAGATCGCCCGGGAGATGGGCGAACTGGCCGCGCTGGCGCGCGACGGCAAGCTCAAGCCCGAGCAGATGCAGGGCGGCTGTTTCACCATCAGCTCGCTGGGCGGCATCGGCGGCACCGCGTTCACGCCGATCATCAATGCGCCGGAAGTGGCGATCCTGGGCGTGTCCAAGTCCGAGACCAAGCCGGTCTGGAACGGCGAGAAATTCAAACCGCGCCTGATCTTGCCGCTGTCGCTGAGCTATGACCATCGCGTCATCGACGGCGCGGCTGCGGCGCGCTTCACCAGCTATCTTGGGCAACTGCTGGCCGACTTGCGTCGGGCCATGCTGTAAGGAGGCGGTGATGGCTGAGATCGAAATCAAGGTTCCCGACATTGGCGGCCACGGCAGCGTGCCGGTGATCGAGCTGCTGGTGTCGGTGGGCGATGCAGTGAAGAAAGACCAGGGGCTGGTTACGCTTGAGTCTGACAAGGCCACCATGGAAGTGCCGGCAACCGCCGATGGCGTGATCAAGGCGCTGAAGGTGAAGCTGGGCGATTCCGTCGCGGAAGGCACCGTGATTGCCGTGCTCGAGGCAACGGCGGCAGCGCCGGCCGAAGCGAAACCGGCCTCGCCGCAGGTCGTCGCGCCCGTCGCTGCGCTGGAGCCGGCGGCGCCCTCGCCCTCGCCCTCGCCCTCGCCCTCGCCGCAGGCTGCCACATCGTCCGGCCGCAAGGCCGACTTCGAGTGCGCGCTGGTGGTGATCGGCGCCGGCCCCGGCGGCTACACCGCCGCGTTCCGCAGCGCCGACCTCGGCCTCGACACCGTGCTGGTCGAGCGCTACGCCAGCCTCGGCGGCGTCTGCCTCAACGTCGGTTGCATCCCGTCGAAGGCGCTGCTGCACGCGGCCGACGTGATCGACCAGGCCGCGCACGCCAGCGACTACGGCGTGGATTTCGGCAAGCCGAAGATCAGCATCGACAAGCTGCGCGAGTACAAGGACAAGGTCGTCGGCCAGCTCACCAAGGGCCTGGCCGGCATGGCCAGGCAGCGCAAGGTGCGCGTGGTGCAGGGGACGGCGAAGTTCGTCTCGGCCAGCGAGCTGGAGATCGCAGGCAGCGATGGCAAGACGCAGTTGCTGAAGTTCTCCAACTGCATCATCGCGGCGGGTTCGCAGCCGGTGAAGCTGCCGGCGTTCCCGTGGGATGACCCGCGGCTGATGGATTCCACTGATGCGCTGAATCTTGCCGACGTGCCGAAGAAGCTGCTGGTGGTGGGCGGCGGCATCATCGGCCTTGAGATGGCGACGGTCTATCGCGCGCTGGGCAGCGAGGTGACGGTGGTCGAGTTCATGCCGCAATTGATGCCCGGTGCCGACCCGGATCTGGTCAGGCCGCTGGCCGATCGTTTGAAGAAGCAGGGCGTTGCCGTGCACCTGAAGACCAGGGTCGTCGATGCCAAGGCGCAGAAAAACGGCATTGCGTGCACGTTTGAAGGTGACAGCATTCCCGATGGCAAACTTTACGACCGCGTGCTGGTATCGGTGGGGCGCAGCGCCAACGGTGCGAAGCTGGATGCCGACAAGGCCGGCGTGCGCGTTGGCGAGCGCGGGCTGATCCCGGTGGATGCGCAGATGCGCACCAACGTGCCGCATATCTTCGCCATTGGCGACCTGGTCGGCCAGCCGATGCTGGCGCACAAGGCCACCCACGAGGGCAAGCTGGCGGCGGAAGTGGCCGCCGGCGAAAAGAAGGAATGGGTGGCGCGGGTGATCCCGTCGGTGGCCTACACCGATCCGGAAATCGCCTGGGTCGGGGTCACCGAAGCCGAAGCGAAAGCCAAGGGGCTGAAGATCGGCGTGGGCAAGTTCCCGTGGGCGGCATCAGGGCGCGCCATCGGCCTGTCGCGCACCGAAGGCTTCACCAAGCTGGTGTTCGACGAGGACAGCCATCGCGTGATCGGCGGCGGGATAGTGGGCGTGCACGCCGGCGAGTTGATCGCGGAAATCGCGCTGGCCATCGAAATGGGCTGCGAGGTGGACGACATCGGCCACACCATCCATCCGCATCCGACCTTGAGCGAGTCGGTAGGGATGGCGGCCGAGGTGTTCGACGGCTCCATCACCGATCTGTACATCCCGAAAAAGCGCTGATGCATCCGGCTGCGCCCGCGGGATTGCGGGCGCAGCCGGGTCACATGGCAAGCGGCCCATGGGGCTGGGCGCGCCGCGCCTCGATCCGCTTCCACAGTTTTTCGTGGAAGTGGAAGACCACGGTATTGCACGCGGGCTCAACGACAGCCAGCGCGCCACCGACCCAGAAACTACCCGTCAGCAGCCAGCCAACCGAGAACGCCACGCAGAAATGCAGGGAGGCGAAGGTGAGGGTCTTGGTCATGGCGAGCTCCTTGTTGCTAATGAGAATCATTATCAACAAGAAGCGGCAGATGTCAACCCGGCCTGGGCAGAAGAAGCCCCGGCCGTGGACGGGCCGGGGCTTCGGGCGCCTGCCCGGGAATCGGACGAGGAAGGGGGCGGGCGTTGCAGCGTGAGACAGGGAGAAGGTCGGCGAGTTCCGTACACATCACGGCATCTTTTGGCGGTTGCCGCGGGATTTTTGCGCCTGCTATACTTCTACAGCTCCGCAGGACGGATTTCGTTGTGCGTGCGGGGATCGCATCCAACAGGTTGAGAAGCTGGCGTGCTGAATACCGCTGACGAAGGTCGGCGGCTGGCGCTGCGGGTAGCGGGCTTTCAAGCCGCTGCTGCGTTGCTGACAGCCGCAGTCTGCAGCATCAATGGCCCGCGTCATGCGCTGGCCGCGCTGGCAGGCGGTGGTGCAGTGGTGCTGGGAAGTCTGGTGGCGGCCTGGGGTGCGTTTGGCGGCGGCGTGGCTGGTGCTGGCGCGGCGCTGGGGCGATTGTTGCTGGGTACCGTGGCAAAGTGGTTGATCGTCATTGCCGGGCTGTATCTGGCGATGGCGGTGTGGCAGTTGCCGGCAGTGCCGGTGCTGGCCGGGTCGGCAATGGCCGCTGCGGCCTTGGTGGTATCGACGAGATTCGTGATGAAGCGTAGTACGACGAGGACGAGCGCGTGATTCTGGAAGCAATGGGGCTGGCCCCCGAAGGTGGCGAAGGCGGTGGCGGCCTGACCGCTTACATCGTTCATCACCTGACGCACAACACCAAGCAGTTCTCGTTCGGCCAGGTCCACATGGATTCCTGGATCGTGGCGCTGGTGCTGGGGCTGCTGTCCTGCTTCTGGCTCTGGTTCTATGCGCGCAAGGCGACGGCCGGGGTGCCGTCCAAGGGGCAGGCGTTCGTGGAGCTGCTGGTCGAGTTCGTCGATTCGCAGGTCAAGGACACGTTCCACGGGGATCGCCGTTTCATCGCGCCGCTGGCGCTGACGATCTTCGTCTGGGTGGTCTTCATGAACACCATGGACCTGCTGCCGCTCGATATTCCCGGCGCGGCCGTGCAGGCCGTGGCGGGCAAGGAAGTGGCGCATCACACCTTCCTGCGCTGGGTGCCCACGGCCGATGTGAACACGACGTTCGCGCTGTCGTTCACCGTGTTCTTCCTGATCATTTTCTATTCCATCAAGGCCAAGGGCGGCTGGGGCTTCACCAAGGAGCTGCTCACCGCGCCGTTCCACGCCGACAACATGATCCTGAAGATCGTGCTGGTGCCGTTCAACCTGTTCCTGAACCTGGTCGAATACCTGTCCAAGCCGGTCAGTCTCGGCATGCGACTGTTCGGCAACATGTACGCCGGCGAGCTGGTGTTCATGCTGATCGCCGGGCTGTTCGCTTCCTGGTTCACCTTCCTGCCGGGCGTGCTGTTCAACTCGATGTGGGGGATTTTCCACATCCTGATCATCCTGCTGCAGGCTTACATCTTCATGGTGCTGACCGTCGTCTATCTGGCGATGGCCCACGAGCACCACTGACCCGCGTTCCACCCCATCCGTTCCAAGCGTCATTCCAATTCCACCGCTCGCATCGAATAACCGGAGATTCACCATGGAAGCACTCGCCAACGTCCAGGCCTTCACCGCCGTCGCCATCGGCATCATCGTCGGCCTGGGTGCGCTCGGCGCCGCCCTCGGCATTGGCATCATGGGCAGCAAGTTCCTTGAAGCCGCGGCTCGCCAGCCGGAGCTGGTGCCGATGCTGCAGGGCCGCATGTTCCTGCTCGCAGGCCTGATCGACGCGGCGTTCCTGATCGGCGTCGGCGTGGCGATGATGTTCGCGTTCGCCAACCCGCTGCTGGCCGCAGTGCAGGCCGCCACCGGCGCCTGATGGGCTGGCTCCAGCGTTGCGCGCAGCTTCGGTTGCGCGCAGCGGCACCACGCTGCCCCGGCATGTCGCCGTGGCGGAGCATTGAAAGGCCCATCCCGATGGGCCTGTTCAGGACGCAGGTCACCACATGAATCCGAATATCACCCTGCTGGGCCAGATGATCTCGTTCGCGATCCTCATCTGGTTCACTGTCAAGTTCATCTGGCCGCCGCTGATGCAGGCGATCGAAGAGCGCCAGCAGAAGATCGCCGAAGGTCTGGCCGCCGCCGACAACGCGCAGAAGAATCTTGCGCAGGCGCAGGACAAGGTCAACGAAGAGTTGAAGGGCGCGCGCGCAAAGGCCAACGAGATCATCGAGCAGGCGCATCAGCGCGCCAACCAGCTGATCGACGCGGCCAAGTCCGCCGCGATTGCCGAGGGCGACCGCCAGAAGGCGCTGGCCGAGGCCGAGATCGAAGCCGCGGCGAATCGCGCCAAGGAAGACCTGCGCAAGCAGGTATCCCTGCTGGCCGTGTCCGGTGCCGAGAAGCTGCTCAAGCGCGAGATCGACGCCAGCGCCCACAAGGCCCTGATCGACGATCTGGCCGCGCAGCTCTGAGGGCCGCCCGATGAGCCAGGCCTTGACCCTCGCACGCCCCTACGCCCGCGCCGTGTTCGCGATCGCCCGCGATGCCAATGCGCTGCCGGCATGGTCGGACGCGCTGACGTTCGCTGCCCGCATTGCCGCGGATCCGCAGATGCTTGCGGTGTTGGGCAATCCGAAGCTCACCAGTGCCGATGCCATCGCGCTGCTGTCCCCGCAGGGCGGTACCGAAACGTTTGGCAACTTCCTCAGCCTGCTGTTCGACAACCGCCGGCTGCCGCTGTTGCCGGAAATCGCCGGCCAGGTCGATGCGATGCGCTTCGAGGCCGATCGCGTGGTGAAGGCCAAGGTCACTACCGCCGCCGCGCTGCCCGCGTCCGAGTTGGACGCGATCAAGGCGGCGCTGACGCGCCGCTTCGGGCGCGAGGTCGAGGTGGAGACGGCGATCGACGAAAGCCTGATCGGCGGTGCGCTGATCGATGCCGGCGATGTCGTCATCGATGGCACGCTGAAAGGCAAGCTGGACCGCCTGCAGGCGGCGCTGGCGCACTAATCCAATTGCACACGCTGGCGGCAACGCCGGTACCAAGGAAACCAAGATGGCCACTTCCACGCTCAACCCGTCCGAAATCAGCGAACTGATCAAGGCCCGCATCGAGAAGGTCAATCTCGCCGCCGAAGCCCGCAACGAAGGCACCGTGACCTCGGTGTCCGACGGCATCGTGCGCATCCACGGCCTGGCCGACGTGATGCAGGGTGAAATGATCGAGCTGCCGAACAGCACTTACGCGCTGGCGCTGAACCTGGAGCGCGACTCCGTGGGCGCGGTGGTGCTGGGTGATTACAAGCACCTGCGCGAGGGTGACGTGGCCAAGACCACCGGGCAGATCCTGTCGGTGCCGACCGGCCCCGAGCTGTTGGGTCGCGTGGTCAACGCACTGGGCGAGCCGATCGACGGCAAGGGCCCCATCGACGCCAAGACCAGCGCGCCGGTGGAAACCATTGCGCCGGGCGTGATCTGGCGCAAGTCCGTGAGCCAGCCGGTGCAGACCGGCTACAAGTCGGTGGACAGCATGATCCCGATCGGCCGCGGCCAGCGCGAGCTGGTCATCGGCGACCGCCAGACCGGCAAGACCGCACTGGCCATCGACGCCATCATCAACCAGAAAAATTCGGGCATTCGCTGCATTTACGTGGCGATCGGCCAGAAGAACTCCACCATCGCCAACATCGTGCGCAAGCTCGAGCAGTACGGCGCAATGGCGTACACCACGGTGGTTGCGGCATCGGCGTCCGAGTCGGCGGCGATGCAGTACATCAGCGCCTACTCCGGCTGCACCATGGGTGAATACTTCCGCGACCGTGGCGAAGATGCGTTGATCGTTTACGACGACCTGTCCAAGCAAGCGGTGGCGTATCGCCAGATCTCGCTGCTGCTGCGCCGTCCGCCGGGCCGCGAAGCCTATCCCGGCGACGTGTTCTACCTGCACAGCCGCCTGCTGGAACGCGCCGCGCGCGTGTCCGAGGACTACGTGGAGCGCTTCACCAACGGCGCGGTGAAAGGCAAGACCGGTTCGCTGACCGCGCTGCCGATCATCGAAACGCAGGCCGGCGACGTGTCCGCGTTCGTGCCGACCAACGTGATCTCGATCACCGACGGCCAGATCTTCCTGGAAACCGACCTGTTCAACGCCGGCATCCGCCCGGCGGTGAACGCCGGTATCTCGGTGTCGCGCGTGGGTGGTGCGGCGCAGACCAAGATCATGAAGAAGCTGTCCGGCGGCATCCGCATCGCGCTGGCGCAGTACCGCGAGCTGGCGGCGTTCGCGCAGTTCGCCTCCGACCTGGACGACGCCACCCGCAAGCAGCTGGAACGTGGCCAGCGCGTCACCGAGTTGATGAAGCAGCGGCAGTACGCGCCGATGTCGGTGGCCGAGCAGGCATTGTCGATCTACGCGGTGGACAAGGGCTACATGGATGACGTGGCGGTTGCCAAGATCGGCTCCTTCGAAGACGCCCTGCACGCCCATTTCGCCAACACCGCCGGTGAGCTGATGGCCTCGGTGGCTGCCAGCGGCGACTGGAACGACGAGATCGAGGCTGCGTTCAAGAAGGGCATCGAGGACTTCAAGGCGACCGGCAGCTGGTAAGCGGTCCCGTCACTCCCGCGCAAGCGGGGGGCCATGGACGTTGAACATCAATGACGCTGGATTCCCCTGCGCGGGAATGACGAGCAAAGAGAAGAGAGATGGCAAGCGGACGCGAAATCAAAACCAAGATCAAGAGCGTGCAGAACACCCGCAAGGTGACGCGCGCGCTGGAAATGGTCTCGGCTTCCAAGATCCGCAAGGCACAGGATCGGATGAAGCAGTCGCGCCCGTATGCGCGCGCGATGAAGCAGCTGATCGGCCACTTGGCGCAAGCCAACTCCGAGTATCGGCACCCGTATCTGGTGCAGCGCGCCGACGTCAAGCGCGTGGGGTATGTCGTGGTGTCCTCCGACCGCGGCTTGGCCGGCGGCTTGAACAACAACATGTTCCGCAAGCTGCTGGTCGAGTTCCGCCAGTTGCAGGAGCAGGGCATTGAAATCGATGTGGTCACCATCGGCCAGAAGGCATCGGTGTTCTTCCGCCGGCTGAAGGTGGGCATGTTGGCGTCGGTGACGCATCTGGGTGACACGCCCAAGGTCGAGCAGCTGATCGGCGTCATCAAGGTGATGCTGGACGCGTACTCGGCAGGCACCGTGGACAAGGTGTTCCTGTCGTACAACGACTTCGTCAACACCATGACCCAGAAGGCGACGTTCGACCAGCTGCTTCCGCTGCTGGCTTCGGACACCCAGGTGGCCCGGCATGACTGGGACTACCTGTACGAGCCCGACGCGGAAGCGGTGCTTGACCACGTGCTGGTTCGTTACGTGGAGTCGTTGGTGTACCAGGCGGTGATGGAGAACGTCGCCTCCGAACACGCCGCGCGCATGGTGGCGATGAAGGCCGCCAGCGACAATGCCAACAAGCTGATCGACACCCTGAACCTTGTGTACAACAAGGCGCGACAGGCGGCGATTACCCAGGAAATCTCGGAAATCGTCGGCGGCGCGGCGGCGGTTTAGCACCTGCAATACCCGGACTCGCCGGCTCTGCCGCGGCGATTCAGTGCCAAAAAACAACGTACATCGTCGGCACCGCCGATGCGGTTTGACCCAACGCAGCAGCATTCAAGAGTTTTCGAGGAAACAGTGATGAGCAACCAGGGCAAGGTCGTACAGATCATCGGCGCGGTCGTCGACGTCGAATTCCCGCGCGAGAGCGTGCCGAAGGTGTATGACGCGCTGAAGGTGCAGAACACCGACATCACGCTGGAAGTGCAGCAGCAGCTGGGCGACGGCGTGGTGCGTTGCATCGCGCTGGGTTCCACCGACGGCCTGAAGCGGAACCTGATCGCCGACAACACGGGTCGCGGCATCTCGGTGCCGGTGGGCCTCGGCACGCTGGGTCGCATCATGGACGTGCTGGGTAACCCGATCGACGAAGCCGGCCCGGTGCAGGCGGACGCCACGTGGGAAATCCACCGCCAGGCGCCGAGCTATGAAGACCAGGCGGCGACCACCGAGCTGCTGGAAACCGGCATCAAGGTGATCGACCTGATGTGCCCGTTCGCCAAGGGCGGCAAGGTCGGCCTGTTCGGCGGCGCCGGCGTGGGCAAGACCGTCAACATGATGGAGCTCATCAACAACATCGCCACCGAGCACAGCGGCCTGTCGGTGTTCGCTGGCGTGGGCGAGCGCACCCGCGAGGGCAACGACTTCTACCACGAGATGCAGGAGTCGGGCGTCGTCAACGTGCAGGAGCACGCCAAGTCCAAGGTGGCGATGGTGTACGGCCAGATGAACGAGCCGCCGGGCAACCGCCTGCGCGTCGCGCTGACCGGCCTGACCATGGCCGAGTACTTCCGCGACGAAGGCCGCGACGTGCTGCTGTTCGTCGACAACATCTATCGCTACACCCTGGCCGGTACCGAAGTGTCGGCGCTGCTGGGCCGCATGCCGTCGGCGGTGGGCTACCAGCCGACCCTGGCCGAGGAAATGGGCGTGCTGCAGGAGCGCATCACCTCCACCAAGACCGGCTCGATCACCTCGATCCAGGCCGTGTACGTGCCCGCCGACGACTACACCGACCCGTCGCCGGCGACCACCTTCGCCCACCTCGACTCGACCGTGGCGCTGTCGCGCAGTATTGCCTCCCTGGGCATCTATCCGGCCGTGGATCCGCTGGATTCGACCAGCCGCATGATGGATCCGAACGTGATCGGCAACGAGCACTACGAGACCGCGCGCCGCGTGCAGGGCACCTTGCAGAAGTACAAGGAGCTGAAGGACATCATCGCGATCCTGGGCATGGACGAGTTGTCGGAAGAAGACAAGCAGGCCGTGGCCCGCGCGCGCAAGATCGAGCGCTTCTTCAGCCAGCCCTTCCACGTGGCCGAAGTGTTCACCGGTTCGCCGGGCAAGTACGTTTCACTGAAGGACACCATCCGCGGCTTCAAGGGCATCGTGGATGGCGAGTACGACCATCTGCCGGAGCAGGCGTTCTACATGGTTGGCTCGATCGAAGAAGCGGTCGAGAAAGCCAAGAAGATCTCGGGCTGAGGAATCGTCATGGCATCCACCATTCGTTGCGACATCGTCAGCGCCGAAGCCGAGATCTTCCACGGCGAGGCCGAGCTGGTGGTGGCCACCGGTGAGCTGGGCGAGCTGGGTATCGCGCCCAAGCACGCGCCGCTGATCACCCGCCTGAAGCCGGGCAAGGTCGTGGTCACGTTGCCTGGCGGCGAGAAGCTCGACTTCGCGATTACCGGCGGCATTCTCGAAGTGCAGCCAACGGTGGTCACCGTCCTCGCCGACACCGCGATCCGGGCCGACGAGATCGACGAGGCTGCGGTGCGCGCCGCCAAGGACGAGGCCGAGCGCATCATTGCCCATCGCGGCGAGGCGATGGAAATCGCCGAGGCGCAGAAGCGCCTGGCCGAGGTGACCGTGCAGTTGCAGGCGCTGGAGCGCCTGCGCAAGAACCTGAAGCACTGATCCGCCGTTCAAGCAGGCGTCATGCTGCCCCGGGTTCCATGAAAAAGCCCCGCGCATGCGGGGCTTTTGTCTTGGAATGCGGCGTGCGTTCAGGTGCCGTATCCATGCCGGTGCGATGATCATTGCATTCGCGCCGCCAGGAGAACTGCCATGTTCAGACGCCTTGCTTGCCTCTTGCTTGCCGCCGCCGTGCTTGGCCTCGGCGCCTGCGCCAGCGGTCCTTCCGTGCGTACCGACCACGATCCGAGCGCCAGCTTCGAGCAGTACCGGAGTTGGGGCTTCTACCAGCCCATCGCGATGGAGCAGGCCGGCTACTCGTCCTGGATCTCGGAGCGCATCCGCGCTGACGTGCGCAAGGAAATGGAATCGCGCGGCTATCACTATGCGGCGCAGGGCGCCGACTTGCTGGTCAACTTCCAGGGCGTGGTGCAGGAAAAAACCGCTGTCTGGAGCGTGCCGCGCAGCAACGTGGAGTGGTTCTACAGCTACCGCCATCGCAGTTACGTGGCGGTACCGGTCTGGTATGACGAAACCCAGGTCAGCCGATACAAGGAAGGCACGCTGACCGTGGATCTGGTGGACGGCAAGCAAAACCGGATGGTGTGGACCGGGGCGGCCAGCAGTACGGTGGCCGGCAAGCGCAAGCCGGAGCAGCGGTTGGCGGACATCGACCAGGCTATTGCCGCGATCTTCGCCAAGTATCCGCACAAGGCCGGCGCGCAGTAACCGCCAGCCGACGCCACAGGCGGCGCTACGCCGCCTGCGGGCACGGCAACGCGGTCAGAACTTCGGCTTGTCGTCGCTGGCCTGGTAACGCGCCATCGCGTCGATCAGGATCTGCCGTGCCTCGGCCGTACCTCCCCAGCCGTCCAGCTTCACCCACTTGCCGTCTTCCAGATCCTTGTAGTGCTCGAAGAAGTGGCCGATGCGCTGCAACCAGTGCTTGCTGACCTTGGCGATGTCGTCGATGTGGCTGTAACCGTTGAACACCTTGTCGATGGGCACGGCCAGGATTTTTTCGTCGCTGCCGGCCTCATCGCTCATTTTCAACACGCCCACCGGGCGGCAGCGGATCACCGAGCCGGGCACCAGCGGCAGCGGCAGGATCACCAGCACGTCGGCCGGATCGCCGTCGCCGCAGACGGTATAGGGCACGTAGCCGTAGTTGCAGGGATAGCGCATCGGCGTGGACAAAATGCGGTCCACGAAGATCGCGCCCGAGGCCTTGTCGACTTCGTACTTGACCGGTTCGGCGTCCTTCGGGATTTCGATGACGACGTTGATTTCTTCCGGCGGGTTGTTGCCGGTGGGGACGAGGTCCAGACCCATGGTGAATGCTCCGACGTGCTGGCCGCGCGCACGTGACGCGACGGCCGTTGGGGGGGGGCACTATTTTAGCGGAGCCGGATGGCGTGGCGGGCCTGCTGACTCAATCCGCCGTTGGTGGCGTAGGCTTGGCGTTCATCCGCAATGTCCGAAGACCGGTTCCCCTCGATGGCCAATACCCTGCGCGTTGCAATGGCGCAATTTGATTTTCCGGTCGGCGACGTGGCCGGCAACGCGGCGCGCATCGCTGACATGATTGCCGTTGCCCGCGACGAGTACGGCGCGGATGTCGTGTTGTTCCCCGAGTTGGCGCTGTCCGGATACCCCCCGGAAGACCTGCTGTATCGCCCGGCGTTCCTGCACGAGTGCGAAACGTCGCTGCAGGGAATCGCTGCCGCCACGCACGGCATCGTGGCCGTCGTCGGCTGGCCGCAGGCGGCCGGCAGCGTGGTGTACAACGCCGCCAGCGTGCTGCGCGATGGCGCCATCGGCGTGACGTATCGCAAGCGCGAGCTGCCGAATTACGCGGTGTTCGATGAGCGCCGCTGGTTCGAGGTGGATCCCGATCGCGACGATTGCGTGTTCGAGGTCAATGGCGTTTCGGTTGGGCTGCTGATCTGCGAAGACCTGTGGTTCCCCGAACCGGCTGCGTCCACGGTCGCCAGGGGGGCAAGCCTGCTGCTGGTGCCGAATGCCTCGCCATTCGAGCATGACAAGCACGCGCAGCGTGACGCCGTGCTGGCGCAGCGCGCCCGGGAAACCGGCGCCGGCATCGCCTATCTCAATCTGGTCGGTGGACAGGACGCGCTGGTGTTTGACGGTGCATCGGTGGTCACGGATGGAGATGGCGGCGTGCATCCGGCGGCGGTGGCGTTTGCAGAGCAGTGGCTGGTGGTGGATTTCGATGCGGCTACCCGCCGCTTCGCGTCGTTGCAATGGACGGTGGACGGCGACGAAAGCCGGGATGCGCTGGCTTGGCGCGCGGTGGTGCGCGGAACCGCCGATTACTGCCGCAAGAATGGCTTCGAACAGGTCTGGCTGGGCCTGTCCGGGGGCATCGATTCGGCCGTGGTGCTGGCCATTGCCGCCGATGCGCTGGGGCCGGGGAATGTCACGGCGGTGCGCATGCCGTCGCGCTATACCGCCGACCTGTCGAACGATCTGGCGCAGGAACAGTGCGATGCGATGGGGGTCCGGCTGCTTACCCTGCCGATCGAAAACCCTTTCCAGGGCTACCTGGATGCACTGGCCGGCACGTTTGCCGGCCTGCCGGCCGACACCACCGAGGAGAACCTGCAGTCGCGGACCCGCGGCGCGCTGATGATGGCGCTGTCCAACAAATTCGGTGGCCTGCTGCTGACCACCGGCAACAAGAGCGAATACGCGGTCGGATACGCCACGATCTACGGCGACATGTGCGGCGGCTATGCGCCAATCAAGGATCTGTACAAAACCGAGGTGTTCCAGCTGGCGCGTTGGCGCAATACCGTGGGCGACCGGATCATCCCGCAGGCGGTCATCGAGCGGCCACCGTCTGCCGAACTGCGCGAGAACCAGCTGGATCAGGACTCGTTGCCGCCATACGACGTGCTGGATGCCATCCTGCTGCGGCATGTCGATCAGGAGCAGTCTCGCGTGGAGATCGTGGCGGCGGGGTTCGATGCCGCCGTCGTGGACAGGGTGCTGCGGCTGGTGCGGATCAGCGAATGGAAAAGACATCAGGCCGCGCCTGGGCCGAAAGTCAGCCGGCGCGCCTTTGGTCGTGAGCGACGCTACCCGATCAGCAGCGGCTGGCGCGACTGAAGCCACCCAACACAAGGCCGGCAATGTCGCCGGCCCGCGTGTTGCCCAAACTCGCGGCCGTCGTGGTCAGCGGGCGTCGCCGCTGAACGGGTTCAGGCGGCTGATGACGCCGCGGCCCTTCGGCCAATGCCCGGCCAGCCACGGGTGCTGCGGATCGTTCTGTTCCAGCACGCGCTTGGCATCGGCGGCCAGCGTGGCATTGCCCATGCGCGTATAGGCTTCCGCCAGCAGGGCCACTGCATCGTTTTGGGATTCGCTTTGCGGATAGGTTTCCAGGACGTAGTTGGCACGGTTGGCGGCCGACACCCATGCCCCACGACGCAGGTAGTACAGGCCGGTGTTCAGCTCGAAGTGCGCGAACTCGTTGCGCAGGTACACCATGTGCTGGCGGGCGTCGCTGGCATAGCGGCTGTTGGGATAGCGCGTGGCGACGGTATTGAAGTCGGCATAGGCCTGCAGCGGCGCTTCCAGATCGCGATTGCTGGTGTCCAGGTTGAAGGTGCGGGCCATGAACACCGTGTTGCGGGCCATGTTGGCCAGGCCGCGCAGATAGTAGAAATAGGCGATGTTCTTGTGCGTCGGATAGGTGCGGATGAAGCGGTCGATGGTGGAAACCGCATCCTCGTGCTTGCCCGATTTGTACTGCGCATAGGCCTGTTCCATCATGGCCTGCTCGGTGTAGGGCCCGTACGGATACTGGGCCACCAGGCGGCCGAAGACCTCGCTGGCGCTGCTCCACTTGCCATGTTCCATCTGGTCGTGCGCCTTGTCGTAAAGCGTGGCAACCGCCACGCCTTCGTTCTTGTCCTTGTTTTTCTTGAACAGCCCCTTGACCCCGGAACAGCCGCTGAGGGCAAAGACGAGGGTGAGGGCAAGCACGGAAGCGGGGCGCAGCGGTACGGAACGGGAAGTCATGGGCATCGAACGGGCGCCGGGGGCATGAAGGCTGGATAATAGCAGTCCGTCACCCCAATCAAACCCCAACGGGGCCGCCTACCGGCGCGCACCGGATTCGAGCCGTCATGCCCCAGACCGAAACCCGCACTGCCATTGTCCCCGACACCTGTTCCGGCCGCCGGCTGGATGCGGTGCTGGCCGAGCTGTTCCCCGAATACTCGCGCTCCCGGCTGTCGGCGTGGATCAAGTCCGGCGATGTCCTTGTCGATGGTGCGTCGTCGCGACCACGCGATGCGGTGCGTGGGGGCGAAACCATCGCGTTGTCGGTCGTGGAGGAGGTGCAGACGCATGCCGAGGCCGAAGACATTCCGCTGGCCATCCTGTACGAAGACGAGCACGTGTTCGTGCTGGACAAGCCGGCCGGGCTGGTGGTCCATCCGGGGGCAGGCAACCCCGCCGGCACGTTGGTGAATGCATTACTGCATCGCGACCCCGGTTTGGACAAGCTGCCGCGCGCGGGCATCGTCCATCGGCTGGACAAGGACACCTCCGGCGTCATGGTGGTGGCGCGCACCCTGCCGGCGCACACCTCGCTGGTGGCGCAGCTTTCCGCGCGTCAGGTGCATCGCCAGTATCTGGCCGTGGTGGTGGGGGCGCTGGTCTCGGGCGGTACCGCGCGTGCAGCGATTGACCGTCATCCGCGCGACCGCCTGCGCATGGGCGTGCGCGAAGACGGCAAGGATGCGGTCACCCATTACCGCCTGCGCGAACGTTTCCGCGCGCACACCGCGCTGGAATGCCGGCTGGAAACCGGGCGCACCCACCAGATCCGCGTGCACATGGCGCACCTCAAGCACCCCATCGTCGGCGATAAGCTGTACGGCGGGTCGCTGCGCTTGCCGAAGGGGGCGTCGGAGGCGTTGATCGAAGCCCTGCGCGGCTTCAAGCGCCAGGCTCTGCATGCGGAGGTGCTGGAGTTTGCGCACCCCATCACCGGTGAGCCGGTGCGCTGCGAAGCGCCGGTGCCGGCCGACATGCTGCAGCTGATGGCGCTGCTGCGTGCCGATGCCGTGGCGCATGTTGAAAGCGAGCGCGCGCGGCGATGAGCGGCTGGCTGGACGCCGGCTGGCCGGCGCCGCCTGGCGTGCGTGCGCTGACCACGACGCGCTTCGGGCTGGGGGTGTCGCAACCGCCGTTCGACACGTTCAATCTTGGTGTGCGCTGTGGCGATGAAGCCGACGCCGTGGCCGAAAACCGCCGACAGCTGGAGGCTGCGCTGGATCTGCCCTCCGCGCCGCGCTGGTTGCGGCAGGTGCACGGCGTGGCGGTGGCCGTCGAGCCCGCGGGCGACGAGCCCGAGGCCGACGCGGCGGTGACCGCCACGCCGGGGACCGTGCTGGCCATCCTCACCGCCGATTGCCTGCCGGTGGTGTTTGCTGCGCGGGACGGCAGTGAAATTGCCGCTGCCCATGCAGGCTGGCGCGGCCTGTGCGCCGGCGTGCTGGAAGCCACGGTGGCGGCGATGCGCACGCCGCCGGAGCGGCTGGTGGCATGGCTCGGCCCCGCTGCCGGGCCGCAGGCGTACGAAATTGGCGAGGAGGTGTTCGACGCCTTCACCGCTCTGGATGCGCGCGCGCGGATGGCGTTCCTGCCCACCCGCCCGGGCCACTGGACGGTGGATCTGTACACGCTGGCGCGCCAGCGCCTGCTCGATGCCGGCGTGTTCGAGGTCCACGGCGGCGCGCTCTGCACGATCTCCGATCCGGCGCGCTTTTTTTCGCACCGGCGCGATGGCCGCAGTGGCCGCATCGCTACCCTGGCCTGGATGTCGCCCTCAGTCTGATGCGTCGCGCAGCAACCAGGCCAGCTTGTTTGCGCGCGGCTGGCGCTTGAGCTGCGCTTCCGCACGCGATGCGCTTGAACGGTCCGGGTAGGCGCGCACGCCAACGATGCACTCGGGGGGATGCGCGCGGGTGTAGCGCGCGCCACGTCCTTCTGCATGCATCTCGAATCGGCGCTCCACGTCGGTGGTGATGCCGGCGTACAGGCTGCCGTCGCGGCAGCGCAGCAGGTAGAGGTGCCAGCCGTCGCTCATCGCGCGTTCCTCAGCGCGGCGCCTGCGCCAGCCGATGCATCAGCAGCGCGGCGCGCTTGGCCTGGCGCGGCAGCGAATCCAGTTCCACGTATTCGCCATCGGCGTGACTGTTGCCGCCGGACGCGCCCATGCCCACCAGCCCGTCCACGTCGGCGGCCACGAAGGAAATGTCGCCGGCGCCGCGCGAGAGCGGGTCGAGTTCGCCCATCTCCTCCAGCCCGAGGTCGCGGTTGATGGCGTTGAGCTTCGCCAGCAGCGCGCGATTGCCGGCGGTCGGCGCCATCGGCGGGTAGTTCTCGTCGATCTCCAGCGTCGCGTCGGTGCGCGGCAGGTGGCGCGACACGATCGCCCGCATCTTCTCGCCGACGCGCTTGGTCTGCGCCGCGCTGAGGGTGCGGAAGTCGCCGCGCGCCAGCGCGATGGGCGGCACGATATTGTCCTTGCCGCTGGCGGTCAGGCGCGTCTTGCCGGCATCGAACGCGGCCTGTTCGCCGCCGCCGAGCAGGCCGACGTTGAAGGTCAGGTTCGGCTCCGGCAGTTCAGTGCGGAACGCGGCCAGGATGCGCGCCAGCTCGAACGCGGCGCCGTCGCCCATCGACTCGGAGAAGATGCCCGAGCTGTGGCCGGTTTCGCCGTGCACGGTCAGCGTCCAGGTGTTGGACGAGCGCCGCGCGATCGAGCCCATGTCGCGGCCGTCGGCGTGCGACAGGTTCTCGAAGTCCAGCGCCACGTCGGCGCGCTTGCCAGCCGCAATCAGGTCGGCGCGCGCCTGCGCCACCGGCTGGCCCACGTCTTCCTCATCGCCGGTCAGCACCACGGTAATGTCGGCGTCGCGCAGCGCATCGGCCGCCTTGAGGGCGCGCAGCGCGGCGAGGATCACCACCACGCCGCCCTTGTCGTCGCCGACGCCGGGGCCGATGGCGCGGTTGCCGTCGATGCGGAAGCCGGTGAACGGGCTGTCCGGCTCGAACACCGTGTCGAGGTGGCCGATCAGCAATATCCGCCGGCCGGTGCTGCTGCCCTGATGGGTTGCGATCAAGTGGCCGGCGCGGCCGGCGTGTTGCATGGGCTTCCATTCGGTCTTGAAACCCAGTGCCTCCAATTCCGGTGCCAGCCGCTTGGCCACGGCGGTCACCCCGGCCAGGTTGTACGTGCCGCTGTTCTGGTTCACCAGCGTTTCCAGCAGGGCGATGTTGTGTGGCTGATCCGCGTCCGCCGCCGTGGCGATCCGCTGCTCCTGCGGTGTCAACAGGGTCTGCGCGGCCAATGGCGGGCAGGCAAGCAACAGCGCACAGGCGAGGGCGGAAAATCGGGGCATTGGCGCAAATCCGGGGATGGCTGGCGCGACCATAACGCAGTCGCAACGGGTTTTGCGATTTGACTTGAATCACGCCGCTGCAACCGCATGTGGAACACAGTGGGCCGTGCAGTGGCCCTTCCAGACAGGATATTCCCCATGCGCATGGACAAACTCACCTCGCGCTTCCAGCAGGCTCTTGCGGACGCGCAATCGCTGGCCGTGGGCCGCGACCACAATCTGATTGAACCGGCACACCTCTTGTTGGCGATGCTGGACCAGCAGGGCGGCGGCACGCGGCCGCTGCTGGCGCAGGCCGGGGTCAACGTGCCGGTGCTGCGCGAGCGGCTGGCCGAGGCGCTGGACAAGTTGCCGAAAGTGTCCGGCCAGGCTGGCAACGTGCAGGCCGGCAACGACCTCGTCCGCCTGCTCAACGTGACCGACAAGCTGGCCCAGCAGCGCGGCGACGCCTACATCGCCAGCGAATTGTTCCTGCTGGCAGGGCTGGACGATGCGGGAGCGGCCGGCAAGGCGCTGGGCGCCGCCGGCGCGAACAAGGCGAAACTGGAAGCGGCCATCGACAAGCTGCGCGGGGGCGAGAAAGTGACCGACGAGAACGCGGAAGACGCGCGCCAGGCGCTGGAGAAGTACACCATCGACCTCACCGCCCGCGCCGAGAGCGGCAAGCTCGATCCGGTGGTCGGCCGCGACGAGGAGATCCGCCGCACCATCCAGGTGCTGCAGCGGCGCACCAAGAACAACCCGGTACTGATCGGCGAGCCGGGCGTGGGCAAGACCGCGATCGTCGAGGGCCTGGCCCAGCGCATCGTCAACAACGAGGTGCCCGAGGGCCTGCGCGGCAAGCGCCTGCTGTCGCTGGACATGGGCGCGCTGATCGCCGGCGCCAAGTTCCGCGGCGAGTTCGAGGAGCGCCTGAAGGCGGTGCTCAATGACCTGTCGAAGAACGAGGGCCAGATCATCCTGTTCATCGACGAACTGCACACCATGGTCGGCGCCGGCAAGGCCGAAGGCTCGATGGACGCCGGCAACATGCTCAAGCCGGCGCTGGCGCGCGGCGAGCTGCATTGCATCGGCGCCACCACCCTGGACGAATACCGCAAGTACGTGGAGAAGGACGCCGCGCTGGAGCGCCGCTTCCAGAAGGTGTTCGTGGGCGAGCCGTCGGTGGAGGACACGATCGCCATTTTGCGCGGGCTGAAGGAGCGCTACGCCGTCCACCACGGCGTGGAGATCACCGACCCGGCCATCGTCGCCGCGGCCACGCTGTCCAACCGCTACATCGCCGACCGCCAGCTGCCGGACAAGGCCATCGACCTGATGGACGAGGCGGCGTCGCGCATCCGCATGGAGATCGATTCCAAGCCGGAGGAGATGGACCGCAAGGAGCGCCGGTTGATCCAGCTCAAGATCCAGCGCGAGGCGCTGAAGAAGGAGAAGGACGCCGAGTCGAAGCAGCGGCTGGCCGATCTTGAAAAAGAGATCGATGTGCTGGGGCGCGAGTACAGCGACCTCGAGGAAGTGTGGAAGGCCGAGAAGGCGACCTTGCAGGGCGCGACCCGGATCAAGGAGCAGATCGAAGCGGCGCGCCTCGAACTGGAAGCCGCGCAGCGCAAGCAGGATTTCGCTGCAATGAGCGAGATCCAGTACGGCCGCATCCCGGCGCTGGAGAAACAGCTGGCCGCCGCCCAGGAGGCCGAGACCAAGGGCTTCACCCTGCTGCAGGACAAGGTGACCGCCGAGGAGATCGCGCAGGTGGTGGCGCGCTGGACCGGCATCCCGGTCAGCAAGATGCTGGAAGGCGAGCGCGAGAAGCTGCTGCAGATGGAGGCGCAGCTGCACGCCCGCGTGGTGGGGCAGGAGGAGGCCATCAAGGTGGTGTCCGATGCGGTGCGCCGCTCGCGCGCAGGCATCTCCGACCCCAATCGCCCGTCCGGCTCGTTCCTGTTCCTGGGCCCCACCGGCGTGGGCAAGACCGAGCTGTGCAAGGCGCTGGCCGAGTTCCTGTTCGACAGCAGCGACGCCATGGTGCGCATCGACATGAGCGAGTTCATGGAGAAGCACGCGGTCAGCCGGCTGGTCGGCGCGCCTCCCGGCTACGTGGGCTACGAAGAGGGCGGCTACCTCACCGAGGCCGTGCGCCGCCGCCCGTACAGCGTGATCCTGCTGGACGAGGTGGAGAAGGCGCATCCGGACGTGTTCAACATCCTGCTGCAGGTGCTCGACGACGGCCGCCTGACCGACGGCCAGGGCCGCACGGTGGACTTCCGCAACACCGTCATCGTGATGACCTCCAACCTGGGCTCGCAGCAGATCCAGGCGCTGGACGGCGACGATTCACCGGAGGCCTACATGCAGATGAAGGCGGCGGTGATGGGCGTGGTGCAGGCGCACTTCCGCCCGGAGTTCATCAACCGACTCGACGACATCGTGGTCTTCCACGCGCTGGACAAGGCGCAGATCAAGCAAATTGCGCGGATCCAGCTGCGCAGTCTGGAAAAGCGCCTGGCCGAACGCGGGATCCGCATCGAACTGAGCGATGCCGCGTACGAGCTGCTGGGCAATATCGGCTTCGACCCCGTCTACGGCGCCCGCCCACTCAAGCGCGCCATCCAGCAACAGCTGGAGAACCCGCTGGCGCAGGACATCCTGTCCGGCAAATTCGGCAGCGGCGATACGGTCAAGGTCGATACGAACGCGGGGCGCCTGGTCTTCGTGAAGTAGGCGCCTGCGCGTCCCCTCGCGCGCCGGCTAGCTCGCGGGCGCGCGAGGCGCACGGTATGGCGGCGTGGCCATCACCATGTCGGTCAGCGAGTGCGCCAGTTCGCGTTCGGCCAGTACGGCGGCATCGGCGCCGTGCGCGAGCAAATGCTTCACCTCGCCCTCGCTGTGCGCGCGGGCCAGCACCGTGATGTCGGGATTGATGGCACGCAGTTGCGCAATGACCTCGCCGCCCTCCAGCGCCCGCGGGATGGCGAGGATGGCCAGCTTGGCCACTTCCGGACGCGCGCCGGCCAGCACCTGCGGCAAGACCGCGTTGCCGCGCACGGCCGGAATGCCGTCGGCGCGGGCCTGGATCACGCGATCGATGTCTTCATCCACCAGGGCCACCGGCACCCCGCGCTCGCGCAGCAGGCGCAGCAGGTCGCGGCCAACGCGACCGTAGCCGATCACGATGGTGTGGCCGGCCAATTGCTGGAGTCCGTTCTGCGCGTCTCCCCCCGCGAGCTGCCTGCGGCGTTTGATGCGTGCGGCCAGCAGCGCCACCAGGAACGGATTGGCGATGATCGACAGCAGGGCGCCGGCCAGCACCAGGTCGCGCACGCTTGGCAGCATCAACTTCAGGGACGCGGCCAGGCCGATCACGATGAACGAGAACTCGCCGATCTGCGCCAGCGTGGCGGCCGCCAGGCTGGCGTCATCGGGGCGCTCGCCCAGCGCGCGCAGGCTGGCCCAAGTCACCAGCCATTTGACCGCGACGATCAAGGTGAAGGTGAGCAGCACCTGCGCCGGTTGTTCGATCAGGATCGAGGGGTCGAACAGCATCCCGACCGACACGAAGAACAGCACCGCGAACGCGTCGCGCATCGGCAGCGAATCGTTGGCGGCCTTGTGCGAGAACTCCGATTCGTTGAGCAGCATGCCGGCAAAAAACGCGCCCAGCGCGAACGACACCCCGAACATCGCCGCGGCGCCGAAGGCAACCCCCATGGCGATGGCCAGCACGCACAGGGTGAACAACTCGCGCGATCCGGTGCCGGCAACCCGCTCCAGGAGCCACGGAATCACCCGCCGGCCCACCACCAGCATGAATGCCACGAACAGGCCGATTTTCAGGAATGTCTTGAAGATCATCGGCGCCAGCGGCGTGGCCTGTTCGCCATGCAGGCTGCTGGCCAGTGGCGGCAGCAGCACCAGCGCCAGTACCATCGCGATGTCCTCCACCACCACCCAGCCGATGGTGACCTGGCCCAGGCGCGAGTCCAGCAGCTGATGGTCTTCCAGCGTGCGCAGCAGCACCACGGTACTGGCAACCGACAGCGACAGGCCAAACACGATCCCGGTGCCATCGTCCCAGCCGAAGAGCCGGCCAACGGCCCAGCCCAGCGTCGTCATCAGCACGATGCGCAGCAGTGCTCCCGGGGCCGCGACGCTGCGGACCTGCATCAGGTCTTTCAGCGAGAAGTGCAGGCCGACGCCGAACATCAGCAGGATCACGCCAACCTCCGCCAGCTGCGGCGCCAGCGTCTGGTCGCCCACGAAGCCGGGCGTGAACGGGCCCGCCACCACGCCGGCCAGCAGGTAGCCGGCCAGCGGCGACAGCCGGAAACGCTGCGCCAGCATGCCGAACAGGAACGCCAGCACGAAGCCGAGGCACAGCAGGGTGATCAGCGAGGTGTGGTGCGGCATGGCGGGCTCGTTGAGGCGATGCTTCGATCATCGCATGCACGGTTCACTGTCCATGAACGAAAACGCCCCGGCAAAGCCGAGGCGTTGGCAGGGCGATGGACGCGGATTCAGCTCACCACGTGTAAGACGCGCGGCCATACAGGTAGGCGCCGTTGAAGCCGAACGGCGACTGCAGGCTGTAGGGCAGCATGCCGTAAGTGGAGTTGGCGTAAATCGTCTGTTCCGGATATTCGTTCAGTGCATTATCGACGCCCACGGTGAGCGCCCAGTGCTGCGCGGGACGGAAGCTGGCTGAGACATCCAGCACCCACTTGGCATCGAACGTCTGATCCTGCGCCGGGTTGCTGGCATGGCGGGTGATGAAACTGCCGTAGCGCGTTGCGCCGGCGTTGAAGTCCCAGCGATCCAGCGTCCAGTTGGCGGTGACGGCGAGCTTGTCGCGCGGGAAGCCTTCCTCGATGCGCCCGCGCTCGTCGCGCCCCATGCGCTCCAGGTTGGCGCCCAATGCCGTCAGCGCGACCGGATTGGGCGCGATGCGGGTGACCTTGGTCGTGTTGTAGTTGTAGCTGGCGGTCAGGTTGAGACTGCTGGCCGCAAGCGGCACGTTCCAGGTGCCGACCACGTCGATGCCCTGGGTGCGGGTGTCGATGGCGTTGTTGAAGTAGCGCGCGCTGGTGACGTTGGTGATGCCAAGGCTGGCCAGCAGCGCCTGCGCCGCCGCGTTGTTGGCGATGTTGAGGTTGGACGAGAGCACGATGCGGTCGTCGATGCTGATCTGGTAGGCATCGATGGTCAGATACACGCGCTCGGCCGGCTGCAACACCAGCCCAAGGCTGTAGGAAAGCGATGTTTCCGCCTTCAGCGGCTCCGCGCCCAGTGCCTGTGCGGCCGCGCCTGCAGCCGGGAACGTGCCAGTTTCATAGGCGACGCCGTTGTTGATGTTGGTGGTGACGGCCTGATAGTGCTGCTGCGCCAGCGACGGCGCGCGGAAGCCGGAGGCCACGGTGCCGCGCAGGGCTGCCGACTCGCTGAAGGCATAGCGCCCGGACAGCTTGCCGGAGAACTGGCTGCCGAAGTCCGAATAGTCCTCATGGCGCCCCGCGATGCCGCCGGAGAACTTGTCGGTCAGGTCGGCTTCCAGGCCGGCGTACACGGCGTAATTGTGGCGATCGTAGCTGCCCGCGTTGCGCGGCGTGAAGCCGGCGAAGCCCTGTGCGCCACTGCCGAAATAGGAGTTCGGCTCGCCTGCGCCCTGTTTCCAGTTTTCGTTGCGGTATTCCGCGCCCAGCGAGAGCGTGGCCGGGTATTCAAGCCCGATGCCGACGGCCTTGGAGAAGTCGGCGTTGATCACCTGCTGGGTGTATTCCAGCGCGCCATCGTAGAAGCTGCGCGGGCTGGTGACGCCCAGTGCGTAATTGATGGTGTTCTGGGTGCGGAAATCCAGATGGTTGCTGCCGTAGTTGTAGCTGATGTCCCAGTTCCAGTCGCTGTCGCTGGTGCCTTTGGCGCCCAGCACGACACTTCTGTCGCGCGAATACTGGTTGATCTGCGGGACATAGCCGTTCGGGTACACCTGCGCCAGCAGGACGCCTTGGCCGCTGTGGTTCCTGGAGCGGTAGAACGCGAACGAATCGATGTCGCGGTTGCTGCCCATCAGCGTGGCGTACAGGCTGGCGTTGTCGCTGAGCTTGAAACTTGCGTTGGCCGACAGCGCGGCCTGGCGCACGTCCGGGTCACCCATGACGAATGCCTTCTCACCCACCCCCGGGAAGTTGCCGGTATTGGGCGATGCGCCCTGATAGGGGCCGGAACGATTGGTGATGTCTTGGTGACCCAGCTGCGCGGCCAGGTGCAGACTGCCGGCATCGCCGCCGAAGCCGAGGCCGCCGTCGCCCGAGAGCTGCCACTGCGTGCCGTCGCCCTTTGAATACTGGCCGCCGCCGAGGGCGATGCTGCCGCCGTCGCCCGAGCCCTTCAGGACGAGGTTGACCACGCCGGCGATCGCATCCGACCCGTACTGCGCGGACGCACCGTCACGCAGCACTTCCACCCGTTCGATGGCGGCCATCGGAATGGTGTTCAGGTCCACCGCCGAGGAACCGCGGCCGATGGTGCCGTTGACGTTCACCAGCGCCGAGATATGCCGCCGCTTGCCGTTGACCAGGATCAGCACCTGGTCCGGCGCCAGCCCGCGCAGCTGCGCCGGGCGCACGCCACTGGTGCCATCGGCCATGGCCGGGCGCGGGAAGTTGAGCGAGGGCAGGGCGCGCGCCAGCGCGGTGGCCAGTTCGGTGGTGCCGGTGGCTTCCAGCACTTCCGGGGTGATGATGTCGATCGGCGACTGCGACTCCGCGACCGTGCGGTCAGTGACGCGGGTGCCGGTGACGATCAGGGTATCGAGGGTGCGGGCATCCTTGCCGGATTGCTGCGCCAGGGCTGGGCTGGCGATCCACAGCGCGCCAATGGCAAGCGCAAGTCGGGTCAGGCGGGGCATGGGTATCCTCCAAAGAGTCGTGACTGCCCATGCTGTTTAACACCGGTTTAACTGTGATACAAACCCGCGCCGGGCATGGAAACATGCGCTAAAGTTTGGAATTTGTGCCGGTACACCGGCGTTGGGCCGCTTTGCCGGTAAAATCTCCGGCAATGATTTCCTTCCGCAATTTCGCCCTCCGCCGCGGCGAACGCCTGCTCCTGTCCGATGTTGACCTGACCCTGCACGCCGGCTGGCGGGTGGGCGTGATTGGTCGCAACGGTGCGGGCAAATCCAGTCTGTTTGCCGCCTTGATGGGTGAGGTTGAAGCCGACAAGGGCGACCTCGACCTGCCCGGCAAGGCGCGCATCGCGTCGGTGGCGCAGGAAACGCCGCACCTGCCCGACCCCGCCATCGACTTCGTGTTGTCCGGCGATGCCGCCGTGCATGCGGCCGTGCAGGCCGAAGCCAATGCATTCGCCGCCGAAGATTGGGAAGCCGTTGCCGAAGCGCATCACCGGTTGGAAGAATTGAACGGCTATGACGGCAGCGCGCGCGCCGGCCGCCTGTTGCATGGTCTGGGGTTTTCCGCGGACACCCATGAAAAGCCGGTCGCGGATTTTTCCGGCGGCTGGCGGGTGCGCCTGAACGTGGCGCGCGCGCTGATGACCCCCAGCGACCTGCTGTTGCTCGACGAGCCCACCAACCATCTCGACCTCGACGCCGTGGTGTGGATGGAGGAATGGCTCAAGCGTTACGACGGCACCCTGCTGGTGATCAGCCACGACCGCGAATTCCTCGACAACGTCACCACCCACATCCTGCATCTGCACGAGGGCAAGGCGAAGCTGTACGCCGGCAATTACACCGACTTCGAGCGCCAGCGCGCCGAGCACCTGCGCCAGCAGCAGATCGCGCACGACAAGGAACAGGCCGAACGCGCGCACCTGCAAAGCTTCATCGACCGCTTCAAGGCCAAGGCCAGCAAGGCCAGGCAGGCGCAGTCGCGGATGAAGCGATTGGCCAAACTCGCCGGCACCGAAGCGGTGCGCGCCGAACGCTCGCTGCACATCACCCTGCCGGAGCCGCTGCGGTTGCCGAATTCGCTGCTGTCGCTGCATGACGTGGAAGCCGGTTACGGCGATGACGCGGTGATCCTGCGCAACGTCAATTTCGGCCTCGAAGCCGGCGACCGCATCGGCCTGCTCGGCCCCAATGGCGCCGGCAAATCGACGCTGGTGAAAACGCTGGTGGGCGAGTTGGCGCCGCTGCAAGGGGAGCGCAAGGCGCATCCCGACCTGCGCATCGGCTACTTCGCGCAGCACACGGTGGAGTCGCTGCAGTTTGGCAGTACCCCGCTGGACCACCTGCGCAAGCTCGCGCCAGACGTGGCCAACCAGGAATTGCGCGATTTTCTCGGGCGCTGGAATTTCCCCGGCGACCGCGCGTTCGAAGTCATCGACACCTTCAGCGGTGGCGAGAAGGCGCGCCTGGCGCTGGCGCTGCTGGCCTGGCGCCGCCCGAACGTGCTGCTGCTCGATGAACCGACCAACCACCTTGATCTCGACATGCGCGAAGCCTTGGCCGAGGCGCTGAGCGATTTCGATGGCGCCATCGTGATGGTCAGCCATGATCGCCATTTGATCGGTTTGGTCTGCGACAACTATTGGCGCGTGGCGGGTGGCAAGGTCGAGGCGTTCGATGGCGATCTGGACGAATACGCGGCCTGGCTGCGCTCGCGACCCGGCAGCGATAATCCGAAGACGCCGGTGCCGAAGGCTGCACCAGCGCCTGCGCCGGCCAAGCAGCCTGCGAAGCCCAACCCGCACAAACTGCAAAAGGCGGAAACCCGGGTGGCGCGGCTGGAGGAAAAACTGGCCGAATGCGTCGCGCTGGCGGCAGACCCGGCGGTGTATGCCGATGCCGGCCGGGTCGCGGACCTTGGACGCCAGCAAATGCAGCTGCGTGCGGAGCTTGAGCAGGCCGAAGCCGAATTGCTGGCGCTGTACGGCTGATCGCTCGTTCAGCAGCCCACTTGAAACCGCGCCCTGCCGCCGCAACATCCCCAACGCCATTCGCAGTGTGATCCCGACATGCCTATTTACGCCTTCGCCTGCCATGCCTGCGGGCATCAATTCGACCGCCTGCAAAAATTGTCCGACACCGACCCGACGGCCTGCCCGACCTGTGGCGCCGAGGGGCAGGTGCATCGCCAACTGACCGCGCCGCAGTTCCGCCTGTCCGGCAGCGGCTGGTACGAAACCGATTTCAAGAAAGACGGCGACAAGAAGCGCAACCTCGCCGGCGACGCGGCCAAGCCTGCGGAGCCGGCGTCCGCGGCCAAGCCGGAAAGCAAGCCCGAAGCCAGGCCTGCGGCAGACAGCAAGCCGACGGCAAGCAAGCCGGCAGCCAGCGCAGACTGATCCTGCGGGCAACGCCGGCGCATCGGCTAAAATAGCCGGCTACGCGCGGGCGCGACGCCTGCGCCATTCGCGTTCCGGAGTGTCCATGCGTACCCATTTCTGCGGCCTGATCGACGACACGTTGATTGGCCAGACTGTCACCCTGTGCGGTTGGGCCGATGTGGCCCGCGACATGGGCCAGATCGTGTTCATCGACCTGCGCGACCACGAAGGCATCGTGCAAGCGGTAGCCGAACCGGCGGACGCGGCGGGCAATGCCGCCATGTTGGCCGTCGCCGCCAGCGTTGGCTACGAGGATTGCCTGCGCATCACCGGCACCGTGCGTCGCCGCCAGAACGTCAATCCGAAAATCCGCACCGGACAAGTGGAAGTGGTGGCCGAGACGATCGAAGTCTTGAACAAGGCCGAGCCGCTGCCGTTCCACCACCACGAGAACCCGGGCGAAGACATTCGCTTGAAGTACCGCTACCTGGACCTGCGCAGCCCGGACATGCAGCGCAAGATGCGCATTCGCACCCGCCTGGTCAGCGCGCTGCGCCACTGGCTGGATGCGCGCAGCTTTCAGGATATTGAAACGCCGATCCTGACCAAGGCCACGCCCGAGGGCGCGCGCGACTTCCTCGTCCCCGCGCGCATGCACCCGGGCGAGTTCTACGCGCTGCCGCAAAGCCCGCAGCTGTTCAAGCAGATACTGATGATGGCGGGCTTCGACCGCTACTACCAGATCGCCCGCTGCTTCCGCGACGAAGCGCTTCGCGCCGACCGCCAGCTGGAGTTCACCCAGCTCGACATGGAATTCGCCTGGGTGGCCGAGCGCGACGTGCAGGACACCGTGGAGGCAATGGTCCGCGACGTGTTCCACGAGGTGGCTGGCGTCACGCTTGCCGCCGAATTCCCGCGCCTGACCTGGGCCGAGGCGATGCGGCGCTACGGCTCCGACAAGCCCGACCTGCGCATCGCGCTGGAACTGGTCGATGTGGCCGATCTGGTGAAGGACTGCGAATTCGCGGTGTTCACCGCCGCTGCCAACGATGCCGGCGGTCGCGTGGCCGCGCTGCGCATCCCTGGTGGCGCGGCGCTGTCGCGCAAGCAGATCGACGACTATGCCGCGCATGCGGCCAAGTTCGGCGCCAAGGGCCTGGCCTACGCCAAGCTGGACGACAGCGGCGCGGTCAATTCGCCGATCGCCAAGTTTTTCTCCGCGGAAGCCCTTGCCGCGCTGCTGGCGCACGTGGGTGCGGGCAAGGGCGACATCGTGTTCTTCGGCGCCGGCGCCTACAACAAGGTGTCCGACTTCATGGGCGCGGTGCGCCTGAAAGCCGGCAAGGAGTTCAACCTGGTGCGCGACGGTTGGGCACCGCTGTGGGTCACTGATTTCCCGATGTTCGACTGGGACGAAGAAGAATCCCGCTACGTGGCCCTGCATCACCCCTTCACCGCGCCGGCGGTGGACAACATCGAGGATCTGCGCGCGAACGCGAAGACCGCGGTGTCGCGCGGTTACGACATGG
Source organism: Thermomonas paludicola (assembly GCF_024498955.1). Taxonomy (GTDB): domain Bacteria; phylum Pseudomonadota; class Gammaproteobacteria; order Xanthomonadales; family Xanthomonadaceae; genus Thermomonas; species Thermomonas paludicola. Next base: position 2,144,342 of record NZ_CP093311.1, on the reverse strand, counting down.
TGCTGAACGGCAACGAGATCGGCGGCGGATCGATCCGCATCCACAACTCGGCAATGCAATCGGCGGTGTTCGAGCTGCTTGGCATCGGCGCCGAGGAAGCCGAGGGCAAGTTCGGCTTCCTGCTGGACGCGCTCAAATACGGCGCGCCGCCGCACGGCGGCATCGCCTTCGGCATCGACCGCATCGCCGCGCTGATGGCCGGCACCGAGTCGATCCGCGACGTGATCGCCTTCCCCAAGACCACCACCGCGCAGTGCCTGATGACCGGCGCGCCCAGCGAAGTGCCCGAGAAGCAGTTGACCGAGGTGCACGTGCAGGTGCGGCCGAAGGCGGCGGGCTGAGTCCGCCAACCCTGGATCTGCATGAGCTGCGTCGATTCCGCCATCCGTCGCGCCGTTCCCGGGGATGCCGCCGCATTGGCGGAACTGGGCGCGGCCACCTTCGTGGACACCTTCGGGCATCTCTACACGCCGCAGGATCTGCAGGCCTTCCTTGCTGCAAGTCATTCCGAGGCGGCTTACGCCAAGTTGCTGGCACGGGCGGACCATGCACTCTGGATTGCAGAGCGCGGCGGGCGCGCGATTGGTTACGCCCAGGCGGGCCCATGCGGGCTGCCGCACCCGGACGTGCGCGCTGGCGATGGCGAACTCAAGCGGTTGTACCTGCGCAGCGAGGCACAAAACGGCGGGGTGGGGCGGCGGTTGATGGACGCGGCGATGGCCTGGCTGCTGCGTGATGGCCCGCGCACGCTGTGGCTCAGCGTGTGGTCGGAAAACCCCGGCGCGCAGCGCTTCTACGCGCGCTATGGTTTTGCGTTCGCCGGCGAATACGAATTCATCGTTGGCGCGCAGCGCGACCGCGAATTCATGTATCGGCGCAGCGCTTCCGCGGCATGAGCGCCCGCCCGGTGGCAGGCCGCGTGCTGCTGGTGCATGGGTTGTGGATGCGCAGCTTCAGCATGCATTGGCTGGCCACCCGTCTGCGCCGGCAGGGGTTCGAAGCGGACCTGTTTGGTTATTACAGCCTGTTGCAAGGCACCGATTCGGTTGTCGCACGACTGGCGGATGCGCTGCTGCAACGGCCCGGCACGCATGTGCTGGCGCACAGCCTGGGTGGGCTGCTCGGCCTGCGGGCCGCAGAGCAGGCCGGTGCGGGCAGCGTGGGTCGTATCGTCTGCCTGGGTTCGCCGCTGGCCGGCAGCCAGGCGGCGACCAGCATCGCCTCGAAGATTCCCGGTGGCGCGGCCCTGGTCGGGCAGAACCGCAGCCTGCTTGCGGCAGGCGTCGGCCGCATTCCGGCAGGCCTGCACGTTGGTGCGATCGCAGGCTGCGTGCCGCGCGGCCTGGGCGGCATGGTGGCGCGCCTTGCCGGTGAGCATGACGGCACCGTGGCCATCCGCGAAACCCGGGTGCCTGGCCTGGCCGATCATGCGGTGGTGCGCGCCAGTCACAGCGGGTTGCTGTTTTCCGATGCGGCAGTGCTGCGTGCCACCGCGTTCCTGCGCGACGGACGGTTTGAGCGCGCCAGCCAGACGTCCGCCGTATAATCCGCCGCTTCGCTTCAATCGCCGGATACCGCAATGGGACGTGGCCCCTCCATCGAAGCCCGCAAGAACGCACAAGATGCGCAGCGCGGCAAGATTTTCACCAAGATCATTCGTGAGATTTCGGTGGCCGCGCGCGGCGGCGGGGGCGACCCATCCAGCAATCCGCGCCTGCGCGTGGCGATCGACAAGGGTCTTGCGGTCAACATGACCAAGGACGTGATCGAACGCGCGATCAAGAAGGCCACCGGCGAGCTGGAAGGCATCACCTATGAAGAAATCCGCTACGAGGGATACGGCGCGGGCGGGGTGGCGGTGATCGTGGACTGCCTGACCGACAACCGCGTGCGCACGGTGGCCGATGTGCGCCACGCGTTCGGCAAGTTCGGCGGCAATCTCGGTACCGAAGGCTCGGTGAGCTTCATGTTCCACAAGATGGGCGTGCTCAGCTACGAGGGCGGCGCCGACGAGGACGCGATCACCGAGGCCGCGATCGAGGCGGGTGCCGATGATGTGGTGGTCTATCCGGAGGATGGCGCGATCGACGTGCTGACCTCGCCCGAGGCGTTTGCGGGCGTCAAGGAGGCAATGGTGGCGGCGGGACTGGTGCCGGGGTTTGCCGAGGTGACCATGCGCGCCGACAACGACAGCCCGGTGGACGGCGACGTGGCCGAGCAGGTGCAGAAACTCCTGCGCTGGCTGGAAGACATGGATGACGTCCAGGACGTCTATTCCAACGCTTCCGGGTTGGGCTGAGCCCGCGCCCCGGGGGCGCATTGGCCGTCGCCAGCAGCATGATGTCAAAACCCGAATCCAGCGTCCGGACTCCCGCAGCCGTCAGGGTGCTGGGGATCGATCCAGGCTCGCAGCGCACCGGCGTCGGCATCATCGACGTCGCCGCGGATGGCAAGGTGATCCACGTCCATCACCAGCCGCTGGTGCTGCTGGCGGCCGACTCCTTCCCGCTGCGCCTGCGCCTGCTGCTGGACGGACTGTGGGCGCTGATCGAGCAATACGCGCCGGATGAAGTCGCGGTGGAACAGGTGTTCCTGTCCAACAACGCGATGTCCGCGCTCAAGCTTGGGCAAGCGCGCGGCGCAGCGGTCGCCGCATGCGTGGCGCGCGACTTGCCGGTGAGCGAATATGCCGCCAAGGAAATCAAGCTGGCGCTGGTCGGCAGCGGCGGCGCCGACAAGACGCAGGTGCAACACATGGTGGGGGCGATGTTGGGGCTGGCCGGCAAGTTGCAGGCCGATGCCGCCGACGCGCTGGCGGTGGCGATCACCCACGCGCATGTGCGCGCGAGTGCGCAACGGCTGGGCGTGGCCGCAAGCATCGCCTGGGGACGCAAAGGCAGGGGACGGCGATGATCGGTCGGTTGAAAGGCATCCTGATTCACAAGGCGCCGCCGTGGATCGTGGTGGACGTGGGCGGTGTCGGCTACGAGCTGGAAGCACCGATGAGCACCTTCTACGACCTGCCCGAGGTGGGCCGGGAAGTGTTCCTGTTCACCCACTACGCGCAGAAGGAAGACAGCGTGTCGCTGTACGGCTTCCTGCGCGATGCCGAGCGGCGGCTGTTCCGCGACGTGCAGAAAGTGTCGGGAATCGGCGCCAGGATCGCGCTGGCGGTGCTCTCGGGCGTGAGCGTTGCCGACTTCGCGCGCCTGGTGCAAACCGGCGACATTGCGGCGCTGACCCGCATTCCAGGCATCGGCAAGAAGACCGCCGAGCGCATGGTCGTCGAGTTGCGCGATCGTGCCGCTGACCTGGGCGGCGAAAGCGTCGTGGGCGGCATGGCGCTGCCGGGCGACCCGGTCTCCGAGGCATGCAATGCGCTGCAGGCGCTGGGTTACAAGCCGGCCGAGGCGGATCGCATGGCGAAAAAAGCCGCTGCCAACGGCGACGACGTCCCTGCCATCATCCGCAAAGCGCTACAGTCCGCGCTGCGCTGAGCTGGCCCGCAACAGACCCATCCCGCGAATGCCCATGACCTCTCCAAGTTCCACCATGCCCGTGCACTCGCAGGGTAACGACGGTCATTCCGGTGGCGCGGGAATGGCATTGGTCATCAGCGCGATCGGCGTGGTGTTCGGCGACATCGGCACCAGCCCGCTGTACACGCTCAAGGAAGCGTTTTCGCCGCACTTCGGCCTGGTGGCCAACCACGATACCGTGCTGGGCATCCTCTCGATGGTGTTCTGGGCGCTGATGATCACGGTCACCGCCAAGTACGTGACCATCATCATGCGCGCGGACAATGATGGCGAGGGTGGCATCATGGCGCTGATGGCGCTGGCCCAGCGCACGCTGCGCAAGGGGTCCAGGGCGGCCTATTACGTCGGCATCCTCGGCATCTTCGGCGCGTCGTTGTTCTTCGGTGACGGCGTGATCACGCCGGCGATTTCGGTGCTTTCCGCCATCGAGGGCCTGGAAGTGGTCGCGCCCAGCCTGCACCACTGGATCGTGCCGCTGACCGTGCTGGTGCTGGTCTGCCTGTTCGCGTCGCAGAAGCATGGCACTGCCAAGGTCGGCAAGATCTTCGGCCCGATCACCATCCTGTGGTTCGCTTCTCTGGCCGCCATCGGCGTATTCAACATGTTCCACGCGCCCGAGGTGCTGAAGGCGTTCAGCCCGTGGTGGGCCATGCGCTTTTTCATGGAGCACCATTTCCACGGCATTTTCATCCTCGGCGCGGTGGTCCTGGCGGTGACCGGTGGCGAGGCGCTGTATGCGGACATGGGCCATTTCGGCGCGCGGCCGATCCGCATGGCGTGGTACTTCTTCGTGTTGCCGGCGCTGATGTTGAACTACCTGGGCCAGGGCGCACTGGTACTGCAGGATCCGCTGGCCATCCACAACCCGTTCTACATCGGCGTGCCCGACTGGGCGCGCTGGCCGATGATCCTGCTGGCCACCGCCGCGACCGTCATCGCCTCGCAGGCGGTCATCACCGGTGCGTTCTCGGTGGCCCGGCAGGCGATGCAGCTGGGTTACATCCCGCGCATGCGGATCAAGCACACCTCCAGCGACACCATCGGCCAGATCTACGTGCCGAGCATCAACTGGACGTTGATGGTGCTGGTGGTGGCACTGGTGCTGGCGTTCCGCACCTCGACCGCCCTGGCCACGGCCTATGGCATCTCGGTGTCGCTGACGATGCTGATCGACACGTTGCTGCTGGCGATCGTGGCGTACGCGCTGTGGCCAGGCTGGCGGCACTGGGTGCTGCCGCTGTGCCTGGTGTTCGCGGTGGTGGAGGCGGCGTTCGTGGTCGCCAACGGTGCCAAGATCCCGGACGGCGGCTGGTTCCCATTGGCGCTCGGGCTGCTGCTGTTCACCATGTTGCGCACCTGGCGTCGTGGCCGCGAATTGCTCAATGCCGAAGTGCGGAAAGAGGGGATCCAGCTGGATACCTTCCTGCCCGGCCTGATGCTGGCGCCGCCGGTGCGGGTGCCGGGCACGGCGGTGTTCCTGACCGCCAGCCCGGACGTGGTGCCGCACGCGCTGCTGCACAACCTCAAGCACAACAAGGTGCTGCACGAACGCAACGTGTTCCTGACCGTGGAAACCTTGAACGTGCCGTACGCGCCGCAGGAGCGGCGGATGAAGATCGAGCCCATCGCAGGCAATGACTTCTACCGGGTCATCGTGCGCTACGGCTTCATGGAAACACCGGACGTGCCGGTGGCGCTGATGCGCAGCTGCGACCAATGCGAGCTGGCCTTCAATCCGATGGATACCACCTATTTCGTCAGCCGCGAGAGCGTCGTCGCCGGGCGCCGTCGCGGCATGCCGATCTGGCGCGACAAGCTGTTTGCGTTCATGCACCGCAACGCCGCGCCGGCGACCGCGTTCTTCCGCATCCCCGGCAACCGCCTGGTGGAGCTGGGGGCGCAGGTCGAGATCTGAGGCGTTCTTGCACTCGCCCGGCTGATGCGCCGGGCAGGCTGCGGGGTGGCCTGCAGCGGGCTCAGGAGGGAGGGCCGTCGCCCTCAGGCGGGATGGCAAGCCGCCAGGTGCCGCGGCCGGCAGCTTTGGCCTGGTACAGGGCGGTATCGGCCAGCGCCATCAATGCGGCGATATCCGAATGCATGGGGCCACTCATGGCGATTCCGATGCTGGTGCCGATCTGCAGCGGCGTGGTGCCGAACAGCACGGGTTCCCGCGTCGCCGCCAGCAACTTGTCGGCAATGAACAGCAGGCTCTGCGGGGTGGCGATGTCTTCCACGACCACGACGAACTCATCGCCGCCCAGCCGCACGGCCAGATCCACCGAGCGGACGCATTGGGTCATTCGCTGCGCGAACGCGCGAAGCGCATAGTCGCCTGCGGCATGCCCGTGGCTGTCGTTGATCCGCTTGAAGTGATCCACATCGAAATACAGCAGTCCCACCCGCGTCTTGTTGCGCTGGGCCCGAGCCAATGCCAGCGCCATGCGCTCCTCGAACAGCAGGCGGTTTGCCAGGCCGGTGAGCGGGTCGCGCCGGGCCTGTTGTTCCAGCGCGTGCTCGGCTTCGATGCGCGAAGTCACGTCACGGCCGGAAAACACCAGCGCCATCAGGCCCTGCTCGTCCCGCACGCTGCGCACATTGGCGGCCAACCAGATGTAGTGGCCCTGCTTGTGCCGGCAGCGATACACCAGACTCGCCACGCCCCCGCCTTCATGGAGCGGGGCCATCGCGTCCTGCAGGATCGCGACGTCCTCCGGATGCACCAGCTCCCAGCGTCGCCTTTCAAATTCCTGCGGATCCCATCCCAGCAGCTCGGTCACCGATGGAGAGATGTAGTCGAACGTGCGGTCCGGGGTGATGCGGATGATCAGGTCACGCGAATACTCGGCCAGGATCCGATACTGCTGTTCGCTGCGACGCAGCTTGTGCGTCTGGATCCGTCGTTCGGTCAACACCGACGCGATCGGGAATGCCAGCATGCAGCAGCACAGGATGAAAAGCTGCAGCAGGCGCGCACGCGTCACGCCGTCGTCCAGCCCGGCGCCCAATACGAAGGGCCCATGGCCCGCCGCAGTCTGCATGGTGGCAATCAGCGCGATCAGTGCGATGGCGGGCACGAATCCGCTGAAGCGGTGGCGCAGCACGCAGAGCAGCAGGGGCGGAAACAACAGGAACGAGGCCGCAAGGTGGGCCTGGGCGAAAATGAGCCAGGTGCTTCCGGCGACCAGCACCAGCGTTGCCGCCAACTCCGGACGCCGCTTGGGTGGCCCCAGCATGCGCCTGCCTTCAACCCGGGCGACGACCGTCAGCGTGCCGAAGATCACCATCCCCATGACGTGCGAGGCCAGCCAGGTTTCGACCAGGACGGCGAACCCGTATGTCCCCGGAGGCAGCGCATGTCGCGCCGTCGCGGCGACCAGCGCAGACAGCGAGCACGAAAGAATGATTGCAGCGCCAGCCACGCGCAGGGTGCGATTGATGGACGCCAGTTGCCCGATGTCCGTCACCCGCGGTGCCACGATGCGCGCAGCCAGCCAGGCATCGAACACGTTGCACAGACTGAGCAGCAGCGTCAGCGGCCCCAGGCCGTTGCGCTGTGCGTTGGCCGCCAGGAACCCCAGCAGGGCTCCCAGCAGATAGCCGTTCCAGTGTTGCCGCGGGGAGGTCAGCAGGACGCCGAACAGGATCCCGCTGGGCACCCACAGCATCGAAAACCCCGAGGGCCCCGCGGTCATGTGGATTGACCACCAAGCGCAGGCGGCGAAGCCCAGCGCGAACACGACAAGCCGCGGCAAGCTGTTGGCAGGCGGTGCGGAGCCGTTCGCGGTATCCGTCATGTCTGGAGGGTAATAATTGCGGCGATGCTGCGCAATGCTGATCGGGCCCTGTCGACAAGGCGCACGGCGCGGGACATGGGCAGCGGCGGGTTGGCGGGCAAAAGCCGCTGCGGCGGGCGATAATCGGAGCATGACCGATCCCCGCCTGATTGCCCCCGACGCCACCCGCGAAGACGAGGCGCTGGATGCCAGCATCCGCCCGCGCCGGCTGGACGAATACCTCGGCCAGCAGCCGGTGCGCGAGCAAATGCAAATTTACATTGAGGCGGCCAGGCAGCGTGGCGAAGCGCTCGACCACGTGCTGATCTTCGGCCCGCCCGGACTGGGAAAGACCACGCTGTCCCACGTCATCGCCAACGAGCTTGGCGTCAACCTGCGGGTGACCTCTGGCCCGGTGATCGAGAAGGCGGGCGACCTGGCCGCGTTGCTGACCAATTTGCAGCCGCATGACGTGCTGTTTGTCGATGAGATCCATCGTCTGTCGCCGCTGGTCGAGGAAATCCTTTATCCGGCGATGGAGGATTACCAGCTCGACATCATGATTGGCGAAGGGCCGGCCGCACGCTCGATCAAGCTGGATTTGCCGCCGTTCACCCTGATTGGCGCCACCACCCGCGCAGGCTTGCTGACCGCGCCGCTGCGCGACCGGTTCGGTATCGTGCAACGGCTGGAGTTCTATTCGCCGGAAGAACTGACCCGCATCGTGCGCCGCTCGGCCAGCATCCTGGGCATTGCCTGCGATGCCGATGGCGCCGGCGAACTGGCGCGGCGCGCGCGCGGAACGCCGCGTATCGCCAACCGCCTGCTGCGCCGCGTGCGCGATTACGCGCAGGTCAAGGGCGCAGGCGCCATCGATGCCGCCACCGCGTGCGCGGCGATGGACATGCTGAAGGTGGATCCGGAAGGCTTCGATGAGCTCGATCGGCGCATGCTGGGCATCATCATCGATGCGTTCGATGGCGGCCCGGTGGGCGTGGAGTCATTGGCGGCGGCGCTGTCGGAAGAGCGCGGCACGCTGGAGGATGTGGTTGAGCCGTATCTGATCCAGCAGGGCTTCCTGCTGCGCACCGCGCGCGGCCGCATGGCCACGCCCAAGGCTTACCGCCACCTCGGTTTCAAGCCGAAGGCCGAGAAGGAAAGGGGGTCAGAGTGAGTTTTCCGACGAGGAGTCTGGAATGACTGCGAATCCTGGGCGGAAAACTCACTCTGCCCCCCTTTCCTTTTCCTTTCCTGTCCGCGTGTACTGGGAAGACACCGATGCCGGCGGCGTGGTGTATCACGCCCAATATCTGGCGTTCATGGAGCGTGCGCGCAGCGAATGGATGCGCCGGCAGGGGCTGCACCAGGACACCATGCGCCATCGCGACAACCTGTTGTTCGTGGTGCGCGCGGTGCAGGTCGATTTCCGCGCGCCGGCACGCCTGGACGATCAGCTTCAGGTCAGCGTGAGTCTGCTGGAATGCCGGGGCGCCAGTCTCGTGCTGACGCAGCGGATCGAATGCGAAGGCCGCTTGCTGGTGGATGCCCGGGTGAAGATCGCCGCGCTGCGCGCGACCGATTTCCGCCCGCGTCCGCTTCCGGATGCCTTGCTGCTGCAACTGACAACCACCGTGGAGATTCCTTGATGTTCGCACCCACCATGCTGCAATCGCTGCCGCAGGCCCTGCCCGAAAACGCGACAGCCAGCACGGTGGAGCTGGCCAATACCGGCGTGCAGGCTGCAGCGGCAACACCGACCGGGCAGGGGCTGGACATCCTGCAGCTGGTACTGCACGCCAGCCTGCCGGTGAAGTTGGTGATGGCCCTGTTGCTGCTTGCGTCGCTGGCTTCGTGGGTGATCATCCTGCGCAAAAAGCGCCTGCTGGATCGCGCCGAGCGCGAAGCCGATCGCTTCGAGGAAAGCTTCTGGTCGGGCATCGAATTGCCCAAGCTGTACGCTGCCGCCACCGAGCGCAACCGCAGCATCGAGGGATTGGAGGCGATTTTCGAAGGCGGCATGCGCGAATTCAACCGCATCCGCCAGCGGCGCGGCGTGGACGCGCGCATGCAGCTGGAAGGCGCACAGCGCGGCATGCGTGCCGCGGCGTCGCGCGAGCTGGACGGGCTGGAACGCAGCCTGGAATTCCTGGCCAACGTCGGTTCGATCAGTCCCTACGTGGGCCTGTTCGGTACCGTCTGGGGCATCATGATTTCGTTCCAGGGCTTGGCCACCATGAAAGAGGCCACCATCGCCACCGTGGCGCCGGGGATTTCGGAGGCGTTGATCGCAACCGCGATGGGCCTGTTCGCGGCCATTCCGGCGGTGTGGGCCTACAACCGCTTCGCCACCCGCGCCGAGCGCATGGCGGTGCGCTACGAGACCTTCAGCGAAGAATTCTCCTCGATCCTGCAACGCCAGGCCGACTGAGGCATCCATGGCCACTGGCTCCCTTCGCCGCGCACGCAAGCGCAAGCTCAAGGCCGAGATCAACGTCGTTCCCTATATCGACGTGATGCTGGTGCTGCTGATCATCTTCATGGTCACCGCGCCGTTGCTGAACGTGGGGGTGGACGTCAATCTGCCGCAGGCCAATGCCAAAACGCTCGAACAAAAAAAGAAGCAGCCATTGGTGGTGCAGGTCAACGGTGCGGGCGAGCTCTCATTGATGTACGAAGGCCTGAAACGCCCGCGGGCGATGGACGAGGCGCAGCTGCTGGCGAAGGTGGCGGCCTTCATCAAGGCAGACCCGGAGCTGCCGGTGTACGTGGCGGGCGACGCCGCGGTGCGCTACCAGCGCGTTTACGCGTTGATGGGAAAGCTGCAGAGCGATGCACACGTTGCCCGGGTGAGCCTGATGGGCAGCCCGCCCAGTGCCGGCAAAGAGCATTGAGCCAGCGCCGATGAGGGAGACGCGGACGGATACGCGAACGGCCGTGCTGCAGGCACTGGGCCTGCATGCGCTGCTGTTCGTGCTGTTGTTCGCCGGCCTGCGCTGGCCGCAGCATGCGGCGGTGGCCGCCGCCCAGGGCGATCCCATCGAAGCCGAGCTGGTGACGGTATCGGACCTGAGCCCTTCGATGCAGCGCGCGCTGCAACGCGCGCCGCAGCAACAAGTGCGTGCGCCCGAGCCGGTGCCGGAGCCGCTTCCGACACCACTGCCGGACGAGGTGCCGCCCCCGCCGCAGGCAAAGGCATTGCCACCGCCGGTGCCGGAACCCGCGCCAATGGAGCAGGAAAAAGTGCAGCGCAACGCGGATTCGCCGCTGGTTGCCAAGGTGCCGCGCGAGCAGGAAGAACAGCGCAGGCAGCCAGACCAGGCCGAGCTGGACGCGAAAAAACAGGCGGAGTTGCAGCGGCAGAAGCAAAAGCAGATTGACGAAATTCGCCGCCAGCGCGAGCAGGCCGCGCGCGAGCGCACGCAAGCGGAGATGCGCGCCCTGCAGCTTGCCGATGCCCGCAATCCCGCTGCTGCGTCGGCGCCGGCAACGCCCGGCAACCGCGGCCCGGACGCAGGCTTGCTGGCGAAATACGCGGCCGCGCTGCAGCAGGCGATCCTGCGCCAGTGGGTGCGCCCGGAAACGGTGCCGCTGGGCCAGCGCTGCCGGATCTCGATTCGCCAGCTGCCAGGTGGCGAAGTGGTCGATGTCACCGTGTCGCCAGCGTGTTCCTACGATGCGGCGGGCAGGCAGTCGGTCGAGCGCGCGGTGCTGAAGGCGTCGCCCTTGCCATATGCCGGCTTCGAAACCGTGTTCAGTCGCACGATCGATCTCAATTTCGTGGCGGAAGACCGCTGACGACTCCATGTTCACGCGGGTGATCGGGTTAGTCCGCTAACGTTCATCTTGCGGGTGCCGGCATCGGCGACCCTGTTCACCTTCTGCAGAGAGTCCATCGCCCCATGCGCCGATCCCGCTTTCGTCTGCCGAGTTGCATTGCCTTGCTGTTGGGCGCGCTGCTGCCGCTGGTGTCGTTTGCCCAGAGCAAGGGGCTGGAAATCGACATCGTCGGCGGCAATGCCGCGGCGCTGCCGATCGCGGTGGTGCCGTTTGGCGGCGATTGCGGCCAGACCGACGTGGCTGGCGTGGTGCGTGCCGATCTGGGGCGCTCGGGCCAGTTCCGCAGCCCCGACCCGGCCAGCCTGCCGGAGCGGCCCACGCAAGGCAGCGACGTGGCCTATCCGGCCTGGCGCATGCTCAAGCAGGACTACCTGCTGATCGGGCGCTGCGCGCCCTCGGGCGACGGCTATCGGACCGAATACGAATTGTTCGATGTCGCCAAGCAGGAGCGCCTGCTGGGGTTCGCGCTGGCCGCGCCAACCGCCTCGATGCGCGACGTGGCGCATCAGGTCAGCGATGCGGTGTACGAAAAAATTCTCGGCGTGCCCGGCGCGTTCTGGACGCGGATTGCCTATGTCACCTCCACCGGGCTGGGGCGCGACACGCGCTATGCGCTGTGGGTGGCGGATGCCGACGGCTGGAATCCACGCTGGATGGTGAAGTCGAAAGAGCCGCTGATGTCGCCTTCCTGGAGCCCGGACGGCCGCAAGATTGCCTACGTGGATTTCGAGGGCGGCAATTCCGGCATCTGGATCCAGGATGTCGCCACCAGCAGCCGCGAACGCCTCACCAGCTTCCGCGGCATCAACGGCGCACCCAGCTTCTCGCCGGACGGCACCCGCTTGGCGATGACCCTGTCGAAGGGCGGCAACCCCGATATCTACGTGATGGACCTGGCCAGCAAACACCTGACCCAGCTCACCAATCACTTTGGCATCGACACCGAGCCGGTCTGGAGCCCGGATGGCGCCAGTCTTTACTTCACCTCGGATCGCGGTGGCCGCCCGCAGGTGTACCAGGTGCCCGCCGGCGGCGGCAGCGCCACCCGGGTCACGTTTGAAGGCAGCTACAACGCCAGCCCGTCGCTGTCGCCGGACGGCAAAAAAATGGCCACGGCGCAGGGCGCGGGCAATGTCTATCGCATCGCGCTGATGGATCGCAGCACCGGCAGCCCGCGCTGGAGCATGCTTTCGCCCGGTTCGCTGGATGAGTCCCCCAGCTTCGCACCGAATGGCGCAATGCTGCTGTACGCCGCGCGCGAGGGGCGTCGCGGAGTGCTGTACGTGGTGTCCACCGATGGTCGCGTGCGCTACCGGTTGCCACTGCCGGATGAGGATGTGCGCGAGCCGGCGTGGTCGCCCTTGCGCAAACAGTGACTCACCAAACGATCACGTGCCAACCGGCTAGACTGGCCGAGGCCCGCTTCCGTACACCCACGATGAGGATATTCCGATGACTGCTTCCATTCCGCCCGTTGCACGCATCCTGACCATCGCCGCGCTGAGCGCGCTCGTTGCAGTGGGCTGCACCAAGAAAGTCAAGGAAACCCCGCCGCCCGCGCAGACGGTGGACAATGGTGCCACCACGCAGCCGATCGTCAATACCGCCCCGGGCACCTATTCCCCGGCCGATCTGGACACCGATGCCTGCCTGCGCCAGCGGGTGGTGTATTTCGATCTCGACCAGGACGCGCTGAAGCCGGAGTTCCAGGCCATCATGGCCTGCCATGCCAAGTATCTGCGCGATCGCCCGAGCGCGCGCCTGCGCCTGGAAGGCAATGCCGATGAGCGCGGCAGCCGCGAATACAACCTGGGCCTGGGTGAGCGCCGTGGCAACGCGGTGTCCTCGGCGCTGCAGGCCAATGGCGGCAATGCCAGCCAACTGACGGTGATCAGCTATGGCGAAGAGCGCCCGGTCTGCGCCGAGTCGAGTGAAGACTGCTGGAGCAAGAACCGTCGCGTTGAACTGGTGTACAGCGCCAAGTGATGCGGCAGGCGATTTCCATGCTCGTTCTGCTGGCGGCGACGCTGACCGCGTCGCCGCTGGCATTGGCCCAGCGCGCCAGTCTGGCCGACCGGGTGGCGGCGCTGGAACAGCAGGCTGCCGGCGAGAAAAACGGCACGGAACTGGTCAACCAGATCAGCCAGCTGCGCGCTGAAGTGCAGGATCAGCGCGGCCAGATCGAGCAGCTGCAGCAGCAGTTGGAACAGGCCAGACAAAGCCAGCGCACGCAGTATCTCGACCTGAGCGGACGTCTGGACAGGCTGGAAGGCGGCGCAGCCGTGTCCACCGCCGAACCACTGGCGGTGGGTGCTGCGTCCGGAGCGGCGCCGGCCACGATCACCACGGCCCCTGCAGCGCCGGTCCCCACCGGCATGGCGGGCAAGGACGAACAGGCGTCGTATGGCAATGCCCTGGATGCAATGAAGAGTGGCGACTACGTCGAATCCGCGCGTCGCCTGCGCGACTTCCTCGACGCTTTCCCGAATGGCCAGCTTGCTCCGAACGCGCTGTACTGGCTGGGGGAGAGCTATTACGTCACCCAGAACTACGCGCTGGCCGGGCAGCAGTTCCAGCGCCTGCTGGACCGCTATCCCAGCCATGACAAAGCGCCGGGCGCATTGCTCAAGCTGGGCTTGTCCCAATACGGGTTGCGCCAGTTCGATACGGCATCGGTCACGCTGCGCCAGGTCAGCCAGCGCTACCCGGGCACCGACGTGGCGCGAACCGCAGAAGATCGCCTGCACGCGATGCAGATGGCCGGCAGCCGTTAAAATAGCCGGATGAACGCCGTCCCCGATGCGGCCGCCGCATCGGCGGACCGCCAGCCAGAGCGCCTCAAGCTCACCGAGATTTTCCTGTCGTTGCAGGGCGAAGCGCGCGATGCGGGCTGGCCCAGCGTCTTCGTGCGGTTGACCGGATGCCCCCTGCGCTGCAGCTATTGCGATACCGCCTACGCCTTCCATGGCGGGCAATGGTGGGACATCGACGCCATCCTTGCCGAAGTGGCGCGACATGGCGTTCGCCACGTGTGCGTGACCGGTGGCGAGCCGCTGGCGCAGAAACGCTGCCTGCTGCTGCTGGAAAAACTGTGCGATGCCGGCTACGTGGTCTCGCTGGAAACCTCGGGTGCGCTGGATATTGGCGGCGTGGATGCGCGCGTCTCGCGCGTGCTCGACATCAAGACGCCCGGGTCGGGCGAAATGGCGCGCAACCTGTGGAGCAACCTGCCGCTGTTGACCGCGCACGACCAGGTCAAATTCGTGATCTGCTCGCGCGAGGACTTCGACTGGGCCAAGGACGTCATCGCGCGGCATCGTCCGCACGAGATCTGCGACGTCCTGTTTTCACCCAGCTTCGGCCAGATCACCCCGCGTGACTTGGCGGACTGGGTCGTCGCGGAAAAACTCCCGGTGCGCTTCCAGATGCAGCTGCACAAGCTGCTTTGGAACGACGAGCCCGGACGGTGAATGTTTCGTTCTTCCCGTGGCCGGGGAGATGACCCCATGCAAATGAAGTTGCCAAGACCATGAAAAATGCAGTCGTTCTCGTATCGGGAGGCATGGACTCCGCCGTGGTGCTGGCCATCGCCCGCGAGCAGGGATTTGCCGCGCATGCGCTCAGCGTGCGCTATGGCCAGCGCCACACCTCCGAGCTGGATGCTGCCGCCCGTGTCGCAAACGCGCAGGGTGCGGTGGCGCACAAGATCGTGAACGTGGATCTGCGCAGCATCGGCGGATCGTCGCTGACCGATGACATCGACGTTCCCACCGATGCCGACGGCCACGTGATTGGACAGGGCATCCCCTCCACCTACGTGCCGGCGCGCAACACCATCATGCTGTCGGTGGCACTGGGCTGGGCCGAGGTACTGGGCGCCACCGACCTGTTCTGCGGGGTCAACGCGGTGGACTACTCCGGCTATCCGGACTGCCGGCCGGAGTTCATCACCGGCTTCGAAGCGCTGGCGAACCTCGCCACCAAGGCCGGCGTGGAAGGCAGCCGCTTTCGCGTGCATGCGCCGCTGATGCGGATGTCAAAGGCCGACATTGCCCGCGAGGGGCTTCGTCTTGGCGTGGATTTTTCGCAGACCGTGAGCTGCTATCAGGCCGACCCCGATGGTCGCGCCTGCGGCCACTGCGACGCCTGCCGCCTGCGCGCGCAGGGGTTCGCCGAAGCGGGCCTGGTCGATCCCACCCACTACGTCGAGCTCCGCATCGGGTAGAATGCGCACCCCGGCGCAATGCCGGGGGCTTTTGTTCCGGGTTGGTAGCTCAGTCGGTAGAGCATCGGACTTTTAATCCGCTGGTCCTGGGTTCGATTCCCAGCCAACCCACCATTGCCTTTCAGCCAGTCAGCCTCGCATTCGGTCTCAACCCGCTGGTCCTGGGTTCGATTCCCAGCCAACCTACCATTGCCTTTCAGCCAGTCAGCCTCGCATTCGGTCCCAATCCGCTGGTTGATGGTTCCGGAAATTTGGCATGTCGCAGTGAGGCTGGCGAATGCGCTGGGTGCTTGGTGCCTGATAAAATCATGGGATGCCATGGGGATGGCGATGACCGGGGAATTTCATGAAGAAGTGGATGGCGGCAACGCTGACGATGGGCTTGCTATGGTGCAACTTGGCCTTTGCCCAGGCCAAGGATGTCAGTGAACTGCCGTGGGTCGAGGGGCCGACGAATGGGCAGGTGGGTGCCAATGCCAAGATCCGGGTGCCGGAGGGATACGCCTTTCTCGGGCCGGAGGGCGCGCGTGAGTTCAATCGGCTGACCGAAAATCCGGACTCCGGCGTCGATGAATATGTGCTGGCCAAGAACGATTTGTCGTGGGTCGCGTTTTTCTCATTCGACCCGGTCGGATATGTGAAGGACGACGACAAGCTCGACGCCGACGATTTGTTGAAGTCGGTCACCGAGGGTACTGAAGCCTCCAACGAAGAGCGCAAGAAAAACGGCTGGGATTCGATCCATGTCACCGGTTGGGCATTCAAGCCGCAATACGACAGCGGGATCAAGTCGCTGGAGTGGGCGTTCCGGTTGAAGGGTGAACATTCCTCTGGCGAAAGCATCAACTACAACACCCGCCTGTTGGGTCGGCGCGGCGTGATGCAGGTGCTGTTGGTCACCGGGCCGGACAAACTGCAGGCCTCGGTTGCCGACTTCAAAAGCAAGCTTCCCGGTTTCAACTTCAAGGATGGCGATCGCTATGCCGATTTCCGTTCCGGCGATCACGTGGCCGAGTACGGCCTTGCTGCGCTGGTCACCGGTGGCGCGGCTGCAGTGGCTGCCAAGAAGGGGGTGTTCGCCGCGATCGGCATCTTCCTGCTGAAAATGTGGAAGCTGGTGATGGTGGGGCTTGCCGCCATGGCAGCGGGAATTCGCAAATTCTTCGGCGGCAAGGGCGCAAAGTCCTGAACCTGCCGACTGCCGAGGGCCTGCTGCTGCCGGCGATCGCGGCGTTTTACCTGTTCGATGCCGGAATGCTGCTGTATGCCGACGAGGTCGTGTTCACCAGGCCGGCGCGGCGCTGGGCCGCGGCGCTGGGCGATGGGGCGACATGGGGCGGGCGCTTCCTGGGCTTCCCTGCCTTGTTGTCGCCCGGTGCGCCGGTGTTCCGCCTGGCTTGGGAAGTGCGTGCGGAGAATGCGCAGCGGCCTGAGTTGGAGGCCGTGTTGCGCGCTGTTCGGCCGTTGCGCTGGCTGGCCTGGTTGCTCGCGATTGCACTGTTCGGACTGGTGCCGCTGGCGCTTGCGATGCACTGGTCACCGATATGGCTGCTGGGCCTGCTGGCGCTGATTTATTTGCCGACGCTGATCGCGATGCTGTGGTTGTTGCGCTGTCGCGCGACGCTGGGGCTATCGCGCCGGGACATGGCCTCCATGGGCTTTGATGTCCTTGCCTGCCCGCCGTTTGCGCTCAACCTGGTGCGTCGCGTCACCCTGCGCTGCGGGTTGGCGCAATCGGCGGATGTGTTTGCCGATGCCGTGCTGGATCCGGTGTCGCGGGCGCGGCTGCAACGCGCATGGGAGGCAAGGCGTGCGTTGCTTGCCGATGACGATGTGCAAGGAGATGCGGAATGACGTGGGTGGAAATGGCATCCATTGCCGCCGGGCTGGGCATCGGCTACTGGCTGGTTACCGTGTTCACCCATCGGCCCGACGATGCGGACATTGAAATGCCGCCGCCGGATGCAGTGGAGGAAACGTCGGACGCGCGCCCCTGGCACGAGGTGCTGGAGGTGTCCGAATGGGCGTCAGACGAGGAGGTGACGGCGGCGTATCGCGCCAGGATCACGCAATACCATCCGGACAAGGTCGCCACGCTGGGTGCCGAAATTCGCGCATTGGCCGCACTCAAGGCGCGCGAGATCAACGACGCCTACAGGAACGCCCGCCGCCGGCATTGAGCTGTGGGCTGATACCAAAACGGCACCTTGCGGTGTCGTTTTTCCATTGCAACCCGGATGGCTTATTGCAGCAGCGAGCGCAGCATCCACGCGTATTTCTCGTGGGTTTGCAGCCGCTGGGTCAGCAAGTCTTCGGTGGGCGCATCGTCGGCCTTGCCTGCGATGTCCAGCACCCTGCGCGCGGTGCGGCACGCAGCCTCGTTGCCTTCCACCAGTTGTTGCACCATGTCATGCCAAGCCAGTGCCGTGGTCATGCCGGGTTCTTCCTTGATCGAGCTCAGGCTGGCGAATTCGGCATAGCTGCCGGGGGCGTTGAAGCCCAGTGCGCGGATGCGTTCCGCGATGCCGTCCAGGGCGGTCCATTGCTCGGTGTACTGCGCCTCGAACATGGTATGCAGGGCATTGAACATCGGCCCGGTGACGTTCCAGTGGAAGTTGTGGGTTTTCAGGTAGAGGGTGTAGGCATCCGCCAGGAAATGCGACAGGCCGGTCGCGATCTTTTCGCGATCGTGGGCGCCAATGCCGATATCGACGCCATGATCGCCGGGTGCGGCTTTGGACGCTTTGGCTGCCTTGCTGGTGGCTTTTTGCTTGGACATGGCGAACTCCTGTGCACGCTTTCGGGGGACTTGCGGCGACAATACGCGGATTCTGCGTCTGCCTGAAATCGGAACTTTCGCTTGCTCTCATCCATGGGGCCTATCCAGCCAAATCACAAGCCGGCTGCGCCCGGCCCGGCCCGGCGCGCCATCGACGGCGCGCTGACCCGCGACCGCGGCCGCCTGCTCGGGCTGTGGTTGAAGTGGAACGCCAAGCCGGACGATGCCGGCCTGCGCGACGCCTTCCTCGGCAAGTTGCAGGCCTCGGTGGCCGAACGCGAGCGCCGCGCCGCCGCGCTGCCGGCCGCGCACGTGGACGAGGCGCTGCCGATCGCCGCGCACGCCGACGAGATCGTCGGCCTGATCCGCGCCCACCAGGTGGTAGTGATCGCTGGTGAAACCGGCAGCGGCAAGACCACCCAGCTGCCCAAGCTGTGCCTGCTGGCCGGGCGCGGGGCGGCCGGCATGGTCGGCTGCACCCAGCCGCGCCGGATCGCCGCGCGCTCGGTGGCGCGGCGCGTGGCCGAGGAGCTGCAGGTGCCGTTGGGCGGCACGGTCGGCTTCCAGGTCCGCTTCAACGACGCGGTCAGCGAGCAGACCGCGATCAAGTTCATGACCGACGGCATCCTGCTGGCGGAAATCCAGACCGACCGCTGGCTGTCGAAGTACGACACCCTGATCATCGACGAGGCGCACGAGCGCAGCCTCAACATCGACTTCCTGCTGGGCTACCTCAAGCAGCTGCTGCCGAAGCGGCCGGACCTGAAGCTGGTGGTGACCTCGGCCACCATCGACACCGGCCGCTTCGCCGCGCATTTCGGCGATGCACCGGTGGTGAGCGTGGAGGGGCGCGGCTACCCGGTGGAGATGCGCTACCGGCCGCTGGGTGAGCCGGCGCGTGCCGGCGGACAACTTGTCCGCCGCGCCGGCGAACGCCCGGCCACGGATGGCCGGGCAGGGCGATCCGAAGGCGGCGAAGTTTCGCCACGGATGGCAGCGGAATCGTTGGAAGGAGCGGGCGAGCGCACGATCGTCGACGGCATCGTCGCCGCCTGCGACGAGATCATGCGCGACAAGGGCATGGGCGACACCCTGATCTTCCTGCCCGGCGAGCGCGAGATCCGCGAGGCCCACCAGGCGCTGGAGAAGCGCAAGTACCGCCACACCGAAGTGCTGCCGCTGTACGCGCGGCTGTCCGCGAAGGATCAGGACCGCGTGTTCCATCCGGGCCCGCAGCGGCGGATCGTGCTGGCCACCAACGTGGCCGAGACCTCGCTGACGGTGCCGCGCATCCACTACGTGGTCGACCCCGGCGTGGCGCGGGTCAAGCGCTACAGCCCGCGCCAGAAGCTCGATCGCCTGCATATCGAGGACGTCTCGCAGGCCAGCGCCAACCAGCGTGCCGGCCGCTGCGGCCGCATCGCGCCGGGCACCTGCATCCGCCTGTATTCCGAAGCCGATTTCGCCTCGCGCGCGGAATTCACCGATCCGGAAATCCGCCGCGCCGCATTGGCCGGGGTGATCCTGCGGATGCTGACGCTGGGTCTGGGTGACATCGAACAGTTCCCGTTCCTGGAGCCGCCGGACGCGCGCGCGGTGGCCGATGGCTGGCAGCAGCTGGGCGAACTCGGTGCGGTGGACGCGAACCGCAAGCTCACCGCGATCGGCCGGACGATGGCGAAGCTGCCGGTGGACGTGAAGCTGGCGCGGATGCTGGTGGCCGCCCACGCGCACGGCGTGCTGCGCGAGATGCTGGTGATCGCCAGCTTCCTCGGCATCCAGGACCCGCGCGAGCGCCCGGCCGACGCCCGCGCCGCCGCCGATGCCGCGCACGCGCAGTTCGCCGACGCGAAATCCGAGTTCGTCGGCATCCTGAAGCTGTGGCAGGGCTACCGCACCGCGCACGAGGACTTGACCCAGTCGCAGCTGCGCAAATGGGCCGACAAGCACTTCCTCGGCTTCCTGCGGCTGCGCGAATGGTGGGAGCTGCACCGGCAGCTGAAGCTGCAGTGCGAGGCGCCGTGGGAAATGGTGTCGGGGACAGAATCTGCTCAGCGAAGGGGAGGGTTGGGGAGGGGTGCTCCCGTTGCACCGCACGGTACTCAAGCAACCCCCTCCCAGCCTCCCCCTGCTGCGCAAGGAGAGGAGACAAGCGCCGCCGCATTTGCCGCGATCCACCGCGCGTTGATCGCCGGCCTGCCCACACAGCTGGGCCATCGCGGCGAAAAAGGCCTCTACGACGGCCCGCGAGGCCGCAAGTTCCAGCTGTTCCCGGGCTCGAAGCTGGCGTCGAAGCCGCCGCCGTGGCTGCTGTCGGCCACGCTGCTGGACACCGAGAAGGTGTGGGCGATCACCAACGCCGCCATCGAGCCGGACTGGGCGATCGCCGAGCTGCCGCACCTGCTGGCGCGCCGCCACCACGACCCGCACTGGTCGCGCGCGCAGGGCCGCGTGCTGGGCAGCGAGCAGATCAGCCTGTTCGGGCTGGTGCTGGCGCCGAAGAAGCCGGTCCACTACGGCGCGCTGTTCCCCGAGGAGAGTCGCGTGATCTTCGTGCGCGAGGCGCTGCTCACCGGCGAGATCAACACCCGCAGCACTTTCCTGCCCCGCAACCTGCGCACGCTGGAACTGGCGCAGCAGGAGGAAGCCAAGCAGCGCCGCGTCGGCCTGGTGGTGGACGAGGACTGGCAGGCGCGCTGGTACCTGGACCGGCTGCCGCCGCACGTGCACAACGCGCAGGCGCTGGATGCGTGGTTCGGCAAATTGTCGAAGGACGAGAAGGCCGCGCTGGAGTGGTCGCGCGATGACCTGCTGGTGGCCGACCAGGCCGACGCGGCGCGCTTCCCGGCCTACATCGCGCTGGGCGAGGCGCGGCTGGCGGTGCAGTACCGCTTCGAACCGGGCGCGCCGGACGACGGCATGACGGTGGCGGTGCCGCTGCACCTGCTCAACGCGCTGGATGCCGCCCGCCTGTCGTGGCTGGCGCCGGGCTTCGTGGAAGACAAGGCGACGGCGCTGATCAAGTCGCTGCCGAAGGCGCTGCGGCGCAATTTCGTGCCGGCGCCGGACTTCGCCCGTGCCTTCGCGGAAGCGTTCGCGCAGCCGGACGCCGACAGCATCGAGGGAGCGCTGGCGCGCTTTCTGAAGAAGCTCTCCGGCGTGGCGGTGGCTGCGACCGATTTCGATGCGGCCGTGATCGAGCCGCACCTGCGCGCCAATCTGCGCCTGCTGGACGGCAAGGCGGTGCTGGCCGAATCGCGCGACCTCGACGACCTGCGCGCCCGTTTCGGCGAACGCGCTGCAAGGGCCTTCGCGCGCCACGCTGCGCAGGGCATGGCGCAGGCGGGACTGACCGCGTTCCCCGACACGCCGATCCCCGTGTCGGTGCCCGGCGCTGGCGGCGTGCCGGCCTATCCCGCCTTGCAGGACGACGGCGACAGCGTGTCGCTGGCCCTGCACGCGCAGCGCGAGGAAGCCGAACGCCGGCATCCGCAGGGCGTGCGCCGGCTCTTGGCCATCGCGCTGGCCGACAAGCTGAAGCAGGCGCGCCGGCAGCTGCCGGTGCAGCCGAAGATCTCGCTGCTGCATGCGGCGATCGAGTCGGCGGAAAGCGGGTCAGCGTCACTTTCCCTTCGCCACGGCGCCAAGGCCGCGAGACAGGGCTGGAAGAGCGATGCGGACACCGCATCGCGGGATCGCCTGCGCGCCGATCTGGTGGACGGCGCGTTCGATTCGCTCACCGCAGATGGCCTGCTCGCCGTGCGCGATGCGGACGCCTTCGCGCAGCGCCGCGACGCCATCGCCAAGGCTCTGTTCGGCGAGGCCATGCAGCGGCTGCGGCAGGCGGAGGCCATCCTCGGCCTGGTCGCGGAGGTGCGCGCCAAGCTCGAATCGAAGCTGATCGGCTGGGCCCGCGCCAACCTCGACGACATGCAGGCGCAGCTGGCCGCGCTGGCCGCGCCCGGGTTCCTGCGCGACACGCCGGCCGCCGCGCTGGCGGAGTACCCGCGCTGGCTGAAGGCGCTGTCGCTGCGCGCCGAACGCGCCCAGCGCGACCCGGTGCGCGACCAGCAGCGGATGTTGGATCTCGCGCCGTTCCTGGCCGCGTTGGAAGCAGCCGATCCGGGCGATCCCGGGGCGCAGGCGCTGCGCTGGGACCTGGAGGAACTGCGGGTCTCGCTGTTCGCGCAGGAGCTGGGGGCGAAGGGCGGGGTGTCGCCGAAGCGGCTGGCGGCACGGATGGAACGCTTGCGTTCCACCGGTGGTCGCGGCTGATTGCTGGCCGCTTCATGCGCGTCCCGCTACTGTAGTTGCATGTCCGTTACCGCCATCGCCAACATCAGCTGGGACGACGCCTTGGCGCGCCTGCCGAAGGACGCGCTGCCCGCGTCGCTGGCCGCGTTCTGGCGCGCCCGCGCCGAGGCCGGCGCGCCGATGCGCGACCGCGCCGACGTGCTCGCCGACGCTTTGTCCATCCTTGCCTCGCTCAATGCCGATGCCGAGGTGCGGGCCGCCACGCTGCTGGATGCGCTGATCGACATCGAAGCGCTGGCGGTCGAGGCGCAGATCCAAGTGCCGGAGCGCCTGCATGTGTTGCTGGAAGGCCAGCGCGCCGCCAGCCGGGTGTGGGCGCTGCACCGCAGCCATGGCGGTGGCCGCAACCCCGAGGGCATGCGCCGCCTGCTGCTGGCGCTGGTGCGCGACCTGCGGGTGGTTCCCATCGTGCTGGCGCGCCAGCTCTCGCGCATGCGCGCGGCGTGGCGGCTGCCGGCAGACGAGCAGGCCGCGTTGGCGCGGATGACCCGCGACATCCATGCCCCGCTGGCCAACCGGCTGGGCATCTGGCAATTGAAGTGGGAGCTGGAGGATCTGGCATTCCGCGTGCTGGAGCCGGACGCCTACCTGCGCATCGCGCAATCGATGGATGACGATCGCGTCGGCCGCGAACGCTTCATCCAGATGGTGATGGCGAGGCTGCGCGATGTGCTGGCGGAAAATGGCATCGCCGCCGATGTGGCGGGGCGTCCCAAGCACATCTACAGCATCTGGAAAAAGATGCAGCGCAAGGCGCTGCCGATCGAAGAACTGTACGACCTGCGCGCGCTGCGCGTGCTGGTTGCCGATGTCCCAACCTGCTATGCGGTGTTGGGGCTGGTGCACGCCCTGTGGCCGCCGGTCCCCAGCGAATTCGACGACTACATCGCCCGCCCCAAGACCAATGGCTACCGCTCGCTGCATACCGCGGTGATCGGGCCGGAAGGCAAGACCTTCGAGGTGCAGATCCGCACCCGCGACATGCACGCGCAGTCCGAGCTCGGCGTGGCCGCGCATTGGCGCTACAAGGAAGGCAGCAGCGCCGGCGGGGCGGCGATGGACAAGCGCATCGCGTGGATGCGCAAGCTGCTGGAGCAGGCGGCGGAGGCGGCTGGCGAGGGTGAGGCCAGCCCGCTGCAGGGGATCGACAGCGATCTGGTCGAAGATCGCGTGTATGCGCTGACACCCAAGGGCGAGGTGATCGACTTGCCGCAGGGCGGCACCGTGCTGGATTTCGCCTATGCGATCCACAGCATGGTGGGGCATCGTTGCCGGGGGGCCAAGGTCGATGGCCGCATCGTGCCGTTGACCTACGCGCTGCACACCGGCGAACGCGTGGAAATCCTGACGGGCAAGACCGCCGAGCCCCGTCGCGACTGGCTGCAGGCCAGCAGCGGCTTCCTTGCCAGCAGTCGTTCGCGCGACAAGGTGCGCGCCTGGTTCAACAAGCTTGATCGCGAGCGCAACCTGCAGGCCGGGCGCGAGCTGCTGGATCGCGATTTGCGCCGGATGGGGTTGCTGCACGCCGACTTGCAGCCGGTATTGGGCAAGTTCAACGCGACCCATGTCGATGAATTGCTGGTGCTGGTGGCGCTGGGCGACGTTGGCCCCAGTCAGGTCGGCCGGGCGCTGCTGGAGCTGGAGCGTGAGCGTCAGGAGCCGTTGCCGGCGGCTACCGCACCGGCAAGGCCGCCGGCAGCCAGCGCGCCGGGCGCAGGTGCGGTGACGGTGCAGGGCGTGGACAACCTGCTGGCGCAAGTGGCGCGCTGTTGCCAACCGCTGCCGGGCGAGCGGATTGCCGGCTACCTGACGCGTTCACGCGGGGTCAGCGTGCATCGCCCCGACTGCGCCGCCTTCCTGCGGTTGGCGGGCAAGGAGCCGGCGCGGGTGCTGCCGGTGGAATGGGGCACGCGCCGCAGCGGCCAGGAAGTGGCGATCCGTATCGAAGCGGTGGATCGCAAGTGGCTGCTCAAGGACATCACCACCTTGGTGGCGCAGCTTGGCGTGCACGTGCTCAACCTGCACTCGGAACAGACGCGCGGTGGCTATGGCCGCGTGCGCGTGCAATTGCAGGTGCGCATTGCTGATTTCGGGCAGCTGGGGCTGCTGTTGGCGCGCCTGGAATCCTTGCCCGGCGTGGACTCCGCGCGACGCGCATGAATCGCCTGCGGCCTGGCGCGGCCGTCCGCCAGCGCTGGCAGGTGCTGCCGCAGCGACGGCGCCTGTTCGCGTTGGTCGTGCTCGCGGCGTTGGTGCTGTCGATGCTGGGCGTCATGGTCTTTCGCGATGCGCTCGGCCGCTGGCTGTGGCCGGATCCGCGCTACGACGCCCTGCGTCAGCGCGCGGAGCTGGCACTGCGTGATGGGCGCTTGACCGCGGCCGATGGCAGCGGTGCGCGCGAGCTGTTCGAAGCCGCACTGGCGCTGCAACCCGACCAGCTGGATGCACGCGAGGGCATGCAGCGGGTGGCGCTGGCGGCGTTGGCACGTGCCGAGCGGTTCACGCGCGATGGCCGCCTCGCGCAGGCGCAATCCGCCCTGCGGCTGGCGCGCGAGCTGCAGGCACCCGCTGCGCGCGCCGATGCGCTGGATGTGCGGCTGCATGCATTGCAAGCCCCCATCGTGGACGTCGATGCACTGCTGGCGCGTGCGCAGGCGGTGCTTGCCGGTGGCCATCTGGACGATGGCCCCGATGCGGCGCTGCCGCTGTACCGGCAAGTGCTGCAGGTGCGGCCGCGCAACCAGCGTGCGCTGGAAGGGCGCGAGGATGCACTGGAAGCACTGTTGAAGCCGGCGGAGATGGCGCTGGCGCGCGGTGAATTAATGCAGGTGTCCGCACTCTTGGAGCGTGCGCAGGCATTCGATCCGGGCTTCCCCGCACTGCCGGCGCTGCGCGATGGGTTGGCGCAGGCGCTGGCGCGACGCGAGCGGCAGATTCATCGCCTGTTGGCGCATGGACAGGTGGAGCGGGCCGCGCGCGAATGCCAGGACATCGATGGCATCGAAGGCGCAGCGCAAACGGGCGTTTGCGGCGCGGCGCTGGGCGATGCCGTGCTGGTGGCGGCGAACGCGAGGATCGCCGACTTCCGTTTTGGCGAGGCAGACCGGTTGTTGTCGATGGCGCGCACGGCGGGCGTGGCCGCTGACCGCTTGCAGCAGGTGCAGGCGCATCTGCGCCAGGCCCGGCGCAGCGCCGGGCGGCTGCCGCCGGTCGCCACGCCGCACACGCGGGCGCAGCTGGCCAACGCGCTGGCGTTGGCGGATCAGGCACAGCGGCGCGGGCACTGGCTGACGCCACCGGGGGAGAGTGCTTGGGATCGTCTGCGTGAAGCGCGCGCACTGGCCCCGCACGACCCGAAGGTGCGGCAGGCGTCGGATGCGATGCTGGTCGCGGCACGCGATTGCCAGCGCCGCGCCCTCCGCGACAATGCGCTTGGGCATGCGCTGGAATGCCTGGATGCCTGGCGGCTGCTCGCGCCGACGGATGCTGGCCTTCTGCCGGCGCAGCGGCGTCTGGCGGAGCGCTGGCTGGCGGTGGGCGATGAGCGCCTGCGCGGTGGCGATGTGCGCGGCGCACGCGAAGCGCTGGCCCGCGCGCGTCAGGTGGATGCGGGCGTCCCCGGCATTGATGCGCTGGCGCAGCGGCTGGCGCACATCGGGCCGGGCCTGAACTAGACGGGTGCGCCGAGGAACAGGCGGCGAACCGTATCGCGCGCGGCATCGGCGCAGAAATGCCGCGCCACGTTGGCGCGGCCGTTCGCGGCAAGTCGTTGCCACAGCGCGGCATCGTCATGCAGGCGCAACACCGCTTGCGCGAAGTCCTCAGCACGCTCTGCCACCAGCGCATCCTCGTCGGCGCGCACGTGCATGCCTTCCACGGCACAAGCAGTGGCCACCACCGGCAGCCCGTGTGCCATCGCCTGATTGACCTTGCCCTTCACGCCAGCGCCATAGCGCAGCGGCGCCACGGACACGCGGCAATGTTCAAGCCACGGTTGCAGGTCGGGCTGGTGGCCGTGCATGTGTACGCCATCGACTTCGGCGAATCGTGAAATGGATTCCGGCACATCGCTGCCGATGCAATGGAACTCGATATCCGGTTGCGCGGCGCGGATCAGCGGGAAGACCGCCTCCACGAACCAGCGCACTGCATCCACGTTGGGTGGGTGGCGGAAGCCGCCGACAAACAGCAGGCCGCGACGTGCCGTGAAGTCCGGGCCGGGCGGCCCAAGCCGGTGCAGGTTGGACACGACCTCCACGCGCGTGCCAGGCGCGTCCCGCGCAAGCAATTCGCGCTCGGCTGCACTCACCACCAGAGTGGCGTCGGCCGCCGCGACCAGCGCCAGCTCCTGCGCCCGGGTGCGCATGGCGGCGCGCAGGGCGGCGGCATCGCCATGCAGCTGCGCCGCGCGCTGCTGGCGCAGGTAGTGCAGGTCCACGGTGTCGAACAGCAAGCGCGCTTGCGGCGCGAACTTGCGCAGCAGCGGGAACATCTCGCTGGCGATGTAATGGCGGCTGACCATCGCGGCGTGAAAGCGCGGGCCATGTTCGCGCAGCCATGCCGGAAAGCGCGATGCATGCGGGGCATGCCAGCATTCCACGCCCATGGCCTGCAAGGCGTGGGTGTACCCGCCATCGGCGCGACGATTGGCCGGCAGGAACACCACGTGCGCGCCTTCTTCCAGCAACAATCGCATCAGCTCCAGCAGGCGCACCGAACCCGAGTCGCGATCCGGTTGCGGGGTGAGCGCGTCGATGATCAGGATCTGTCGTTGCCGGCGATGCAGCAGCGCGGGCGTGGGAACCGTGGCGGGCGGCAGGTGCCCGGCCAGCACGGCGCGCCATTTCGCCGCAAACACCGATTGGTTGCGCTGCTGCGCCGCTTTCGGGCCGGTCGCGGTGTCGGTGCCGGCGGTCGCGCCTTCGGCGTGCACCACCACGGCATCGGGCTGGTACAGCACCCGCAGTCCGCGCTGGCGAACGGCGAAGGCGAGGTCGGTGTCTTCGTAATACGCTGGTGCGTAACGCGGGTCGAAGCCGCCCAGTTGTTCGAACACGGCGCGAGGAATGGCGATGGCGGCGCCGCTGAGGTAGTCGGCATCGCGCAGATAGCCATAGCGGCAATGTGCCGGGTCGTCGAAGCGGCCATGGTTCCAGCCGCTGCCGTCGGCAAACACGACGCCACCGGCTTCCTGCAGGCGACCATCGGGATACAGCAGCTTCGCCCCCACCATGCCGGCATCGGGGCACTGCGCGAATGTCGCCAGCAGCGCGTCCAGCCAGCCTGGCTGCGGCACCGTGTCGTTGTTGAGGAATATCAGGCAGTCGCCGCGCGCCAATGCGGCGCCGTCATTGCAGGCGGCGATGAAGCCGCCGTTTTGCGCGCGCGCATGAATCCGCAGCTGGCCGATCTCGCGGAGCTTGGCAAGCGAGTCGTCCGGCGATGCGTCGTCCACCACGATGACTTCGAACGGGGCTTGCGGCGGGTGTTCGGCCAGCGCGCGCAGGCAGGCCAGGGTATGCGCAAACGCACCGTGCACCGGGATCACGATGCTGGCGCGAGGTGCGCTTGCGGCACGCAAGCTGAACGGCGAAAACGGCGCGGGTACGGGTGCATAGGGCGCGGCAACCGGGATCGGGCTGCGCCGCAGTTGCAGCAGCAGGCGGTGCCAGGTGGCGGCCGCGCCGCGCGTGCGCAGGCTGGCCCAGCCACGCCGCCAGCCACCCAGGGCGCGCAGGAACCAGAAGCGCGCTTCGGCGGAGACGGGCATGCGGGCACAACTCCTGCACGAAAAGAGGGAACTCCCGCACATGGGCGCAACCGCGGCTGCGCTAGACTCGGGGCTGAACTCATTGTCGCATCCAGCCGCCACACGCCCAGCCAATGCCACGCATCCAAGACGAAGAAGACGAGAGCCGCGACGACGATGACGAAGGCGGCTCGGGTGGCGGCCCGGTTTGGCGCCGACGCCTGCTGACGTGGGGGCTGCTCGGTGCCGCCTTGCTGCTGGGGTTCCTGATCCCCTACTTGCTGTACCTCAACCACGAGGTGGGCGAGCGCTTCGGCAAGCTGCGCTGGCAGGTGCCGACCCGGGTATACGCGCGGCCACTCTGGCTGCGGCAAGGGCTGGCGATGGATGCGCAAACCCTGCAGGGCGAGCTGGATGCGGCGTCCTATCACGCCGGTGACGGCCACCGCGCGGGCACTTACGCGCACAGCGGCGCACGCTGGCGGATTTCCAGCCGCGGTTACAGCGACGTGGATGGGCGAGTAGCACCGTCCGTACTGGAAGTGACGCTGGCCGCCGGCCAGGTCAACGCCATTCGCGACATTGCCGGGCGCCGCAACCTGCGCAGCGCGCGGATGGATCCGGCGCGGATCGCCACCCTGTACGGCCAGAATCAGGAAGAACGCCGGCTGGTGCGGATCGAGGAAGTGCCCGAGCTGATGGTGACCGGGCTGCAGGCGGTGGAAGACCGCGATTTCAACCACCATATCGGGATCGATATCGGCGGCATGCTGCGCGCCGCGTTCGTCAACGTGAAATCCGGCGGCGACACTCGCCAGGGAGCCAGCACGCTGACCCAGCAACTTGCGCGCAGCGGGCTGCTGGGCATCGGCAAAGAGCAGACCTACAGCCGCAAAGGCAAGGAAATCCTGTTCGCCCTGCTGCTGGAGGCGCGCTATGACAAGCGCACCATCCTCGAGGCCTACTTCAACCAGGTCGACCTGGGCCAGCGCGGCGCGCAGTCGATTCGCGGCGTGGCGGCGGCATCCGAATTCTGGTTCGGCAAAGAGCTGAAGGACCTGTCCACCGAGCAGATCGCGCTGCTGATCGGCATGGTGAAGGGGCCGTCCTGGTACAACCCGCGGCGCAACCCCGAGCGTGCCACCGATCGGCGCAATTTCGTGCTGGGCGCAATGCGGGAAACCAGGCTGATCACCGACGCCGAGTATCAGCGCGCGGTCAAGGCGCCGCTGGGCGTCACCGAAAATGCCGGCAACCTGGCCGCCAACCGGTTCCCCGCTTACGTGGATCTGGTGCGCAAGCAGCTGGCACGCGATTACCCGGCCGACAAGCTGTCGGGTGCCGGGCTTGCGGTGATGACCGGGATGTCGCCCACCGCGCAGGGCTATGCCGAGGGCGCCGTGGCAAATACGCTGCGGGCGCTGAGCACCAAGGGCCGGCCACCGCTGGAAGCCGGCCTGGTGGTGACCGACGTGCACAACGGCGACGTGCTGGCGGTGGTGGGCAGCCGCAACTTCACCGAGCCAGGCTTCAATCGCGCAGTCGATGCGCGCCGGCCGGTGGGGTCTTTGCTCAAACCGTTCGTGTACCTGCTGGCGCTGGCGCAGCCGGACAGGTGGTCGCTGGCCAGCAGCATCGACGACGGCCCGATCAGCATTGGCCTTGGCGGGGGGCGCACCTGGAAGCCCGGCAATTCCGATGGCCGCAGCCACGGCAGCGTGCACCTGATGGACGCGCTGGCGCAAAGCTACAACCAGGCCACGGTGCGCCTTGGCATGGACGTGCAGCCGCAGCGGTTGGCCACGTTGTTGCGCACGCTGGCGGGGATCACCGTTGAAGCGCAGCCATCGCTGATTTTGGGTGCGGTCGATCAAAGCCCGTATGCGATGGCGCAGCTCTACCAGTTCCTGGCCTCCGGCGGTGAAATCCAGCCCTTGCACGCGGTGCGTGGTGTGCTGGACGCGCAGGGACGCACGATCAAGCGCTATGACAGCGATGCACCGCCCGCGCAAAAAGGCGATGCGGTGGCGGCGCGGCTGGTGGGCAGCGCATTGCAGTACGCGGTGTCTTCCGGCACCGGTCACGCGTTGATCCGCGACGGCTTGGGCAGACTGGCACCGGCAGGAAAAACCGGAACCAGCAATGACAGTCGCGATAGCTGGTTTGCCGGTTACACCGGCGATCATCTGGCGGTGGTCTGGGTCGGCAACGACCAGAATCAGCCCACCGGCCTGTACGGCGCCACGGGCGGGATGCGCGTGTGGTCGAACATCTTCGCGAGGCTGCCAAGCGCCCCGCTGCGGCTGTCTGCCGATGGCATCGACTGGCGCTGGGTGCAGGATGGGCAAAGCACCGATGCCGATTGCCCGGACGCGCGCCGCTTCCCCTTCGTGGCTGGACATGCGCCGGCTTATCAGGAATGCGTGTTCGCACCGCCCCCACTGTTCGATGAATTCGGAAATCCGCTGCCGGAAACGCCGGTGGACGACGACATGGGGCCGCTGCAGCACGCCGGGCAGGCAATCCGCAATTTCTTCGGCGGGGGCGACCCGGGCAAGCAGGTGCCGGCACCGACCGAGCCGCCGCCGCGGCCCGCGCAGTGAGTCCAGAACAGGCGCCACGCACGCGG